>JABBNW010000069.1:0-15981 GCA_019352115.1 Pseudomonadota bacterium
GGATCTGGAACCGCCTGACGGAGGCCGCCGAGCGCTTCGCCCTCATCGCCGCCCATCCGGTGGCGCGCATCCGCCGCCCCGCCGAACCTACGCCCGCGCCGGACAATGCGACGCCGGAGAATGCGGTGTCGGAAGACGGGACGCCGGCCGATCCGGAGCCCGCCCGCAGGCTGCGCGCGCGGCCCAAGAAGCCGCTGCGCCTGCTGCCCCGCGGCTACGGCTGGCTGGTGCGGATGGGGCCGGACCTGGTGCCGTACGGCATCGAGCTCGCCTATTTCCTGGCGCAGCCGGATATGGCGGAATTGCTGGCGACCGCTCCGCGGCTGTGGAACGTGCTGCGCCCGATCTGCCTGACCCCGAGGGAGACCGCCCGATGTTCGTCGTCATCTTCGAAGTGCAGCCGAAGCCCGAAGCCTGGGACGCCTACCTGGCGCACGCCAGCGCGCTGAAGCCGGAGCTGGAGCAGATCGAGGGCTTCCTCGACAACGAACGCTTCGCCAGCCGCACAAGGCCCGGCTGGCTCGTGTCGCTCTCCACCTGGAGCGACGAAAAGGCGCTGATCCGCTGGCGCTCCCAGGGCCACCATCACGCAGTGCAGGCAGACGGGCGGGCGCGGGTGTTCCAGGACTACCGGCTGCGGGTGGGCGAAGTGGCGACCGACAGCGCGCCACCGCCAGGGGTCGGGTTGGCACAGCAGCGGTTCGACGCGACCGTCACCGGGCAGGCCAAGGCCGCCCTGCTGGCGGAAGGCCCCGACGCCACGCTCGGCGCCGGGCCGCCGGCGGACGCGGCGGGCGCGCTGGTCCGCTGGGACCGGTTCGACAGTATCTCCACCCCAGGCAAGGGCCTGGCGCTGAGCTTCTGGCGCGCCCCGCCGGCCGTGCCAGGGCCGCCCGAGCCAGCCCCCGGCCGGCGACGGGTGGTGCGCATCGTGCGCGACTACGGCATGTTCGACCGGGCCGAAGCCCCGCAATACCACCCGCCGGTCGGGTAAGCGCTCCCCGGCCGCCGGCGCGGGGCGTCGTCCCTTGCACGTCCTGCCCGCAGGGCGCTACTCCCGCGCCGCAGCGGCGAAAGGGTTCCGGCATGGCCAGGAAGAACGTGAAGAAAGTGGTGCTCGCCTATTCCGGCGGGCTCGATACCAGCGTCATCCTGCGCTGGCTGCAGGTCACCTACGGCTGCGAGGTGGTCACCTTCACCGCCGACCTCGGCCAGGGCGAGGAACTCGAACCCGCCCGCCGCAAGGCCGAACAGGCCGGGGTGAAGGAGATCTTCATCGACGACCTGCGCGAGACCTTCGTGCGCGACTTCGTCTTCCCGATGTTCCGCGCCAATGCGCTGTACGAGGGCCAGTACCTGCTCGGCACCTCGATCGCGCGCCCGCTGATCGCGCAACGCCAGATCGAGATCGCGGAAGCCACCGGCGCCGACGCCGTCGCGCACGGCGCCACCGGCAAGGGCAACGACCAGGTCCGTTTCGAACTGAGTTACTACGCCCTGAAACCGGACATCACCATCATCGCGCCCTGGCGCGAATGGGACCTCACCAGCCGCACCCGGCTGCTGGAATTCGCCGAGGCGCACCAGATCCCGA
The DNA here is from genome assembly GCA_019352115.1 of Pseudomonadota bacterium. Taxonomy (GTDB): domain Bacteria; phylum Pseudomonadota; class Alphaproteobacteria; order Acetobacterales; family Acetobacteraceae; genus JAJZVS01. The sequence goes on from JABBNW010000069.1 coordinate 1,595, forward strand.
TCGCGCGCGACAAGCGCGGCGAAGCCCCGTTCAGCGTCGATGCCAACCTGCTGCATTCGTCGTCCGAGGGTAAAATCCTGGAGGACCCGGCGATCGAGGCGGACGAGATCGTCTATCAGCGCACCATCCGCCCGGAAGACGCGCCCGACCAACCGACCGTCATCAGCATCGATTTCGCGCACGGCGACCCGGTCGCGATCGACGGCGTCACCTTGTCCCCCGCCGCGCTGCTGACGCAACTGAACGCGCTCGGCAAGGCGAACGGCATCGGCCGGCTCGATCTGGTAGAGAACCGTTTCGTCGGCATGAAATCGCGCGGCGTCTATGAAACCCCGGGCGGAACCATCCTGCTCGCCGCCCACCGCGCGATCGAAAGCATCACCCTGGATCGCGAGGCCGCGCACCTCAAGGACCAGCTCATGCCGCGCTACGCGGAAATGATCTACAACGGCTTCTGGTTCAGCCCGGAACGCCGGATGCTGCAAGCCCTGATCGACACCAGCCAGCAATCGGTCAGCGGCCGGGTGCGGATGAAACTCTACAAAGGCAACGTCACCTGCATCGGGCGGGAAAGCCCGAACAGCCTCTACTCGATGAAAACCGTCACCTTCGAGGACGACCAGGGCGCCTACGACCAGTTCGACGCCCAGGGCTTCATCAAACTCAACGCCCTGCGCCTGCGCCTCGCCGCCGCCGCCGGACGGCGCGGGGGGGCGCTGTAGGCCCAAGGCCAGGGGGAGCCCAGGGGGCAGCGCCTGGGCAGCGCCTCTGGCCCTGCTTCCCCCCCTCACTCCGCAACGGTCGCCAATCGCGCGAGGGCGAGTTGAAACCGGGCGGCGGCCGAGCGGTAGCGCTGACTGGTGAGGCCGTCCCTGGCGGCAAGCACGTGCAGGGCCGCGTGGGCGCGGGAGAGTTTGCTGCCACCGAGACCCTGGGATTCCAGGAAGCGGGCCATCGGGCAGCTTTCCGCGGGTCCGTTCATGTTGTCGCCGAGGTGGTTGCCGCGCCATGCCGTTGCCAGTGCGCCGAGCATCGTGCGCGGCGTCTGCGGGTCCACCGTCCAGATGAAGCTGCGCGCCCATTCGGGGATGGCTTCGGGCGCCATCGGCCGGCCAAGTGCGAAGCCCTGCCCGACGTCCGCGCCCAGCACCGCCGCGGCTTCCACCGTGTCGGCGCTTTCCAGCCCTTCGACCACCACCTCGATTTCGAGGTCGCGGCAGAGTTGCACCAGCGCGCCGATGAAGCTGATGGTGCGCCCCGGCGCACGGAACACGCCGCGCAGCAGCCCCTGGTCGAGTTTCGCGGAGCGGAACGGCAGTGCGCGCAGCCGTTGCAGGCTGCTGTAGCCGGAACCGAGGTCGTCCATGGCCAGGGTCACGCCGAGCCGGGCCAGTGCGGCGAGGGTTACCGCGGTGGCGTCGTCGGTGTCACCGAGCACCTGGTCCTCGGTGACTTCCAGCGACAGCCGCCCCGCCGCCACCGGGGCGTCGCGCAGCGCCTGGCGCACCCAGCTCGCGCAGTCCGGGCGGACCAGGGTGGAGGGCGTGAGGTTCACCGACACGCCGAGCGTGAGCCCGCCTGCCTCCCACTGCGCCGCCTGGCGCAGCGCTTCGGCGATGCCGAGGCGGAACAGCTCGTCGAGGTCGCGCGCGCCGAGCACGGGCAGGAACTGCGCCGGGCCGACGATCGTGCCATCGTCCTGTTCCAGCCGCGCCAGGGCTTCCGCCTTGACCAGGCGGCCGCTGCGCAGGTCGACCAGCGGCTGGTACTCCAGCCGCAAGCCGCCGGAAAACAACCGCCGCCGCCAGGCTGCCGCCTTCGTCTCCGGGACCACCACCGCCTGCTGCGCCGCGCCGCGCCGCTGCCGCCAGAGCAGGGCGAGGCTTTGCGCCATCCCGAGGCAGAAGTGGCGCATCCACATGGAAGCGAATTGGGCGGGCACCGCGCCGAGCAGGATCAGGGCCGCGACCGGACGGTCGTCGGCGTCGCGCACCGGCATCACGGCCCCGCTGCGCACCCCGAAGCGGACCGCCACCGAATGCCAGGGCGCCGTGCGCGGATCGGTCTGGAAATTGGCGGCGACCACGATCTCCCCGCTGCGCCAGGCTTCGGCGAGCAGCCCCTGCCCTTCCGGCCGCGCCGGATCGAGCATCGGCACGATTTCGCTCGCTTCGCGGATGCGGGAGAAGGACAGGCCGACGGCGCTGCTGCTTGCCAGCACCTGGAAGCGGCCGTCGGCGTCCGGGCGCAGCAGCCCGGCGGCCAGGACGCCGGGCAGCCCCGCGAGCGCATCGAGCCGCGCCTGCGCCGCATCCACCCAGGGCGCGTCGGAGCGCAGCGGGCGGCGCAGCAGCACGTCGAAATAGGCGGCGATGGTGGCGTTCCGCGCCTCCATCTGCACGGCCATGTCTTCCTGCAGCCGCGCACTCGCGATCGAGATCAGGTGCTGGCGGTCGATCGGGCGCAGCGGCTGCGCAGCCAGCCGGTCGGCCAGACGCGCCTGATAGATCGCGATCGCCTGGATCATCAGCGCGCCGTCCACGCCGACCAGCGCGTGCACCTCGCCCACGATCCGCGCCTGGCGATGCAGGGTTTCCCGGTCCGCCGCCGGGTCCATGAGCCGGAGCAGGTGGGCAGCCTGCCGGGTCTTGAGCCGCGCCACCTCCGCCGGGGCAAGGGCGTCCAGGATCGGCGCGGCGAGCGGCTGGCGGGCGAGGCCGCGGTAGAAATCGTCCATGAAGGCGGCGGTGACCGCGGGCCAGACGGCGGTGGTGGCGGCAAGCAGCCGGGTCGCCTCGGCGCCATACGGATCGTCGAGCGCCTGGACCGGGGTATGCTCCTGGGCGAGGTCGGCGGTCCAGCGCTGCCAGTTCGCCTCCCGCACCGCTTTGCGTGCCTTGGCGGCGTAGAGCGCGGCGTCGGCGCGGCGCAACAGGATGTCGGGGTCCGCCCCGTCGTCGGGGAACACGGCGACGCCGACGCTGAGGCCGACCCGTACGCTGCCGCCCTCCAGCGCGAACGGCGCCGCGATCGTCTCCGACAGGCGTTCGAGCAGGCCGGGCAGCGCCTCGATGGTGCCGAGATCCTCGATCGCCAGGACGAACTCGTCCCCGCCGAGCCGCGCGACGAGGTCGGAGCGGCGCATGCTGTCGTGCAGGCGCAGGGCAGCCTGGCGCAGGATGACGTCGCCCGCGTGGTGGCCGAAGCTGTCGTTCACCGGCTTGAAATCATCGAGGTCGACGAGGCACACGGCGAGCGGGGTGCCGCGGCGCTCCGCGCGGGCCAGCGCGCGGCCGAGATGCTCCTCGAACAGCAGCCGGTTGGGCAGGCCGGTGAGCGGATCGTGGCGGGCCAGATGGAACTGGCGACTGCGTTCCTGTTCCAGCGCTTCCTTGAGGTCGAGTTCGTCGAGGCCGCGGCCGAGCAGTTGGGCGATGCGTTCGCAGAGCGCGAGCACGTCGGGGGTGAACAGCCCCGCGTGCGGGGAGCCGAGCAGCAGCACGGCGACCCGCACCCCGCCGCGCAGGATCGGCACCACCGCGGCCGCCTGCCAGCCGTCGCGGACGAGCATGTCGCGGTAGCGGGCAAGATCGGGATCGGTATGCAGGTCGTTCCGCACGCGCACCCCGCCGTCGCGCCAGGCGAGGGCCATGAGGGACGGCGGATCGTCATCGAGCGCGAGGCGCTGGCACGCGAGCTGCGCCATTCCGGGTCCGGCGCCGGCGAGCACCTGGAACACGCCCTCCGCATCCGGCCGGGCGATGCAGGTGACATGGAACAAGGTGCTGGTGCCGAGCTGGGCGCAGGTCCTGTGCAGGATTTCGGTTTCGCTGCGCGCGGCGAGCAGGATTTCGCCCTCGGTCAGCAGCGCGGTATGCAGCGCCTGCAGCCGGTCGAGATCGCGCTGCTGGTCGAGCGCCTCCAGCGCGCGGCCGACATCGATCGCCAGTTCTTCGAGCAGGGCGAGCAGTTCGCCGTCGAGGATGCCTTCCTCCCCGGCATAGACGTGCAGGATCGCCCGGGGCGCGCCGCGCAGCATAAGCGGCAGCGCGGCGCCGGCGCCGAGCCCGTGCCGGCCCGCCGCTTGCAGCCACGGCGTCAGCATGTTGTCGAGCGCGAAGCGCTGGCGCACCACGGTGCGCCGCTCGCGCCAGGCGGTGCCGGACAGGCCGCGCCCTTCCGGCAGCGCGGGATCGCCGGAGACGAACACCTCCTTCAGGAAGTCGACGGCGCCGGACGCAGCGGCCGGGTGGAACACGCCCGCCGCATCCGGCGCGCCGATCCAGGCGAGCCGCAGCCCGGCCTGGGCCACCGCGATACGGCAGGTGCCGGCATAGAGGGTCGCTTCGTCGGGGCGGCCGGATGCAAGCTGGTTGACCTGCGCCAGCATGGCGTTGAAGCCGCTCAACCGCCGGAGGCGCACCGACTGACGGTGCTGCTCGTCCTGCAGGTCGAGCAGTTGCAGCAGGCTGCCGGCGATCGCCGCGGCCTGTTCCAGCAGGCGAAGCAGCGCCGGCCCCGGCACGCCGGGCGTGGCGCCCGCGAGCGCGAAGGTGCCGATCGGCCGCGATCCCTGGAAGACCGGATAGGACCAGCAGGCGCGGATGCCAAAGGTCGCGACGAAGTCGCGCCGGCTGGTCCAGCGCGAGTCGGTGCTGGTATCCCCCACCAGGACCGGCTGGCCGCCCTGCACGGCCGCGGCGCAGGAGCCGTTGTGCGCCCCGGGCGCCAGGCCGTCGAGCGCCGCGGCCATCCCGTCCGGGGCGCCGGCGAGCGCGACCGGGCGCAGCAGCCCGTCCGGCCCCAGGCGCATCAGCCAGGCGATTCGCCCGGGCGCGTGGTGGCGGACCAGATGGCAGAGCTGCTCGGCCAGCGGCTGCGCTTTCTGGCCGGCGGCCATGTCGCGCAAGATGCGGGTCTGGATGCGCAGCAACTCCGCGAGGCCGGGGCCGGCGCGGGGGGCAGCGAGAATCGTCGGTCCCGCCGGCGGATCGAACGACCGAACGGGCCGGGACGCGACGGGGCGACGGCGCGGCATGAGCGTTGGGATCGGCTGGTATCCTTCTGCGCCCGGTTCCGCTTACCCTAGCGTGGACGCCGGGCCGACGCACGCATTGTGTCGGCATAGGGCCGCGGCGGTTAAGCCAGGGTTACAAATGCACGGATCGGGGGCGGAGCCGCGTGACGCCGGGGTGGGTGTGAAAGGCGGGCGGCCGGTTGACCACCGGGCGGGAGCGGCCTATGTCCGCCGCCGTTGGATGGGTGCGTAGCTCAGCGGGAGAGCATCGCCTTCACACGGCGGGGGTCACAGGTTCAATCCCTGTCGCACCCACCATCTGTCCGCCGCGACGGCCACTGCAGGCGGAGCGTTGCGTCGCGCGCCGGCGCGCTGCGGACGGGGCATCGAAGCTGCCTCATTGACCTTCACCCGATCCGTCCCTGGCGTTGCAAGCGCCGCCTGCTGCGGCAGGCACCTGGTCCGCGGGATGTGTTCGCGCGCCGGCTTGATCGCAGCTGCGAGGGGCCCATCGTTCGATCTCTGCGCGGCCATGACCAAGGAGAACGGCGATGTCGGGACCGCCCGGTTCCGCCCGGAAATCGACCGCGGATCCCGCCGAACCGACCCCCGCGCCCGGCACGACGGCGGAACTCGCGCTTACCCATCCCGACCGGATGCTGTGGCCCGGCATCACCAAGCGCGACCTCGCGGAGTACTGGCGCGCGGTCGCCGCCGCGGCGTTGCCCGAGATCGCCGCCCGGCCGCTCGCGGTCGTGCGCTGCCCCGGGGGGATCGACGGCCCGCATTTCTTCCAGAAGCACGCCCACGCCGGCCTGCCCGCCGCGGTGCGGGCGGGGCAGGCCCAGGGCCATCCCTACCTCGCGATCGACGACGCGGACGGGCTGGTCGCGATGGCGCAGATCACGGCGGTCGAGCTGCACGCCTGGGGCGCCCCCGAAGCCGATCCGGCGCATCCCGACCGCCTGGTCTTCGACCTCGACCCCGGCGCCGGCGTTCCGTTCGCGGCCGTCGTCGCGGCGGCGCAGGATCTGCGCCGGCGCCTGCACCGGCTGGGACTGGTCGCATTCTGCCGCACCACCGGCGGCCAGGGGCTGCACCTCGTCGTGCCGCTCGTCCCGCAGGCGGAGTGGGACGCGGTGCATGATTTCTGCCACGGCTTCGCGACCCTGGCGGCGCACGACGCGCCCGATCGTTTCGTCACGACCGTTGCGAAGACCGCGCGCACCGGGCGCATCCTGATCGACTGGCTGCGCAACGGACCGGGCGCGACCGCGGTCGCGTCCTTCTCCCCGCGCGCCCGGCCCGGCGCCACCGTGGCCACCAGGCTGGCCTGGCGGGAGGTGACGGCCCGGCTCGACCCGGCCGCCTTCACCCTGCGCACGGTGCCCGGCCGGCTGGCCCGGCAACGCGGGGACCCCTGGGCGGCGTTCGCCGGGGCGGCGGCGCGGCTGCCGCTGCTCGACAGTCCCGCCGCCCGCAGTCCCGCCGCCCGCCGGGGCGCCGGATTTTCCGGAACGGCCGGGCAATGACAACGGATCGCGGGCTCGACGTCTGCCCGCGCGCCGCGCGGGGGATCGCCGACCCGGCGGGCATGGCGGCGCAGCCGGTGGCCGCAGACGCGACAACCGCCCTCTAGGCCGCGCTCCGCGCGCGTGTTAGGCCACCCGGATCGCGGCCCGAGGCCGCCGCGCACCCGGCCGAAGACGCGCCGTCCCTGATCCGACCCATCGTGCTTGAGCCCGCCCATTGCCGGGCCGTGTGCGCGGACTGCACCACCCGGGGGCCGCACGCGCGCTCCCGCACCGCCGACGGCCGGCAAAGGCCCGGCGAAGGGCCGCAAAAGGGAGTGCACACCATGGCGCAGACAGACACCTGGCTCGGGCTCGCGGGGCGCATCGCGGTCGTCACCGGGGCCGGCGGCGGGCTTGGCCGCGCGATCGCCGGCGGGCTGGCCGACGCGGGGGCGCGGCTCGTGCTGCTCGATCGCGATCTGCCTTCCTGCGAGGAGACGGCGGCGGCGCTGCGCACCCGCGGCGCGGCGGCGACCGCAATGCGCTGCGACGTGACGGACCCGGAAGATGTCGCCGCCGCTGCCGACCGCACCGCGCGCGACCTCGGCGCCTGCCAGGTGCTCGTGAACAACGCCGGGCTGCTGCGGCCCGGACCGATCGCGACCCTGACCCTGGAGGAATGGAACCGGCTGATGTCGGTGAACCTGACCGGCTATTTCCTGGTTGCCAAGGCGTTCGGACGGCAGATGCTGGAGCGCAAGGCGGGCGCGCTGGTGCACGTGGCCTCGATCGCCGGACGGCATCCGCAGCCGTGGTCGGGGGCGTATTCGGTGAGCAAGGCCGGGGTCGTGATGCTGTCGCAGCAACTGGCGCTGGAGTGGGGGCCGTCGGGCGTGCGCAGCAACGTGGTGAGCCCGGGGCTTGTGCGCACGCCGATGACCGATGCCTATTACCGCATCCCCGAGGTGGCCGAACGCCGCGCCGGCATCGTGCCGCTGCGCCGGGTCGCCACCACGGGCGATATCGCCGATGTGGTCGCGTTCCTGGCCTCCGACCGGGCCGGGTACGTGAACGGCGAGGATGTCTGTTGCGACGGCGGCTTCGGCCGCGTGCTCATGGGCCTGGTGCCGCGCCCCGGGTTCGAGGCGCGCGACCCGGCGGAGGGATAGGAATGGCCGACCCGAACGATCGTTTCGCCAACCAGGTCGGCGCGCCGGTGCCCGGCTGGTCGCCGCGCCCGCTGCCGCCGGCCAGCCCGATGGTCGGGCGGTTCTGCACGGTGGAGCCGCTCGATCCCGCAAGCCACGGCGCGGCGCTGGCCGCGGCGAGCGCGGCCGATCCGGACGGGCATTGGACCTACCTGCCGTACGAGCGGCCGGCCGACCGGGGCGCGTACCTGGCGTGGCTGGGCTCGATCGCCGGGCGAACCGATCCGATGTACCATGCCATCGTCGATCGCCGCACCGGCCAGGCCGTCGGGGTCGCGGCCTACATGCGCATCGATCGCGGCAACGGCTGCATCGAGGTGGGCGGCCTTAATTTCGCGCGGCCGCTGCAACGCACGCCGGCGGCGACCGAGGCGATGTTCCTGATGCTGCGGCGCGCCTTCGACGAGCTTGGTTACCGGCGCTACGAATGGAAGTGCGACAGCCTGAACGCGCCCTCCCGCGCGGCGGCGGAGCGATTGGGGTTTCGTTACGACGGGCTGTTCCGCCAGGCGGTGGTCACCAAGGGCCGCAACCGCGACACCGCCTGGTTCTCCATCATCGACAGCGAATGGCCGGCGCTGCGGGACGGGTTCGCGCGCTGGCTGGCGGCGGAGAATTTCGATGCCGACGGGCGCCAGCGCCGCAGCCTGGCGGCGTGCCGGGCCGCCGCCTGACCCGCCCCGCGCCCCGGGCCGCCGCGCCACACCGCCGGCTTGACCCCACCTGCCGCCACGCTATCCCTGCCCCCACACACACGCCAGCCGGAGGAAACCCCATGCGCGCCTGGGCCGTCGTCGAGAACGGAGCCCCGCTCCAGGAAATCGAACTCCCGACCCCGGAGCCCAAGGGCACCGAGGTTCTGCTCGAAGTCACCCATTGCGGCGTCTGCCACTCCGACCTGCATATCTGGGAAGGCTATTACGACGTGGGCGGCGGCAAGAAGATGTCGCTCAAGGACCGCGGCGTCACCCTGCCGCTCGCCATGGGCCACGAGATCGTCGGCCGGGTGGTCAAGCTCGGACCGGACGCGACCGGGGTGAAACCCGGCGACCTGCGCATCGTCTTCCCCTGGGTCGGCTGCGGCATCTGCGAAGCCTGCCGGTCCGACGAGGACAACATGTGCCTGCATCAGCGCAGCCTCGGCGTCTATCAGAACGGCGGCTACGGCACCCATGTGGTGGCGCCGCACCCGCGCCACCTGGTCGATCCCGGCGCGCTCGATCCCGCCATCGCCGCGACCTATGCCTGCTCGGGCATCACCGTCTATTCCGCCATCCGCAAGGTGATGCCGCTACCGCCCGACGAGCCGATCGTGCTGGTCGGCGCCGGCGGATTGGGGATGAACGCGATCGCCGTGCTGCGCGCGTTGCAGCACCGCAACATCATCGTGGTCGACATCAGCGCGGACAAGCGCCAGGCGGCGCTTAAGGAAGGCGCGACCCAGGTGGTCGACGGCAACGGCGCGGATGTCGCGCAGCGCATCATGGCAGCGGCCGGCGGGCCGGTGCTGGCGGTTGTCGATCTGGTGAACGGCACGCAAACGGCCCGTTTCGCCTTCGACGCATTGCGCAAGGGCGGGAGGCTCGTGCAGGTCGGATTGTTCGGCGGCGAACTGATGCTGCCGCTGCCGCTGATGGCGATCCGCGCGCTGACCGTGCGCGGCAGCTACGTCGGCAGCCCGAAGGAGCTGCGCGAGCTGGTCAAGCTGGCGCAGGATGGATCGTTGCCGCCGATCCCGGTCACCACGGTGCCGCAGAACCAGGCCAACGACGCCCTGATGCGGCTGCGCGCCGGCCAGGTGACCGGGCGGCTGGTGCTGCGCGCCGAGGCCGCCTGAGGCCCCTTCCCCACCGAAGGCCAGGCGCGCTTCAGGGCGGGACGATCACGTAGCGCATGGTGAAGCGCACCGGCAGGCGCGCGCCGTCCTGCGGCGGCAACGGCGGCAGGGTGGCGTCGCGGAACATCGCCAGGGCCGCGGTGTCGAGCAACGGATGGCCGGAACTGTCGACCAGTTGCAACGCGCTCACCCGCCCGTCCTTGGCCACCACGAACGTGACGACGACCTCGCCCTGCTCGCCGAACGCGCCGGCATCGCGCGGGTAGTAGGAGTGACGATCGAGCCAGGCACGGAACGCGTTGGCCCAGTCCGGGCCAACGCCGTCGCGGTCGAGCAGGCCATTGATGCTGAGCCGGGTCGCCCCGGCCCCGCGGGTGGCGAACGACAGATCGACGCCGCGGCCCGGCGGTCGGGCACGGGCGGGCGCGGGATGCGCCGCCGTCGGGCTGGTCGTGCCGAGCGAGAAGGGCATCGGCGCGGGAAAGCGGAGCGGCGGCGCGGCCGCCCGAGGCTCGGCCACGCGAGGCGCGGGCCGAGGCGGGGGTGCGGGCCGTAGCGGCGGCAGCGGCAGGGTTGCGGCGGGCGCCGGGCGGCTCAGGGGCACCGCGGGTGCCGGCGCGGCGCGGGGCGATGGCGCGGGCAGGACGGGCACCGGCGGCGACGGCCTCGGCACGACGCGCGCCGCCGGCGGCGCGGGCGCCGGCGGGGCGCGAGGCGGCACGACAGGGCCAGGCGGAGCCGCGCGCGGCCGGGCAGCGGGCACCGGCGGCGGGCGCGGGGCCGGTGCGACCGGCCCCGACGGCAGGGGCCGCGGCGAGGCAAGCCGGTGCGCGGCGCGCGGCGCCTTGTTGGGCACCGAATTGGGACCCTTCCCCCCGCCCTGGAACACCATCCGCACCGAGGGCGGCGGCAGCCACTGCGGCGCCTCCACCCGGTGGCGCGCGAACAGGACGATCGCCACCAGCAGCCCGAGGTGGAGCAGCGCGGAAAGCGCGGCGGACGGGCCGAGCCGGCGGCGTTCAGGCCGCCGCGGCAGCGGACGCTTCATCAGAAAACCGGCAACCGCCACGGCGCACCGTCGTTCCGCTCAGTCAGGTCGGGCAGCGGCTTATCCTCGCGGGCGAAGCGGCGCAACGCGGCGGCGCGTCCGCCACAGAAGGCCAGGGGCTCTGCCCCTTCGGCGTTGCCTTGCTTACGACGCCGCCGCCGACGGTGGGACTGCCGCCTGGCGGGCGTCGTAGGTCTGCAAGTGGCACCAGGCGGTGCGCAGCAGCGGCGCGGGCTGGCCGGCCGCGCGCGCCCGGGCCAGCATGTCGCCCACCACATGGGCGGCTTCGGTGGGCCCGCCGCGTTCGACGTCGCGCAGCATCGAGGCGGCGAAGGACGAACCGCGTTCGGTAAGGGTTGCCCGTGCCGCGGCAAGCCGGGCTGGGCGGGACGCATGGCCGGCGGCGGCGGCGGTCGCGTCCGCCTCGGCAAGGGCTTCGTTCATCAAGGCGTCGCCGTCGTCGGCCTGCATGATCTGGCCGACGTTGCCGCGCATCAGGCATGTCATGCCGGCCATGGTGGCGAGCAGGACGAATTTCTCCCACATGTCCTGCAGCGGGTCCGCGCTGATCCGCAGCTCGAAGCCGGCCGGTTCGGCGACGGCGGCGAAGGCGGCGACCAGCGCCGCCTGGCCCGGCTGGCGCGGCCCCAGGGTCAGCGCGTGCAGCTTGTTGAGGTGGCGCACCTCGCCGTCCGCGGTCAGGGTCGCGGCGATGTGGCACAGCCCGCCCAGCACCTGCGCGGCGCCGAACGCGGCGTCCAGCCGATCGAGGTGGCGCAGCCCGTTCAGCATCGGCAGCACCGCGGCCCCGCCGGCAACCGCGGGGGCGATGGCCGCGATCGCCGCATCGAGGTCGTAGGCCTTGCAGGTCAGCAGCACGAGGTCGTAGCGCCCGTCGCCGGCCAGCGCCTCGGCGGCGATCGTGCGGACCGGCCGGGTGAAGTCCCCGTGCGGGCTTTTTACCATCAGCCCGGCGGCGGCAAGCTGCGCGGCGCGGCGCGGGCGGACCAGGAAGGTGACATCGGCGCCGGCCTCGGCAAGCCGGCCGCCGAAATAGCCGCCGATTCCGCCGGCGCCGAGGACCAGGATGCGCATCGGCTCAGCTCCATCCCGGCGGCGGGACGAAGCCGCGCCAGCTTTGTTCCAGAAGATGCGCCACCGCGATGGTGGTGCGGTCGCCGCCGTACGGTCCCACGATCTGCACCCCGATCGGCAGCCCCTCATGCGACAGGCCGAGCGGCGCGACCGAGGCCGGCAGGTGGAAGGCGCCGGTCAGGCCAGGCCAGAACAGCATGTCGTTGTAGGGGATCGCGTGACCGTCGATGGTGACCTGCCGTTCCCAGGTCTCGCCCTGCTGCATGTGCGGCAGGGCGGGGCGGGCGAAGGCGGGGCAGAGCAGCACGTCCCACTGGCGGAAGAAGCTGCCCCAGACCCGGCGCAGCTGGTGGCGCCGCTCGTGCAGCTTCAGCCAGGTGCGATGCGGCAGATCGACCGCGCGCAGCATGACCGCGTCGGCGCTGCCGTCGTCCGCCCGCAGCGCGGCCTGCATGGAGCGGCGTTTCGCCAGCGCCTCCTCCGTCAGCCGGCCCGACATCGCCGCGTCGAGCAGGGTGAGGTAGAGGTGCCAGGCCTCCGTCACGTCGATGTCGGGGCGCGCGATATGCGATACCTCGGCGCCTTCGGATTGGAGATGGCGGGCCAGGTCTTCGAGCAATCCGGTCGTCTCGGCCTCGGTCGCCTGCCCCGGTTCGTGGCTCCAGACCGCGATGCGCAGGTCCGACAGGCGGGTGGTGCGCGGGGGCGGCAGGGTGAAGCCGAGGCCGGTGTCGGCCGGGTCGAGCCCGACGATTGCATCGAGTGCCAGGCGCAGGTCCTCGGCCGAGCGCGCCAACGGGCCGATTACCGAGATGTCGGTGAAGGCGGCGGCGTCGACCAGCGAATGGCCGCGCGGCGAGGCGATTCCCCAGCTCGGCTTGTGGCCGAACAGGCCGCAGAAATGCGCCGGCACCCGGATCGACCCGCCGATGTCGCTGCCGCATTCCAGGGCGCCGAACCCGGCCGCGGTCGCCGCCGCCCCGCCGCCCGAGGACCCGCCGGGGGTATGCGCCGTGTTCCATGGGTTCGACGCGGCGCCATAGACCGGGTTGTAGCTCTGCCAGTCGGCCAGGCTCACGGGCACGTTCGTCTTGCCGAACACCACCGCGCCGGCCGCTTCCAGCCGCTGCACGGCGAGCGCGTCCGCCTCCGCCCGGTGGCCGGCGCGTGCCTTGTGGCCCCAGGTGGTTGGGTGGCCTTTGAGGTCGAAGCTTTCCTTCACCGTCATCGGCACGCCGAACAGCGGCGGCGCGTCGGTGCGCGACCCGCGGTCCAGAGCGTGCGCGCGGGCACGGGCGCGCTCGAGGTCGCGGACCACGACGGCGTTGAGGCGCGGGTTCAGCCGCTCCATCCGGGCGATGGCGTGATCGAGCAGTTCCCGGCAGCCGATCTCCCCGGTGCGGGTCAGTGCCGCGAGACGCCAGGCGGGGAGGAAACTGGGATCGTCCATGCGGTTCGCTTTCGGGCCGGGGGGTGCGCCTGGGCGCATCTTGGTCCGTCCCCACCGGCCGCGCCAGAGGCACAGCGCCCCTGGACCATCCCGGTTCCGACCGGCCACCAGGCATGCGGACGGCGGGCCGGCCTTGGATCGGCGGCCCCGAGAGCAGGGGGCCGGCGGCTCAGCGGACGACCGTGACCGATACCTTCATCACCGGGTGGCCGGGCAGCAGCGCGACGGTGAAGTGGTCCGGTCCTGTGAAACCCGGGCGCGGCGTGTAATCGACCCGGGTCAGGTCGCCGACGGTGTGGATATACACGGTGCCGTGCAACGCCGGCGCCAGCAGCAGGCCAGCCGCGTAGGGCTTCGGCTCGGCTGCGGTGCCCGGCTGGATCAGCCGGATCCCGCACCAGCCGCCGTCGTTGCCGACCCGCATGGCGACCACGGTGGTCTTCCCGGCCGCAAGCTGCGGCTGCGGGGCGGTGCACAGCTTCGCTCCGCCGGTCAGGTCGATGGCATAGACCGGCGCCCCCGAGCGCACTGCCAGCGGCGGCGGCGGTTTGGCCGCGCAGCCGGCCAGCAGGGTTGCCAGGGCACCGGCCGCCGCCAGGCCGGCCAGGGCGCGGCGGCGGGGGGCGCAAAACGGGGCGGGCCCGGCGGCCGACGGCACCACCACGCTACGAGGCGCCGGGCAGTCGCGCGGCGAGTCGGCCAGATAGGTCTGCAAAGTCCGGTGTCTCCTGCGTGACGATCCCTGCTCCGGGGCGATCAGGGGCGGGCGCTGTCTAGCTCGGTTCGCCGGTCGCGGGATAGTCGGACGGAGCGGCGGCGGGGCCTTCTCGCGCGCGATTGTTCCGGACCTCGTGCCCGGCACCTTGGGCCCCTCGGCCTTGCGCCCGAGACCTTGTGACCCCGACCTTGGTCCCTGGGGCCGGCAGGGGCCGCGGGCGGCGCGTCTTTCCCCCACGCCAAGGGCGCTTCGGGCGGCGTGCCGGCGCCCCCTCGCTGCACCGCGGGAATCGCTGTATAAGCGTCCCATCCCGCCCGGCCGACGACCGCCGGACCGCATGAGCCCCGCCCGGCCCCCGGCGCGGCCTCCAGGAGACCGAAACCAAGGTGAGCGACCCGACCACCCCGCCCCCTCCCCCCGAGGGCCAGATGCCTGTGACCATCGAGGAGGAGATGCGCCGCTCCTACCTCGACTACGCCATGAGCGTGATCGTCGCGCGC
>JABBNW010000069.1:15991-19352 GCA_019352115.1 Pseudomonadota bacterium
GCCCTGCCGGACGCGCGCGACGGGTTGAAGCCGGTGCACCGGCGCATCCTGTTCGCGATGCAGGAAGCCGGCAACACGCCGGACAAGCCCTATCGCAAATCCGCCCGCGTGGTGGGCGACGTGATGGGAAAGTACCACCCGCACGGCGACGCCTCGATCTACGATGCGCTGGTGCGGATGGCGCAGTCGTTCTCGATGCGGGTGCCGCTGATCGACGGGCAGGGCAATTTCGGCTCGGTCGACGGCGATCCGCCGGCAGCGATGCGCTACACCGAAGCGCGCCTCGCCAAGGCGGCGATGCTGATGCTGGAGGACATCGACAAGGACACCGTCGATTTCCAGGCCAACTACGACGAATCGGCGGAAGAACCCAAGGTCCTGCCGTCCAGCTTCCCAAACCTGCTGATCAACGGCGCCGGCGGCATCGCGGTCGGCATGGCGACCAACATCCCAACCCATAATCCCGGGGAGATCATCGACGCCACCCTGGCGCTGATCGCCGATCCCGACCTCACGCTCGATGCGCTGCTGCGCATCGTTCCGGGTCCGGACTTCCCTACTGGCGGCATCCTGCTCGGCCGCGGCGGCATCCGCAGCGCATTCGAAACGGGGCGCGGCTCGCTGGTCATTCGCGCGCGCGCCACGATCGAGGAGATCCGCCGCGACCGCATGGCGATCGTCGTCACCGAGATCCCCTACCAGGTGAACAAGGTCACCTTGCAGGAGCGCATGGCCGAACTGGTCCGCGCCAAGCAGATCGAGGGCATCAGCGAAATCCGCGACGAGAGCGACCGCTCGGGGATGCGCCTCGTGATCGAACTCAAGCGCGATGCCACCGGCGAGGTGGTGCTGAACCAGCTCTATCGTTTCACCCAGTTGCAGATCGGCTTCGGCGTGAACATGCTGGCGCTGGACAAGGGCCAGCCGCGGCTGATGGGGCTGCGCGACGCGCTGTTCTGCTTCATCGCCTTCCGCGAGGACGTGATCCTGCGCCGCGCGCGCCACGAACTCGGCCGCGCGCGCGACCGGGCGCATCTGCTGGTGGGATTCAGCATCGCGGTTGCCAATATCGACGAGATCATCCGCGTCATCCGCGCCAGCTCCGACCCGCGTTCGGCCCGCGCCGCGCTGATGGCGCGCGACTGGCCGGCGACGGATGTCGGCGTGCTGCTGGCGCTGATCGACGAGCCCGGCAACATCATCGCCCCCGACGGCACCGTGCGGCTGACCGAGGCGCAGGCCGAGGGCATCCTGGAGTTGCGCCTGCAACGCCTCACCGGTCTCGAACGCGACAAGGTCGAGAAGGAGTTGGTCGAGGTCGCGCAGCGCATCCGCGACCTGCTGGAGATCCTCGGCTCGCACATCCGCCGGCTCGAAGTGATGCGCGACGAGCTGACCGCCGCGCGCGCCGTGCTCGCCAGCCCGCGGCTGACCACGATCGAGGAAGCCGACGCCGACCAGGACGACGAAAGCCTGATGGAGCCGGGGCAGATGGTGGTGACCATCACCCGCGACGGCTTCATCAAGCGCACGCCGCTGGAGACCTACCGCGCGCAAAACCGCGGCGGGCGCGGGCGCACCGGGGCGGGCACTCGGGGTGATGACATCGTCACCCGCAGTTTCAATGCCCATACGCACCAATGG
This sequence comes from Pseudomonadota bacterium, assembly GCA_019352115.1. Lineage (GTDB taxonomy): Bacteria > Pseudomonadota > Alphaproteobacteria > Acetobacterales > Acetobacteraceae > JAJZVS01. The sequence goes on from JABBNW010000069.1 coordinate 17,636, forward strand.
GTGCTGTTCTTCTCCTCCGGCGGCAAGGCGTTCCGCGAGAAGGTCTGGCGGCTGCCGGAAGCCGCGCCGGCGGCGAAGGGCCGGGCGCTCGTGAACCTGCTGCCCGAGCTCGGCTCGGACACCATCACCACCGTGCTGCCGCTGCCGCAGGACGAGGCGCTGTGGGACAGCCTGCACCTCGTGTTCGCCACCGCCTCGGGCCATGTGCGGCGCAACCGGCTGTCCGATTTCCGCAACGTCCGCGCCTCCGGCCTGATCGCCATGAAGCTGGATGAGGGCGACCGGCTGATCGGGGTCGCGACCTGCCGGGAGGGCGACGACGTGCTGCTCGCCGCCCGCAACGGCCGCTGCATCCGCTTCCAGATCACCGAGGACAGCCTGCGCGTGTTCGCCGGGCGCGACAGTTCGGGCGTGCGCGGCATCCGCCTCGCCGCCGGTGACGAGGTGGTGGGCCTGTCGGTGCTGCGCCATGTCGAGGTCAGCACCGAGGAGCGCGCCGCCTATCTGCGCGCCGCCGTCGTCCGCCGCCGCGCCGCCGGCGAGGACGACACGGCCGAGGCCGCGCCCGCCGAGGCCACGAACGGCGACGGCGAGGAAGAACCCGTCGCCGACGTCACCCTGGACGAGGCGCGGTTCGCGGAGCTGGAAGGCCAGGAGGAATTCCTGCTCGTCGTCACCACCGGCGGGTTCGGCAAGCGCAGCTCCGCCTACGAGTACCGCACCGCCGGGCGCGGCGGCCAGGGGATTGCCAACATCACCCTGGGCAAGCGAAATGGCGGCGCGGTGGCGGCCACCTTCCCGACCCGCCCGGGCGACGACGTGATGCTGGTGACCGACGCCGGACGGCTGATCCGGGTGCCGGCCGACCAGGTGCGCGTCACCGGACGCCAGGCGATGGGGGTGACCCTGTTCCGGGTGAACGCCGGGGAGCACGTGACGAGCGTGTTCCCGGTGCTGGACCAGGGCGAGGACGAAGGCCCCGCGAGCGACGGCCCGGCCGGCGATACGGGGCCTGGTGACCCGCAATCGGGCGACGCGGCTCCGGGCTTGTCCCCCGAGGCCGGCAACCTGGCGCCTCCCGGCGCGGAGGCAACGGAGAACGGCAACGATGGCTGAGGCGACCCGCACCCGGATCGGTCTCTACCCCGGCACCTTCGACCCGGTGACGAACGGGCACCTCGATGTGATCGCCCGCGCCGCCCGGCTGCTCGACAAGCTGATCGTGGGCGTGGCAGTCAACACCGGGAAGGGCCCGATGTTCTCCCTGGAGGAGCGGGTGGAACTGGTGGAGGCGGAGATCGCCGCCATCGCCGACCGCAACGGCACCGTGATCGAGGTCCGCCCGATGCAGGGCCTGCTGGTGCATTTCGCCCGCGCGGCCGGCGCGTCCATGATCGTGCGCGGATTGCGCGCGGTGTCGGATTTCGACTACGAATTCCAGATGGCGGGCATGAACTACCGCATGGATCCGGGGGTGGAGACCGTGTTCCTGATGGCGAGCGAACGCCACCAGTTCATCGCCTCCCGCCTGGTCAAGGAAGTGGCGGCGCTCGGGGGGGATATCTCCTCCTTCGTGCCCAGCCTCACGTTGACCCGCACGCTCGCCAAGCTGCGCGGGACCCGCGGGCCTGCCGCCTAGTGTCCTGCCCCTGAAATGCCTTTCCATTTCAGGGACCAGCAGGCCACTGAAAACAAAGAGCTAGTCCTGCCCCTGAAA
>JABBNW010000362.1 GCA_019352115.1 Pseudomonadota bacterium
GGGCCTTGTGACGGCCGCACACCGCGACGGGCGTCAATTCGCAACGCCGGCTGAGAGTTTGTGAAAGAATGCCCGTCAACCGCCAAAATTGCCCGAAAAGACGAGCAATTTCAACGGGCGTTCTTTCGCAAGTTCGATTGCTTTTCACGCTCTGAGGCAAACAGACCCGCAATCGCGCTTTGGGCCTGTTGCTGGATCTGCTTGAGGTGGTCCTCGCTGCGGAAGCTCTCTGCGTAGATCTTGTACACGTCTTCCGTGCCGGACGGCCGCGCGGCGAACCAGCCGTTGTCGGCGACCACCTTCACCCCGCCGAGCGGTGCGCCATTGCCCGGCGCCGCCGTCAACGTGGCACGGACCGGCTCGCCGGCCAGGTCCTGCATCGCCAGCGTGTCCGCCGCCAGCGCCGCCAGCACGGCTTTCTCGGCCGCATTCGCCGGGGCGTCGATCCGCGCGTAGCAGGGCGTCCCAAGCTCTCGCGCGATGGCATCGAAACCCGCCGCCGGGTCTTTGCCGGTCCGCGCCGTGATCTCGGCGGCGAGCAGGCCGAGGATCAGCCCGTCCTTGTCCGTCGTCCACACCGAACCATCCTGGCGCAGGAACGACGCCCCGGCGCTCTCCTCGCCGACGAAGCCGAGTGCGCCATCGCGCAGGCCATCGACGAACCATTTGAACCCGACCGGCACCTCGAACAGCCGGCGGCCGAGCCGCGCCACCACGCGATCGATGATGCCGCTGCTGACGGCCGTCTTGCCCACCGCGACGGCGCCGCCCCAGGCCGGGCGGTGTGCGAACAGATAGGCGATCGCGGATGCCAGATAGTGGTTCGGGTTCATCAGTCCGCCCGCCCCGGCCACGATGCCGTGCCGGTCGGCATCGGTGTCATTGGCAAAGGCCACGTCGTACGCGCCGGCCATTCCGATCAGCCGCTGCATGGCGTAGGCCGAGGAGCAGTCCATGCGGATGCGCCCGTCCCAGTCGGCGGTCATGAAGCGGAACGTGGGATCGACCACGTCGCTGACCACCGTCGCGGCGATACCGTAGCGATCGATGATCGCCGGCCAGAACGGCACCGCCGCGCCGCCCAGCGGATCGATGCCGATCCTGACCCCGGACGCGCGGATCGCCGCCATATCCACGACGGCGCCGAGGTCCGCGACGTAGGGGCCGATATAATCGTGCCGGTGGCAATGCGCGGATCTGCGCGCCTGGCCCTCGGGCAAGCGCCGCACGTCCGCGAGCGATCCGGCCAGCAGGGCATTGGCGGCTTGCTCGATCGCGCGCGTCACCTCGGTCCCGGCCGGGCCGCCATGCGGCGGATTGTATTTGTAGCCGCCATCCTCAGGCGGGTTGTGCGACGGGCTGAGCACGATCCCGTCCGCCAGACCGCTGGTCCGGCCGCGGTTGTAGGTGAGGATCGCATGCGAGATGACCGGGGTCGGCGTGGTGCCGTCGTTCGCATCGATACAGATATCGACGCCGTTGGCGGTGAACACCTCCAGCGCGGTGCCGAGCGCGGGCCGCGACAGCGCATGGGTGTCGATGCCAGCGAAGAGCGGCCCGTCGATCCCGTTTGCGCGCCGGTACTGGCAGATGGCCTGGCTGATCGCCAGCACATGCGCCTCGTTGAAGCTGTCGTCGAAGGCCGAGCCGCGGTGGCCGGACGTCCCGAACGCGACGCGCTGCGCCGGGTTCGCGACGTCGGGCCGGCCGGTGAGATAGGCCGCGAGCAGGCGCGGCACGTCCAGCAGGCGCGACGGATCAAGGACCTTGCCGGCAAGTGGACTGATCGAAGCCGTCATGCAGTGGTCTCTCCCCCGGTCGATCCAAGTGGCGCGGCGGGCGGCAGGTTACTCCGTCGCGTTCCACTGCGCGATCACCCGCAGCCCGGGCTGGTTGGGATTGAAGCCGAGGATGCTCAGCGACGCCGTGGCGAGCCGAAAATGGGCGCCCTGCATGATCGCCAATCCGATCCAGCGGGCGGCCAGGCTACAGCCGAACTCGCCATGCGAGAACAGCGCAACGTTTCCGCTCAGCCGGCAGAGCCGGGCGATCAGGCGGTCGGCACGGTTCGACACGTCGGCAGGACTTTCACCGCCGGGGCAGCCATCGCGGAAGCAGTTCCAGCCTGGCCGGTCCTTGCGGATATCGTTGGAGGTCCGGCCCTCGTAGTCGCCGTAGTCCCACTCGGCCAGGTCCGGATCGATGACGGCCGCCGGCGGACCCGGGGCGGCCAGCGCGCAGGTGCGCTGGGCCCGCAGCGCGGGGCTGGTGAAGACGTGAGCGAAGGCAATGGCGCTCAGGCGCGGCCCGAGGGTGCTTGCCTGCGCCTCGCCCCGGGCGGTCAGCGCCAGGTCGGTCCGTCCGGTGTGCTGGCCGGACAACGACCACGCCGTCTCCCCATGCCGGATCAGGTGCAGCCGGAGGCTCGGGTCGGTGACGGACGGCGGTTCGGTCATCGGGTCAGCCCCGGGCGGTTTCCTCGGCGCCCCGGCTTGGGGGTGCGGATGACTTGAGGCAAATGGCGTCCCGTACGGGATTCGAACCCGTGTTACCAACGTGAAAGGCTGGTGTCCTGGGCCTCTAGACGAACGGGACCTGGGGTGGGCGAGGCTGCCGCGGCGGCGGGGGTGCTGCGTGCGGCGGGGCGTTCCATAGCGTCCTCCGGCGCCGAGGGCTAGCCCACCCGGCCGCGGGCGGGGGATTTGGCGCGACCGGGTCCCGGGCGCCGTGTGCGATGTCGAAGGGGAGAGCTTGCCGAAAGGGTGCGCGGCGGGCGTGGGGGGAGGCGCGTGCGCGCCGCGTGTGATCGGGCCCGGGGCGGGAGGCGGGGGTGTCGGCCGGCGGGGACGGGGGGTAAGGGGGCGCGGAAATGACCGCTGCGATTCCGTCGCACTGTCCGGGCCGTCGTGCCGGTGGCGCCCTTGTGCGCGGCTCGGGCCTGCTGCTGCGGCCCCCGCGGTCCGAGCGCAGTCCGTGGGGACCCCCTGCGCTGGCGGGACGCCCCCAGGCGATTTCAGCGGCAATAATATTACGATATCGCAAC
>JABBNW010000070.1 GCA_019352115.1 Pseudomonadota bacterium
CCAAGCCGCGAAACCCCATACCCGCTCGGAAGCAACGGAAGGGTTCCAAGGGCGTGCCCTTGGCGGGGTCCAGGGGCAGAGCCCCTGGCCTTCCTTGCTGGATGCCACGCGGCGTCACCCCCGCGCGGCCAGGGCGGCGACCATTTGTCCCACGAGTTCCGCCAGGATCGTTGCGACGGGTTGGATGGCGTCGACCATGCCGACCGACTGGCCGGCCATGACCGATCCGGTTTCGATATCGCCGTCGATGACGGCGCGGCGCAGGGCGCCGGCCCAGAAGTGTTCGATTTCGAGTTGGGCGGCGTCTTTTGCGACCTCGCCGGCCTGGAAGCGGCGGACGACGTCGGCTTGGAGACTGAGGAAGCGTTCGGTGCCGGCGTTGATCAGGCCACGCACCGGGATGACCGGGAAGCGCGGGTCGAGTTGCACCGACGGCAGGGCGTCGCGGGCGTTGGCGCGGAGGAAGGCCTGTTTGAAGCGCGGGTGGGCGATCGATTCGGTCGCGGCGGCAAATCGGGTGCCGAGTTGCGCCCCGGCGGCGCCCATTTCGAGGTAGGCGAGGATGGCTTCCCCGCGGCCGAGCCCGCCGGCGACGAAGACAGGCACGTCGCGCAGGCTGGGCAGGATTTCCTGTGCCAGGACATTGAGCGAGACGGGGCCGATATGGCCGCCGGCTTCCGATCCCTCGATCACGATCGCATCGGCGCCGGAGCGCATCAGGCGCTTGGCCAGCACCAGCGCCGGGGCGAAGGCGATCAGCTTCGCCCCGCCGTCCTTCACCGCGCGCACCGCCGCGCCGGGCGGGATGCCGCCGGCGAGCACGACGTGGCCCACCTTCGCCGCCAGGCAGACCTGGACCAGGTCGTCGAGGGCAGGGTGCATGGTGATCAGGTTCACGCCGAACGGGCGATCGGTCAGGGCCTGGGTGGCGGCGATTTCGGCTTCCAGTTGCGCCGGGTTCATCGCACCGCAGGCGATGATGCCGAAGCCGCCGGCGTTGGAGATGGCGGAGACCAGGTGGCGTTCGCTCACCCAGCTCATGGCCCCGCCCATGATCGCGAAGCGGCAGCCGAGGAATGCGGTGCCGCGCGCCCACAATTGGTCGAGCCTGGCGCGGGCGTGCACCTCGGCGGTGCTGGGGAGGTCAGCCGGCATCGAGACCGTAGGCGGTGTGCAGGGCGCGGACCGCGAGTTCGGTGTATTCGGCGGCGATCAGCACGCTGACCTTGATTTCGCTGGTGGAAATGACCTCGATGTTGATCGCCTTGTCGGCGAGCGCGCGGAACATGGTGTTGGCGACGCCGACGTGGCTGCGCATGCCGACGCCGACGACGCTGATCTTGGCGACATCGGGATCGGTCAGCAGCTCGGCGAAGCCGATCTGCGGAGCGAGCGTGCCGAGCGCCGCCTGCGCGCGCGCGAGATCCGCCTTGCCGACGGTGAAGGTCATGTCGGTGGTGCCGTCGGCGGCGGTGTTCTGCACGATCATGTCGACGTTGATCGCCTTGTCGGCGAGCGCGCCGAACACGGTGGCGGCGATCCCCGGCCGGTCCGGCACGCGGCGGAGCGTGATCTTCGCCTCGTCGCGGGAATAGGCGATGCCGGAGACGGTCTCTTTTTCCACGATCTCATCCTCATCGACAACCAGGGTGCCGGCGGTGGGGCTGTCCGGGCCGTCGCCGAAGCTCGACAGCACGCGGACCCGGACATGTTCGTTCATCGCCAGCTCGACGCTGCGCGTCTGCAGTACTTTGGCGCCGACCGAGGCGAGTTCCAGCATTTCCTCATAGCTGATTTTCGCCAGCTTGCGGGCTTTCGGCACGATCCGCGGATCGGTGGTGTAGATGCCGTCGACGTCGGTGTAGATGTCGCAGCGCTCGGCGCCGAGCGCCGCGGCGAGGGCCACCGCCGAAGTATCCGACCCGCCGCGCCCGAGCGTGGTGATCCGCCCGGTGGGCGCGATGCCCTGGAAGCCCGAGATCACGGCGACCTGGCCCGCCTGCATGCGCCGGATCAGCTCGGCGCCCTCGATGGCGGCGATGCGGGCCTTGCCGTGCGCGTTGTCGGTGCGGATCGGGATCTGCCAGCCCTGCCAGGAGCGGGCTTCGACGCCGAGTTCCTGCAACGCGATCGCGAGCAGGCCGGTAGTCACCTGTTCGCCGGTCGCCACCACGACGTCGTATTCGCGCGCGTCGTGCAGCGGCGACAGCGCCTGGCACCAGCCGACGAGCTGGTTGGTGGTGCCGGCCATGGCGGAGACGACGACCGCGACCTCGTCGCCGGCATCGTGCGCGCGCTTGACCCGGGCGGCGACGGCGCGGATGCGGTCGAGGTCGGCGACCGACGTGCCGCCGAATTTCATCACGATGCGGGCCATGGGGGCGGACAGCTTTCCGGGTATCCGGCGGCGGGCGCCGGGGGCAAAAACCGCGGGCAGACATACCGGCGGGGCGCCAAGGGGGCAACCGCCCAGACCCCGCGCCGAGACCCCGCGCCCAGAGTCCGCGCCCAGCGCCAGCGCCGAGGTCCCGCGCCGAGCGTCCGCGCCGCGCGCGCCGCGGTCGGGCCTATCCCGGTGCGAGCCGGGCCAGCAGGGCCGCGAGCGCCGCGGGTTCCTCCCAGGCCAGCCGCACCCCGAGCACCCGCACCTCCGCGCGTACCTCGGGCGGCAGGCGTACCGCGTCCTTCGCCGTCGTCACCGGCACCGCGCCAAGCCGCACCGCGCGGGCCAGCAGGCGCGCCGTCGTGCGCGGGGCGAACGCGTGATGGTCGGGGAAGGACTCGCTGCCCGCCAGCACCGCGCCCACCTCGCGAAGGGAGGTGAAGAACTTCTCGGGTCGCGCGATCCCGGCGAAGGCGAAGACACGCTGGCCGGCGAGCGCCGCCGCCTCGGGGCCAGGCATCAGGCGCGCGCGCAGGATCGGCAGGCCAGGCGGCAGGGCGGCGACGGCGGCGTGCCGATCCTGCCCGATCAGCACGGCCGCGGCGCAGCGGGCGGCGGCGGCGGCGACCGGTTCGCGCAACGGCCCCGCCGGCAGCACGCGAGCGTTGCCGAAGCCGAAGCCGCCGTCGATCACCAGCAGCGACAGGTCCTTGCGCAGGCCGGGGTTTTGCAGCCCGTCGTCCATCACCAGCACGCCGGCGCCGGCGGCGCAGGCGGCGCGGGCGGCTACGGCGCGATCGGCCCCGACCCAGGTGGGGGCGAGCGCGGCGAGCAGCAGCGCCTCGTCACCGACCAGCGCCGCGGTGTCCTCCGCTGCCACGCGCCGCACCCCGCGCGCGGCGCCGCCGTAGCCGCGCAGGAGGACATGCGGCGTGCGTCCCGCCTCAGCCAGCCGGGCAACGAGGTCGAGCGCCACCGTGGTCTTGCCCGCCCCGCCGACCGTGGCGTTGCCCACGCAGACGACCGGCACCGGGGCGTGCCATCCCGGCCGGGCGACCCGGCGGGCCGTGGCGGCGGCAACGGCGGCGGACAGCGGCGCCAGCAGAGGAGCGAGCAGCGCGGGCAGGCGCCCTCCCCCGTCCGCGGCCCAGAAACCAGGCGCGCGCGGCATGTCAGCCCGGGCCGGACGGAGCGGCCGCCGCTGTCGCGCGCGGGTCTTCGGGGTGGGGGTCTCCGGCACATGCATCCCCGCCGCGCGCGCCCCCCGACGCTTCCGTTTCGCCCGACCGCCCCCGCATCATCCCCAGCAGCGCCGTCGCCAACTGCGCCGGCAGGTCGTCGGCCCCGCGCGCCGCCGCCGCCGCCCGCGTGCCCATCGCCGCCCGCGCCGCCGGATCGCGCAGCATCTCCGCCACGAAGCCGGCAAGTCCCGCCGCGTCCGCTACCGTCGTCACCGCCCCCGCCGCGGCCAGCCGCGCCATCGGCTCGGCGAAGTTGCCGGTGTGCGGTCCCACCGCGACCGCGCAGCCGAGCCGCGCCGGCTCCAGCGGATTCTGCCCGCCGCCCGGAGCCAGCAGGCTGCGCCCCACCAGCACGATCGGCGCCAGGCGGTACCACAGGCCAAGGTCTCCCAGGGTGTCGGCAAGCCAGATCCCGCCCGCCGGCGGCCCCTCGCCCAGGGCACGGCGCGCGACCGCGATGCTACCCAGCCCACCCGGACCCAAGGCGTCGGGGCCCAACGCGCCGGGGCCCAACGCGCCGGGGCCCAACGCGCCGGGGCCCAACGCGCCGGCGCCCAGCCCACCGGCCCCCAGCACTGCGGCGATCGCGGGACCGCGCTCGGGATGGCGCGGCACCAGGATCGTCACCAGCCCGGGGAAAGCCGCCGCGAGGGTGCGGTGCGCGGCGGCCACCAGCCCCTCCTCCCCCGGATGGGTGCTGGCCGCGAGCCACACCGGCCGCCCGGCCAGCGCCGCCCGCCAGCGCGCCAACTCGGCCGGATCGGCCGGCAGGTCGGGGGCGGCGAATTTGAGGTTGCCGGGGGCACTGACCCTGTTGGCGCCCAGCCGACGCAACCGGTCGGCATCGGCCGCACTTTGCGCGGCAATAGCGGCGAACCCGCCCAGCACCTGACGCGCGAAACCCGGCACACGCCGCCAGCGGGCGAAGCTGCGCGGCGACAGCCGGGCGTTCAGCAGCATGACCGGAATCCCCCGCTTCCCGCACGCGGCCAGCAGATTGGGCCAGATCTCGCTCTCCACGAACCCTGCCGCGTCGGGCCGCCAGTGGTCCAGGAACCGGGCCGCCCAGCCCGGCACGTCGAGCGGGGCAAAGCGATGCCGCACCCGCGCCTCCAGCCCGAGTTCGGGCAACCGCCGCGCCAGCAGGCTCGCAGAGGTGACGGTGCCGGTGGTGAGCAGCACCGAAGCCCCCTCCGCCGCCAGCGCCGCCACCACCGGCAGCACCGAGACGCTTTCGCCCACGCTCGCCGCGTGCAGCCAGATCAGCGGGCCGGGCGGGCGAGGCGTGGGATCGATTCCGCGCCGCTCGGCGAGCCGTGTCGCGATCTCCTTGCCGCGCCGGGCGCGCCGGGCCAGCAGCAGCCGCAGCCCGGGGGCCGCGAGCCGCGCCGCGCCGGACCACAGGGCCGGGAGGACGGTCACCTGCGCACCGGACGCGGCGCGGCGGTCCGGGCAGGCGGCCGGCGTTGGGCGGACGGGCGCAGGGAGCGATTCTCCCCTCCCCATCTCGTGGCGCATGCCCCCCTCACCCCGACCCTCTCCCCCCGCAAGCGCGGGTGGAGAGGGAGAAGGGCGGGGCGTGCACGCGACAGCACCGGAGCACGGGCGGGCACGACCCTGCCCACGCGATCAGTCCTCGTTGGTCTCGGCCACATCCCGTTCCCGCTGTTCGCGCCGGCGCACCAGCACGGACAAGGTGACGCCGATGATCAGCGCCGCGCCGTAGAACAGGTCCTGGATGAAGATCTGGATCCCCATCAGCGACAGCCCGGTGATGCCGGTGACCAGGAAATAGACCGCCGTGAACGAGCCCCACGCGTTGAACCGCCCCGGCCGCACCGCCGTCGAGCCCAGGAACGCCGCGGCGAAGGCCGGCAGCATGAAGCTGTCGCCCGAATTGGGATCGGCCGCCCCGCTGGTTCCCGCATACAGCACGCCGGCGAAGGCCGCGAGCAGCGCGCCGCCCACCAGCGCGCCGAACCGCAGCCGCCCGACGTCCAGCCCGGCCAGCCGCGCCACCCGCCGCCCGCGCCCGACGAACAGCAGCTTCAGCCCCAGCGGCGTGTATTCCAGCAGGTACCACAACAGCACCGTCAGCCCGAGCGCATAGACGAAACCGAACGACAGCCCCCACAGCCGCGGCACGATCACCCAGTTCACCAAGGTCTGCGAGATCCCCGACACCATCTCGCTGTTGCTGATCCACAGCACGATCCCGCTGATGAGGGTGCCGGTGCCGAGGGTCACGATGATCGAATCGATCCCGACCCAGACCACCAGGATCCCGTTCGCCACGCCCGCCAGCACGCCGGCGGCGAGCGCGGCCAGGATCGCCAGCCCGATCGGCACGCCGAGCTGGGCGTTCAGGATCGCCAGCACCATCGCCGACAAGGTCAGCACCGGCGCCGCCGACAGATCGTATTCCCCCGCCGTCAGGCTGACCACCAGCGAATAGGTCAGCACGACCAGCACCGCCTGGGAGCTGAACATGGAGGTGAAATTCGCCGCGCGGAGGAAGATGCCCGGTTCCAGCGCGCCGAACAGCGCGATGGTGGCGACCCAGACCAGCAGCAGCGCATAGCGGTCGAACAGGCGACGCACGGAGGCGGTGCCCGCCGGCTCGGCGCCGTGCCCGCCGGGGGGCGTCCCCGCAGCCCCTCCGGACACCGGGCCTGATGTCGACCCCGATGCCGACCCAGGGGACGTTCCAGGCGACGGGCCGGAAACCACCTCCGCGGCCAGGCGCGATCCGGGGTCAGCCATCGACCGCGACCGGGTCGGTTCCGAAACACGCATGCGCCATCCGTTCCTCCGTGACCTCCGCGCCGGCCAGTTCCGCGACGATCCGCCCGTGCCGGAAGATCAGCACCCGCCGGCACAGCAGGGAGAGTTGCTCGTGATCGCCGCTCAATACCAGCACCGCTGCGCCGGCGGCGGCCCAGTCGCGGACGGCGGCGAAAATCTGCTCGCGCGCGCCGACGTCGACGCCCTGGGTGGGTTCCTCCAGCACCAGCAGCCGCGGCTCCATCTGGAGCCATTTGGCCATCAGGGCCTTCTGCTGGTTGCCCCCGCTCAGCGACTCCACCGACAGCGCCGGGTCGGGCGGGCGCACGTCGAAGCGCCGGCACAGCGCACCGGCATGGGCGAGCAGCGCGCGCGGCGCCAGCACGCCGGCCCTGGTGAGCCGGCCCAGCACCGGCAGGCCGATGTTCTCGGCGACCGACATCCCGCCGACGCAGCCCGCGCGCAGCCGCTCGGCCGGGACGTAGGCGAGGCCGGCCGCGATCGCCCGCCGCGGCGTGAAACCGGCGAGCCCGTGCCGCGCGGGGCCGATCGCGAGCGTCCCTGCCGTCGCCGGCCGGGCGCCGACCAGCAGTGCGCCGACCTCGGCGAAGCCGGAGCCGATCAGCCCGGTCAGGCCCAGAATCTCGCCCGCGCCGATGCGAAAGGAGACCGCCGGCACCCCCGGCCCGCGCAACCCGTCCACCGCGACGAGCGGCGGGGCGGCGGGAGCGGCGGCGGCAGGCGGCCCGCGCACGATGCGCCGGCCGACGATCATCTCGACCAGGCGCTCCTTGCCGAGATCGGCGGTGATCCCCGCGCCCGCCACTTCCCCGTCGCGCAGCACGGTCACCCGGTCGGTGATGCCAAGTACTTCTTCCAGGTCGTGGGAGACGAACAGCACGCCGAAGCCGGCCGCCGTCACCCGGCGGATCACGGCGAACAGCCGGTCGACCCCGGCATCGCCGATCCCGGCCGTGGGTTCGTCGAGCACCAGCAACCCGCGCGGGGCGGCGTCGGCAGGATCTGCAACTGGACCGGCAACGGAACCGGCAGCGGGACTGGCAGCGGGACCGGCAACGGAACCAGCAGCGGGACCGGCCGGGGCACGCGCGGTCAGCCGGCGCACCTCGTCCACCGCGCGCACGATCGCGAGCAGCGGGCGCTGCCAGGGGCGCAGCCGCTCCACCCGTTCGTCCGGATCGGCCTCGATGCCGAATTCGGCGAGCAGGGCGGCGACGGCCCGCGCCTCCGCCCGCCAGTCGATTCGCCGCAGGCTGTCGGTCGCGAAAGCGCCGATGCGCAGATTCTCGGTCACCGTAAGCGCCGGCAGCAGGGCCGGGTCCTGGTGCACGAAGGCCATGCCGAGTTCGCGGAACTGGCCCGGGCGCAACGGCAGGCGCACCGGGGCTCCGCGCACCCACAGCTCCCCGCCCGGCTCGGGCGCGTGGTAGCCGGCGAGGATGCGTATCAGGGTCGATTTGCCCGAGCCGTTGTGGCCGAGCAGCCCGTGCACCTCCCCGCCCGCTACCTCCAGCGCAACGTCGTGGAGCGCGCGCGTGCCCCCGAAGCGCTTGGACAAATGGGCGAGCGCCAGCGCCGGCGCGACGGGAGCAGCCGCCGCGTTCATCCGCGGCGACGCCCCTGCACGATCACCCGCACCGCCGGGCAAGCCAGGCGCCCGGCGGATCTCGCGGCAGCCACCGCTGTCAGTGCAGCCCCCACAGCTTGGCGTAGCCGGCGGCGGCGGCGCCACCGTAGCCCTGCCCCAGCTTCGCCGGCACGCCGGCCGCCGCGACGTTCGCCTTCGTGAACGCACGCAGGCCCGCGACATAGTTCGGAACCAGAGGCTTGTGCAGCAGGACCCGCATGTCCTGGTCGATGATGGCGCCGGCCAGCCAGGAGGTGTCCTCGCCCACATCGAACGTCACGATGTTGCCGGTACGGATCATGTCGAGCACCGCCGGCGTCGCGTTGAAGGACGCCACCTTCACCCGCGCCCCGGCGCCGGTGGAAATGATCGGCGGCACCACGAACTGCACCATGCCGTCATAGATCGGGATGATGTAGTTCAGTTTCGGATCCGACAGGATAGCGCTCTGCACCTGCGGGCCGATCTTGGTGGGCCAGTCAGGCGGGTTCACGCCGATGCTGCGGACCTTGCAGGCTGGGCAGTATTTGGCGAACTGCGCCGCCAGCGCCTTCTGGATGAACGGGCTGTTGGCGGTGCCGGGCGAGGTGATCACCAGCACGTCGGCTGCACCGTCGGTCTGGCGGATGACCCATTTCGCTTCCAGCTTCGCCGCCGGGATGTAGGCGCCGTAGACGATCCCCGACAGGCCAGCGAGCGGCGGCTGGCCTTGCGCATAGCTATGCGCCGCCACCACCGGAATATGCGCGGCCAGGGTTTCCCGCACCTGCGGCGCCACCGTCGCCGGATCGAGCCCGCAGAACACGTTCACCAGCGCCGCCTTGCGCTGCTGGGCGGCGGTGAAGCCCTGCGTCCATTGCGCGAGCTGGGCGTTGTTCTCCCACGCCGAGAAGCGCAGCCCCAGCCGGTGCGCGTACGCACCCATCTGGCTATCGACCACCGAGCAGAACGGAATCGCGCTGGACACCGGAATGGTGAAGATCAGCTTGCCCTTGAGCGATGCCGGATCGAGCGCCGGCCCGGGCGCGACGAAATGCGACGGCCCCATCGCGGCGTGCAACGCCCGGTCCAGCGTGGCGGTGACTGATTTCGACAGGCCGGCAGCAGCAGCCGGCGCCGGGCGCAGCGCACCCGTTGCCAATGCAACGGCGCACATCAGGCCGACGCGCAGAGAGGCGCGGAACCGCATGATCGTCTCCTTGTCCGGTGAATTCGAGAAGCTCCCGCCGCAATCCTAGGGGCTTGGCCCGGACACCGCAAGGCAACGTCGCCCGCTGAAATTGCCCTCTGGGGCTGCCCTCTGGGGCTGCCCGCTGGAGTTGCACGCTGAAGTTGCACGCTGGGGTAACTCGCCGGCGGCGGTTACCTGGTGGAGATCGTTGCGCAGTGGTGATGGTCGCCCGGTGGGGGCGGGGGCGGGGTCGAGGTTGACGCCGCCCGCGCCCCGCCGCAAAGCCCCGCCATGCGTATCGCCGCCCTCCTGGTCGCGGCCGGCTCCGGCAGCCGGTTCGGCGCCGACACCCCGAAGCAGTTCCTGACCCTCGCAGGAACGCCGGTGATCCGCCACGCCGCGCGCGCGCTCGCGGCCCATGTCGCCCTGCTGCAACCGGTCGGCGACGCGGCGGCGATCGAGGCCGCGCTGGAAGGCATCCCCCACCTGCCCCCGGTCCCCGGCGGGGTCACCCGCCAGGACAGTGTCCGCGCCGGGCTGGAGGCGCTCGTCCCGCACGCCCCCGATATCGTGCTGGTCCACGACGCCGCCCGCCCGATCATCCCCGACGGCACCATCGCCGCCCTGCGCACCGCGCTGGCGGACGCCCCGGGCGCAATCCCCGCCGTCCCGGTCGCCGACACGTTGAAGCGGGTCGCGGCCGGGCGCATCACCGCCACCGTCGCCCGCGCCGACCTCGTGCGTGCGCAGACCCCGCAGGCATTCCACTTCGCCGTGCTGCTGGAAGCCCATCGCGCCGCCCACGCCGCCGGCGCAGCCACCGCCACCGACGACGCCGCCCTGCTGGAAGCCGCCGGCCTCGCGGTTGCGATCGTCCCGGGCGGGGAGGACAACATCAAGCTCACATGGCCCGAGGACCTGATGCGCCTGGAACGCGCCTTGCCGGCGCTCCCGTTGCTGCCACGCGTCGGCACCGGCTTCGACGTGCACGCCTTCCTCCCCGCCGGCACCGCCGGCGACCGGCCCTTGGTGCTGTGCGGCGTGACCATCCCGCACGAACGCGCCCTGGCCGGCCATTCCGACGCCGACGTCGGCCTGCACGCGCTCTGCGACGCGATCTACGGCGCACTCGCCGAGGGCGATATCGGCCGCCACTTCCCGCCCTCCGAAGCAGCCTGGAAGGACGCCGATAGCGCCCGCTTCCTGCGCCACGCCGCCGGACGCATCGCCGCGCGCGGCGGCATCCTGACCCACGCGGATGTGACCCTGATCTGCGAACGCCCGAAAATCACCCCGCACGCCGCGGCGATGCGCGCCCGCCTCGCCGAACTGCTGGACGTGCCGATCGGGCGCGTGTCCGTAAAAGCCACCACCACCGAGCGATTGGGCTTCACCGGCCGCGGCGAAGGCATCGCCGCCCAGGCCGCAGCCACGGTCATGGTGGCGGACCCGAACTAGCCCGCACGCTCCGGCCGTCGAAGCGGACGGCATGGACAGCCCGCCCGGGCCAGCCCATGTCTGCTCACGCCCGTACCCCCCTCACCATCGATCCCGGAGGCATCAGGCCTGATGAAAACCCCGACGCTCGCAGCCGCGCTGCTCGGCCTTTCCCTGCTGGGCGGCTGCGCCGCCCCCGGCCCCACGACGGCCAGCTATCCCTATCCGCCCATCCCCGCGCCGCGCCCGGAAGTGATCCCGAAGCCGCCAGTGACCGCCACCCCGCTGCTGTGGGAACCCGGCCACTGGAACTGGACCGGCGCCGGCTACGTCTGGCAGCAAGGCCGCTACGTCGCCCGCGGCAACCACAACGGCATGTTCATGCCCGGATGGTGGCGCCAGGACCCGAGCGGTACCTACCACTGGGTGCCCGCTCACTGGCTGTAGCCGCCCCCCCTCCCGTCCCGCGCAAACAAGCCTAAGATCACCCGCCGCAACGTTAGCGCGGCGACGGGGGGAGAAGGACGCGTCATGCCGGGCGGCGGAGGGGTTGGCGCTGACGCAAAAAGGCCAGGGGCTCTGCCCCTGGACCCCGCCAGGGAACTCGTCCCCTGGACCCCATACTGTTTGGGTTCCTCGCGTGTGGGTGGCGTCGCGCGTGGGCGTGCGGCGGCGAGGCGGCTGCGGCGCCGGCAGGGGGGCAGGGCGCATCGGCGCCCTGCCCCTGCCGGCGCCGCAGCCGCCTCGCCGCCGCACGCCCACGCGCGACACCCCCCACACGCGAGGAACCAACGGAAGGGTTCCAAGGGCGAGCCCTTGGCGGGGTCCAGGGGCAGAGCCCCTGGCCTTTTTGCCTCAGCGCCAACCCCTCCCACGCCCCACATGACGCGCGCCGAGCGCCTGGCGGCGACGAGCATTGGGATTGGTTGTGTGGTCCTGGGTTTGAAGGCTGCGGCGTGGTGGTTGACGCAGAGTGCGGCGCTTTATTCGGATGCTCTGGAGACCACTGTGAACGTGGCTGGCAGCGCCATTGCGTTTGTGGCGCTGCGCGTTGCCGAGCGGCCGGCCGATGCCAACCATCCGTACGGCCATGCCAAGGCGGAGTTTTTTGCTGCGGTGATCGAGGGTGTTTTGATCGTCGTGGCGGCGCTGTCGATTTTCCGTCAGGCGCTGGAGGCGGTGCTGGTGCCGCATCCGCTCGGTCCGCTGCCGATCGGGATGGGGTTGAACGCGGCGGCGACGGTGGTCAATGCCGGCTGGGCGTGGTGGCTGTTGCGGGCGGGGCGGCAGTTGCGCTCGCCGGCGCTGGCGGCCGATGGGGTGCATTTGCAGGCGGACGTGGTGACCTCGGTCGGGATTCTTGCCGGGTTGGGGCTGGTGGCGTTGACCGGGTTCCGGGTGCTCGATCCGGGGCTGGCGGCGGCGACCGGGGTTTATGTGCTGTGGTCGGGGATGCGGACGATTTCCGCCTCGGTGGGCGGGTTGATGGATGCGGCGCCGGAGCCGGCCGTGGTGCAGCGGATTCGCGATCTGGTTGCGGAACATGCGGTGGGGGCGTTGGAGGCGCATGATTTGCGCACCCGCCATGCCGGGCGGCTCACGTTCCTTGAGTTCCACCTGGTGGTGCCGGGGGCGATGTCGGTTGCCGAATCGCATGCGATCTGCGACCGCATCGAGGCGGCGTTGAAGCACGAGATGGCGCATCTCATGATCACCATCCATGTCGAGCCGGAAGCCAAGGCCAAGCAGCACGGCGTGCCGGTGGTCTGACCGGCGTGCGATTGCCCTTGCTCCGAACCTCCGGCTGGGCTTGTCTCCCGCGCCCCGGGGGGCGGTCCGCCGGCGACCGGAGATCCTTTATCCATGGCAGACACATCCTCGCGGGCGACGCCGTCCGCCCTTGCGCTCAGCCTGCTGCGGTTCGTCGCCGGGCTTGGGTTCCTGGAGCACGGGCTGGCGAAACTGGTCGGCTTTCCCGCGGTCATGCCGTTCATGCAGATGGCGCATCTGCCGCCGCTGCTGGTAGCGGCCGGATGGATCGAGACGGTGGGGGGCGTGCTCGTCTGCGTCGGGTTGTTCACCCGTCCCGCCGCGTTCCTGATGTCGGGCGAGATGGCGATCGCCTATTTCATGGACCACGCGCCGCATTCCTTCTTCCCGCTGCTGAACCACGGCGAGGCGGCGATCCTTTATTGCTTCATTTTCCTGTATCTCGCCGCGGCCGGCGGCGGCCCGATCGGCCTCGGCCGCGCGGTCTGCGGCGTGCGCGGCCGGACGTTGTCGTGACCGCCCGTAGCCGGGGGGCTGCGGGCTCCCGTCGATGCCGTCCGAGGCGCTGAGCGCACGCGGCATTGCGGTGCCGCGCCAGCTTCCGCTGCCGTTCGCGCATCGGCCCGAGTTCGCCGCCGCGAACCTGGTGGAGGCGCCTTCGAACGCCGAGGCGCTCGCCTGGCTCGATCGCACCGACGACTGGCCGGGGCGGCGGCTGCTGCTGTGGGGCGAGGCGGGGTGCGGCAAGACCCACCTGCTGCACCTGTGGGCCGCCCGGCGGGGCGCGGCCTGCCGTTCGGGACTGGATCTGCGCGGACCGTTGCCGCCTGAGATGACGCCGGCGGGGCTCGCGATCGACGACGCCGACACCGCGGCCGATCCGGCGGCGTTGCTGCACACGTTGAACGCCGCCGCGGAGGCGCGGGTGCCGGTGCTGCTGGCCGCGCGCACGCCGCCGGCGCGCTGGGAGATTGCGCTGGCCGACCTGGCGAGCCGGCTGCGCGCGACCCAGGCGGTCATGATCGGTCCGGCCGATGCGCCGCTGCTGCGCGCGCTGCTTGCCCGGCTGCTTGCCGAACGGCAGGTGGCGGTATCGGAGGTGGTGCAGGACTGGCTGCTCGCCCGCCTGCCGCGCACGCCGGCGGCGTTGCGGGAGGCGGCGGCGCGGCTGGATCGCGCTGCGCTCGGGGCGGGCCGGGCGGTGACCCGCGCGCTGGCCGCCGAGGTGCTGGCCGAGCTTGCCGAGGCCGAGGGGCGCTGACCCTTTCCTGCGCCCTCGCCGTCCGGGCATGATTTTCGCCAAATTGCGTTGCCGGAGCGGGTTCCAATCCGGCGGGGAGCGCTTACACTCCGGCGATGCAGATTTTCGTCGCGATCCTGGCCGGGCTGGCGATGCTGGGGGTCCTTGGCGTGCTGGCGGCCGGGCTGATCGGCGTCGCGCGCGGGGGTGGCGATCCGGAGCGGTCGAACCGGTTGATGCGCTGGCGGGTGATGCTGCAGGGGGCGGCGATCCTGCTCATCGTGCTGGTGCTGCTGATGCTGCACCACTGAGCCTGCGGTAGAAAATCACCGTGGCGTCGCGCGAGCCGTCGGCGTTGGCCGAATAATCGGGAATCCGTCCGGCCTCGCTCCAGCCGGCGGCGCGATACAGGCCTTCCCCGGCATCGTCGGCGCGGGTGTCGAGCGTGAGCAGGCTGCGCCCGGCCGCCGCGGCCTCGGCCTCCGCGCGGGCCAGCAGCGCGCGGCCCAGGCCGCGGCGACGGCACGCCGGATCGACCAGCAGCTTCTTGATCTCGGCCCGGTGCGGCTGGTTCGCCGGCATGTCGAGATCGAGGGTCACGGTCCCGGCCAGCACGCCGTCTGCCCAGGCCGCGAGCAGCACCCGCCGCCGCTCCGCCGCCGCCCGGGCCTGGGTGCGCCAGTAGGACAGCGCGACGTCACGGCCGAGCGGGGCGAGGAAGGACACTGACGCGCCGGCGGCGACGCAATCGACCAGCAGCGTCGCCAGGCGCGGCACCGCGGAGGCCGCCGCCGCCGCGTCCAGCACCGCGATGCCG
Organism: Pseudomonadota bacterium; assembly: GCA_019352115.1. Lineage (GTDB taxonomy): Bacteria > Pseudomonadota > Alphaproteobacteria > Acetobacterales > Acetobacteraceae > JAJZVS01. The sequence continues at coordinate 14,492 of JABBNW010000070.1, forward strand.
GCCAGCGGCTTGGCGTAGCCGTATTCCAGCGAATGCGACAGGTCGTCGAGCGGGCGGATCGGCCCGCTGCGCACATAGGAATGTTTCTCATAGAACCGGTGCGCCCGCTCGAACCGCGTGTCCGACCACAGCAACAGGCGGGTGGCGCCGGCGGCGGTCGCGTGCGCCTCGGCGCGGCCGAGCAGGCGGGCGGCGAGGCCGCTGCCACGGTGCGCGCGATCGAGGTAGACGCGGCAGATTTCCCATGCCCCGTCCGCCTCCGGGCGGGTCGCGATCATGCCGACCAGGCGGCCTTGCGCGTCGTCGGCCGCCCACAGCGCGCCGCCCTGGCCGGCGTAGTAGGTCGCGAGGGCACGCAGTTCCGGCACCTCCGCGTCCAGATCGAACACGAGGCCTGGGTATTCGCCCCAGCAGGCGCGCACGAGGTCGATGAACCCGGCCGCGTCGGCATCCCGACCCGGCCGGATCGTTTCGTTCACCGCAGGCTCTCGCAGAACGCAACGATGCGGCGGCAGCCTTCCACCAGCACCGATTCTTCCGATGCGGTGCTGACCCGCACGTACGGGCTCATGCCGTAGGAGGACCCGGGGACCAGCGCGACATGGGCTTCTTCCAGCAGCGCGCGGGCGAAATCCTCGTCCGTCGCGAGCTTGCGCCCCGTCTTGGTGGTCTTGTCGAGGCAACCGGCGACGTTCGGGAACACGTAGAACGCGCCTTCGGGCTTGTGGCAATTCAGCCCCGGGGCAGTGTTCAGCATCTCCACCGCGATGTCGCGCCGGCGCTGGTAGGCGGCGATCATCTCGGCCACCCCCTCCTGCGGCCCATCGAGCGCGGCGGCGGCGGCGGCCTGGCCCACCGAGGACACGCCGGCGGTGACCTGCCCCTGCATGTTCACCATCGCCTTGATGAGCGCCTTCGGACCGGCGGCGAACCCGATGCGCCAGCCGGTCATGGCGTAGGTCTTGGACACGCCGGAGATCGTCACCGTGCGGTCCGCCAGGTCCGGCGCGACCGCGGCCATGGTGGCGTGGCGGAAGCCGTCGAACAGCAGGTGCTCGTACATGTCGTCCGACATGATCCAGAGCTGCGGATGGCGGCGCAGCACGGCGGCGATCGCGCGCAGGTCATCGGCCGAGCAGGCGGCGCCCGAGGGATTGTTCGGATTGTTCAGGATCAGCCACTTGGACCGCGGCGTGATCGCGGCCTCGATATCTTCCGCGCGCGGCTTGAAGCCGTTGTTCTGCGGGCACGGCACGAACACCGGGGTGCCGTCCAGCAGGGTGGTCATCAGCGGGTAGGCATTCCACGACGGCACCGGAATGACCACTTCGTCGCCGGGATCGACGGTGGCCGCCAGCGCGTTGTAGATGCACTGCTTGCCGCCGTTGCCGACGCTGATCTGATCGAGCGCGAAGTCGAGCCCCGCATCGCGGCGGAACTTGCGCTGGATCGCGGCTTTCAGGGCCGGCGTGCCGTCCTGCGGCGGATACTTGGTCTCCCCGCGCAGGGCCGCCTGGTAGCCGGCCTCGATCGCCGGGCGCGGGGTGGCGAACCCGGGCTCGCCCAAAGTCAGCGCCACCACGTCCACGCCCTGCGCGCGCAATTCGCGCGCGCGCAGGGTCATCAGGGTGCTGGCCGCGACCTGGACGCGGGCGAGCCGCGCGGCCAGTGCCGGCATCAGGAAAGACCCGCGCAGAAGCGCTGGATGCGCTTGCAGGCTTCGGTCAGGGTTGGCATGTCGCTCGCGTAGCTGACCCGGAAATGATCCGGAGCGCAGAACGCCGCGCCGTGCACGGTGGCGACCCCTTCCTCTTCCAGCAGCGCCGTCACGAACGCCTCGTCGTTGGTGATCTTCTTGCCCCCGCGCGTGGTCTTGCCGAGGCAGCCGTGCATCCCCGGATAGACGTAGAACGCACCCTCCGGCTTGTGGCACGTGAGGCCCGGGGCGGCGTTCAGCATCTCCACCACCAGATCGCGCCGGTCCTGGTAGGCCAGGCGCATCTCCTCGATGCTGTCCTGCTGGCCGGTGAGCGCTTCGACCGCGGCGGCCTGGCTGATCGACGACGGGTTGGACGTGGACTGGCTCTGCAACTTGTCCATCGCCTTGATCAACGCCACCGGCCCGCCGGCAAAGCCGATGCGCCAGCCGGTCATGGCATAGGCCTTGGAGCAGCCGTTCATGGTCAGGGTGCGGTCGCGCAGGCGCGGTTCCACTTCCAGGATCGTCGCCGGCTTGAAGCCGTCGTAGGCGAGCTTCTCGTAGATGTCGTCGGTGAACACCCAGACGTCCGGATGACGCATCAGGACGTCGCAGATCGGGCGCAGCTCCTCGGCGTTGTAGGCGGCACCGGTGGGGTTGCAGGGATTGTTGAACATGAACCACTTGGTGCGCGGCGTGATCGCCGCTTCCAGGTCCTCGGCGCGGAGCTTGAAGCCGTTGTTCTGCCCGCAGGGCACCAGCACCGGCTTGCCTTCGGCGAGCGAGACGATGTCCGGGTAGGTGACCCAGCACGGGCTCGGGATGATGACCTCGTCGCCCGGGCCGACGGTCGCCAGCATGGCGTTGAAGATCACCTGCTTGCCGCCGGTGGAGATGATGATCTCCTCCGGCTTGTAATCGAGCCCCGAGTCGCGGCGGAACTTCTCGGCAACGGCTTTGCGCAGCGCGGGGGTGCCGGCAACGTCGGTGTATTTGGTGTCGCCCGCCTCGATGGCGCGGATGGCCGCCTGCTTGACGTTGGGCGGGGTGTCGAAATCGGGCTCGCCCTGCGACAGGCTGATCACGTCGCGGCCCTGCGCCTGGAGCGCGCGGGCGACGGTGGAGATCGCAATCGTCAGGCTGGGGCTGATGCGGTCGAGGCGGTCGGAGGTGAGTTTCATCTGGACAGGGCCTGCAGGTGGCGCGGGAGGAACGGCGGCGGAACCTATCGGAGGTGGGGGACGGGGGCAATCTGCCGGGAGCATCGCAGGGACGCGGAAACGGCGGGGCGTAACCCGCTCCCCTGCCCCACTCTCCTAGGGCCGTCCGTCCGCCACGTTGCGCGAACGCCGCGTCCCCGCTATCTGCGCGCGCTCCGCCCGCGGCGGGCTTGTCGTCCCGGGCCGCCTGCCGCGCGGGTGCCACAGCCGATGCCGCCACAACCGACAGCCTCGCCGCACCCCGCCCTGCTGCGACTGGACCGGATCGGCCGCCGCTTCCCCGGCGGGGTCGAAGCGCTGGCCGAGGTCTCGCTCACGATCGCGGAGAGGGATTTCGTCGCCCTGCTCGGGCCCTCCGGCTGCGGCAAATCCACCCTGCTGCGCCTGATCGCCGGGCTCGACCGGCCCGACGGCGGGCAGATCGCCTGGGCCGAAGGCAAGCCGCCGGCGCCGGGGGATATCGGCTTCGTCTTCCAGGACCCCACCCTGCTCCCCTGGGCCACCGCCGCGGCCAATGTCGCGCTGCCGTTCCGCCTGCGCCGCGCCGACCCGGCCGAGAGCGGCCCGCGGGTGCACGCCGCCCTCGCCGACGTCGGCCTGGCTGGGTTCGAAGACGCCCGCCCGCGCCAGCTCTCCGGCGGGATGCGCATGCGGGTTGCAATCGCCCGCGCGCTGGTGACCCGGCCACGGCTGCTGCTGCTGGACGAGCCCTTCGCCGCGCTCGACGAATTCACCCGTCACCGGTTGCAGGAAGACCTGCTCGCCCTTTGGCGCACGCATCGCTGCACGATCGTCTTCGTCACACACTCGATCTACGAGGCCTGCTTCCTCGCCCACCGCATCGTGCTGATGACCCCGCGCCCCGGGCGGATCGCGCAGGAACTGGCGCACACCCTGCCCGAGGGCCCCGGACGCCGACTCGATCCCGCCTACGCGGCCCTGGTCGCCGAGGTCACGCAGGCGATGACCACGGTGCTGGAATGACCCGCGGTAGTTTCGAGCGCCTGGCGCCGGTGGCCTTCGGCGTGCTCGTGCTGGCGGCGTGGCAGGGGCTGGTCTGGGGCTTCGCCGTGCCCGCCTACCTGCTGCCCGGGCCGGCGGCTATCGTGGCCGCGTTCTTCGCCGCCCCGCGGCTGCTGCTGGGCTCGCTGCTCGCCACCCTGGCGGTCACGATGGTCGCGCTGGTGGTGGCCGCGGTGCTGGGCGGAGCGATGGCGCTGCTGATGGAACTCAGCCGGCTCGCGCGCGCGGCGATCCAGCCCTGGGCGGTGATCCTGCAGGTCACGCCGATCGTCGCGATCGCACCGCTGATCATCGTGCTGGTCGGCAACCCGTTCGCCGCGCTGGTGGTGTGCGCGACGATCGTGGCGTTCTTCCCGGTGTTCGCCAACACCGCGGCAGGGTTGGCGGCGGTGCCGGCGGAGCTGCTGGATCTGTTCCGGCTGTACGGCGCCGGGCGACGCCAAACCCTGTGGCTGCTGCGGCTGCCGGCGGCGCTCCCCTACTTCCTGGCCGGCCTGCGGATCTCGGGCGGGCTCGCGCTGGTGGGCGCGGTGGTGGCCGAGTTCGTGGCCGGGTCGGGCGGCTTCGCCTCCGGCCTCGCCTACCGCATCCTGGAAGCCGGCTACCGACTGGAAATCCCGCGCATGTTCGCCGCCCTGGCACTGCTGGCGGCGGCGGGGATCGGGATCAACACAGCTCTCGGCGCGTTCGCCGCGATGCTCCTACGCCGGCGCGGCGAGGGCTGAGCACGACTTGCGGCGGGTGGCAAGTCCGTCAGCAAGCAAGGCCAGGGGCTTTGCCCCCTGGACCCCCACCAAGGGCTAGCCCTTGGAACCCTTCTGTCGGTTCCTCGTGTGTGGGGGGTGTCGGGTGTGGGCGTTGATCCTGAGCAAATGAGGGCGTTGAAGCTAACTCCTTCAGAAATAAACC
>JABBNW010000002.1 GCA_019352115.1 Pseudomonadota bacterium
CTCTCTAAGGCCAGTCTTGATAACTGTTATCAAGCCTGCCACTCTGGGGCAACCGGAGGACCGAAGATGATCAGTGCCGACCTTGGGCAACAGCTTGAAAGCTTCGTCGTGAAGATGGTCGAGTCCGGCCGCTACAACTCGAAAAGCGAAGTGTTGCGGGAAGGCGTTCGGCTCGTTCAGGACCGGGAGGCCCGGCTGGCCGCGCTGGACGCTACCATTGCGCGCGGCATTGCCGATGCCGACGTCGGCCGCACCAAGCCCGCGGACGAGGTTTTTGACCGCCTCGAAGGCAAGTACCGCGCAATGGCAACCAAGTCGGCGTGATTGTCCATATCTCTGCCGAAGCCGAGGCCGATTTGGAATCCATCGGCGACTGGATCGCACAGGACAACCCGATGCGGGCCATGAGCTTCGTTCAGGAGCTACGCGCGAAGTGCAGGACCTCCCGGATATGCCCGAAGCGTTCCCGCTTGTCCCGCGTTACGAACGTCGCGGTATCCGTCGCCGCGCACATGGGAATTACCTGATTTTCTACCGAAGTCAAAACGACCGGATTGTCGTGATCCATGTTCTGCATGGGGCGATGGATTACGCCCCTATCCTCTTTCCGTCCTGATCTAATGCGCCAGCACCGCCGGCTCCGGCGGCGGCTCGCCCGCGGCACTCGTGCGCAGCGGCAGGTCGCGCATCCCGCGGATGGTGAGCATCCCCGCCGCCATCGCCAGCGCGCACACGAAGAACGCGATATGGAACGCCCCGGCCAGCGCCGCCTGCACATGCGGCAGCATCGCCGCCGTCACGCCCGGCAGCGCGCCGCCGCCCTGGCGCATCTCGCCCAGGTCGATATGCGCCGTGATCCCGATCGCGGCGAGCCGGTGCGCGAATCCGCTCGCCAGCACCGTGCCGACCAGGGTGATGCCGAATGCCCCGCCCATCGAGCGCAAGAACAGGATGCAGCCGGTCGCCGCGCCCACGTCGCGCCGGTCGGCGGCGTTCTGCACGCACACCAGGCTGCTCGGCATCACCATGCCGATCCCGAAGCCCAGCACGAGTTCGAATACGCCCAGCAGTACCGACGGCGTGCCGGTGCCGGCGAGCCCGAGCAGCACGAAGCCCGCGAGCGCCGCGCCCACGCCGACCACCATGATGGCCTTCATCTTGCCGCGCCGGCGCGCGAGTGACCCCGCGAACCAGGCGCCGGCACAGTTCGACGCCAGGAACGGTGCCACCAGGAACCCCGATACGCCGGCGTCGACGCCGCGCACCAACTGGAAGAACAGCGGCAGCAGGAACGTGCCGGCGAACAGCGCGAAGGCGCCGAAGAACGCGATGGCGACCCCGCGCACGAACACCGGGTTCACGAACAGCCGCGGTGGCATCAGCGCATCGCGCACCCGCCGCTCGTGCTGCGCCAGCACCGCCAGCAGCACGAGAGCGAGCGCGGTGGTGGCAAGCAAGGGCGGCGCGGTCCACGGCATTTCCACCCCGCCCCAGCTCAGCACGAGGAGCAGGGCGCTTACCGCGCCGGTGAGCAGGGTCGCGCCGATCCAGTCGATCCGGGCCTTGCCGCCATGCGGTTGCAGCAGCCGCAGCGCGCGCGAACAGAGCAGCATCGCGACCAGCGCCAGCGGCAGGTTGAGCCAGAAAATCCAGCGCCAGGTGAGCGCATCGGTGATCCAGCCGCCGACGACCGGCCCGGCGACCGAGGCGACGCCCCAGGTGGAGGCCATATAGCCCTGATAGCGCCCGCGCTCGCGCGGACTGACCACCGCGGCGATCGAGGCCTGCGCCACCGCCATCAGACCCGCGCCGCCGATCCCCTGCACCGCGCGAGCCCCGACGAGCTGCCAAAGACTGCCCGCAAGCGCGCACAGGACCGAGCCCGCGCCGAACACCGCGAGCGCCACCAGCAGCGGCTTGCGCGGGCCGTAGATGTCGGAAAGCTTGCCGTAGACCGGCGTCATCGCGGTGGATGTCAGCAGATAGGCCGAGACGATCCAGGCGAGATGGTTGAACCCGTGCAGGTCGGCGGCCATCGCCGGCACCGCCGGGATCACGACCGTCTGGTCGATCGCGGCGAGGAAGATGCAGAGCAGGATGCCGCTCAGGACGGTGAGGATCTGCTGATGGGTGAAGCGTACCGGGGCCGCATCCTCGATCTGCGCCGCATTCGTCTGCATGCCTGTCCCCGCTCCGTCGCCGGCGCCCGTTGCCGGGCGCGCCCACCTGCGCGCGCCGCGGCGAGGGCGCCGCGGAACGCTTCCGGAGAAGCCTACCGCAGTGCAGCATGAATCGGCTAAGGCGCGCGCTCAACTCTGCTGCGCGTGCGAAGCGCGGGGCGGGCCGGTCGGACGCGGCGCCGTGGTCTCGGGGTGGGGCCGCGGGCGATCGTCTTCGGCGGGCAGCGGCGCCCCTACCGCGCCACCGCCTGGTACGCCCCCAGGCAGGCCATATCCACCACCTGGCTGACCGAGGCGTTCATCGGCAGGATCTGCACCGGGTGCGTCAGTCCGATCAGCACCGGGCCGATCGTGCTGCCCTCCGCCATCTTCGGCGCCAGCCGCGCCGTGATGTGTGCCGAATGCAGCCCCGGCATCACCAGCACGTTCGCCGGTCCCGTGAGGCGGCAGAACGGATAGAGCGCCCGCAATTCGGGCTCCAGCGCCACATCCGGGCTCATCTCGCCGTCGTATTCGAAATCGACCTTGCGGCGGTCGAGGATCTCCACCGCCTCGGCCATCACCGCCGCGGCCGAGTGCATCGCCGCGCCGAAGGTCGTATGCGACAGCAGCGCCACGCGGGGTTCGTGGCCCAGGTGGCGGGCGGTGCGCGCGGCGCCGATCGCGATCTCGGCCAGTTGCTCCGCGCTGGGGCGGAAATGGATCATCGAATCGGCAATGAACAGGGTGCGTCCGCGCAACCCCACCAGCATCGACACGCCGAACGCGATCCCGCCCGGCTGCGGATCGATCGCATGGCCGATGTCTTCCAGGCACACCTGGGTCGAACGGGTGAGGCCGGTCACCATCGCGTCGGCGTCGCCGGTCGCGACCATGCAGGCGGCGAAGACGTTGCGGTCCTGGTTGACCATGCGCTGGCAGTCGCGCGCGAGGAAGCCGCGTCGTTGCAGCCGTCCGTACAGGAATTCCATGTACTTCGCGTTGGCGCCGGACAGCCGCGCGTTGTGGATCTCGATCCCCTCGATCAGCCCGAGCCCGAGACCCGCCATCGTCGTGCGCACCCGGTCTTCGCGGCCGATCAGCACCGGGGTGCCGTAGCCGGCGTTGCGGAACGCGACCGCCGCGCGCACGACTTTTTCCTCCTCGCCCTCCGCGAACACGACCCGCTTGGGATTGGCACGCACGCTTTCCTGCATGCGATCGAGCGCGCCGGCGGTGGGATCGAGCCGGCCCGACAATTCGCGTGCGTAGCGGCGCAGGTCGGCCATCGGCTTGCGCGCCACCCCGCTGTCGATCGCGGCCTTGGCGACGGCCGGCGCGACCCAGGAGATCAGCCGCGGATCGAACGCGTTCGGGATGATGTACTCGGGACCGAAGCTCAACCGCTGGCCGGCCGAGGCGTTGTGCACCTCATCGGGAACGTCTTCGCGCGCCAGTCGCGCCAGGGCCTCGGCGGCGGCGATCTTCATCGCGTCGTTGATGGTGCTGGCGCGCACGTCGAGCGCGCCGCGGAAGATGTAGGGGAACCCGAGGACGTTGTTCACCTGGTTCGGATAGTCGCTGCGCCCGGTGGCGATGATCGCCTTCGGGCTGACGGCGCGGGCTTCTTCCGGCGTGATCTCGGGGTCCGGGTTGGCCATCGCGAAGATGATTGGCTGATCGGCCATCTGGCGGACCATGTCCTGTGTCAGCGCGCCCTTGGCCGAAAGGCCGAACACCACGTCCGCGCCGTCCAAGGCTTCGGCCAGGGTGCGCGCGCGGGTGTTGGCGGCGTGCGCGGATTTCCACTGGTTCATGCCGGACTGGCGGCCCTGGTAGACCACGCCCTTGGTGTCGCACAGAATGACGTGATCGGGATGCAGCCCCATCGCCTTCAGCAACTCGACGCAGGCGATCGCCGCAGCGCCGGCGCCGTTGACCACCAGCTTCGTCTCGCGCAGATCGCGCCCGGTCAGATGGCAGGCATTGATCAGACCGGCCGCGGCGACGATTGCGGTGCCATGCTGGTCGTCGTGGAAGACGGGAATGTCCATCAACTCGCGCAGCCGCTGCTCAATCACGAAGCACTCGGGCGCCTTGATGTCTTCCAGATTGATGCCGCCGAAGCCGGGGCCGAGGTAACGCACCGCGCCCACGAACGCATCGATGTCCTCGGTGCCCACTTCCAGGTCGATGCCGTCGATGTCGGCGAAGCGCTTGAACAGCGCGACCTTGCCCTCCATCACCGGCTTGGACGCCAGCGCGCCCAGGTTACCGAGGCCGAGCACGGCGGTCCCGTTGGAAATCACCGCCACCATGTTGCCCTTGGTGGTGTAATCGTAGGCGAGCGCCGGGTCGGCGGCGATGCGCAGGCAGGGCTCGGCAACACCGGGCGAATACGCCAGCGATAGATCCCGCGCAGTAGTGATCGGCTTGCTGATCCGGGTTTCGAGTTTCCCCGGTCGGCCGGACGCATGCAGCGCCAGCGCCTCCTCCACGGAGATGCGCGCGGTACGGGTGTCGAGGCTGCCGCCGTCGGCCATCTGGTTTGTCCCCTCCCAAGGGCCACGTTGATTCAACTTGGTGCCCATCATGCGGCTTCCGGGGAGCCGTGGGAAGCCCGGCGACATTCGCCATGTCTCGCACGCAGGGCAGGCTTGCCCACCGTCCGCGCAGGCGGCACCCTGGCCCGATGACCGACCGTCTCGTCACCGCCATCGGCGCCTTTGCCCTCCCCAACCCGATCATCTGCGGCTCCGGAGAGCCGGTGATCACCGAGGCCGGCATAAGGGCGGCGCTCGCGGCCGGCGCGGCCGGCGTGATCGCCAAATCGGTCAACGAACGACCGGAGGGCGCGGCGCAGCTCGACCGCGCGGCCTACGCCTTCCTAGCGGCCGATCACCGCGCGGATCCCGACGGGGCCGACCTGTTCTGCCGCTCGGGGCTGGCACCTTACGAGCCGGCGGCGTGGTTCGCCCGGCTCGCGGCGCTGGACACGGAGGCAGCGGCGACCAGCCGCTTCGTGGCCGCCAGTCTGGTGCTCGCGGGTCACGACGGCGCGGTGCGTATCGCCGGCCTCGCCCGCGCCGCCGGGCTGCGGGTGTTCGAGCTAAATGTCGGCGCCCCGCATGCGGCCGAGGCGGCGGCCGGCGCAATCGCCCAGGAAAACGACCCCGCCGCCCTGGCAATCCTGGTGGGAAGGGTGCGTGCGGCAACGCCGGGGATGCAGCTCTGGGTCAAGCTCACCGGGCTGTCGGCGAACCTGCCGGCTTTGGCACGGGCGGCGGCGGAGGCCGGGGCCGACGCCGTGGTGATGATGGGCCGGTTCATGGCGCTGGTCCCCGACCTCGATACGCTTGCCCCGGTGCTCGGCACGGCCGGGGCCTATGGCGGGCCGTGGGCGCTGCCGATCGTCTGCCGCTTCCTGGCCGACAGCCGGCGTGCGGTCGGGCCGGGGTTTCCGTTGCTGGGGACGAACGGGGCGCGCACCGGGGCGGATGTGGCGCGGCTGGCGCTCGCCGGAGCCTCGGCGGTCGAGGTGCTGTCGGTGGTGATGCGCGACGGCTTCGGCGCGCTCACCCGCATCCTCGCCGATCTCGACGCACTGCTGACAACCCGCGGCCTGACCTTCGCGGCCCTGATCGGGCGCGCGGCCGACGCGCAGCAGGGCTACGCCGCGCAGTCCCGGGTCACTGCGCGCTGGCGGGCGTTCGTGCCGCCGGAGACGCTGGCGGAATAGCCGCCGCCGGCTGGTCCGGCCCGGCCACCGGGAAGCTGTTTTGCCAGCCGCCGCCGAGTGCCTTGTACAGCGCCACCAGGTTGGTGGAGACGGTGGTGGTGCTCTGCGCCAACTGCTGCTGCGCCGACAGCAGGCTGCGTTCGGTATCGAGCACGGTGAGGAAGTCGGCCACGCCTTCCCTGTAGCGGCTCTGCGCCAGCACCAGCGCGCGGCGGTTCTCTGCCACCGCGTCGATCAGTTGCGCGCGCCGCAACTGCTCGTCCTGGTAGGCGGTGAGCGCGTTCGCCACCTCATGCCAGGCCGAGAGCACGGTCTTCTCGTACGAAATCGCCGCTTCCTGCTGCTGTGCCTTGCGCAGGTGCAGGGTGTATTTCAGTTGCCCGCCCTGGAAGATCGGGATGGTGAAGCCGGGGCCGGCGTCGTACTGGCGCGCGTCCCATTTCCACAGATTGCCGAAGGTCAGCGCCTGGAAGCCGAAGCTCGCGGACAGGGTGACGGAGGGATAGAAGCTCGCCACCGCGACGCCGACCGTGGCGGTGGCGGCGTGCAGCTTCGCCTCCGCCTCCAGGATGTCGGGGCGGCGTCGGACCAACTCGGACGGGAAGCCCACCGGCACTTCGGGCGGCACGGGCGGCACCGGGCGCGGCACCGCGAGTTCCACCTCCAGCGCGTTCGGCGGGCGGCCGAGCAGCAGGGACAGGGCGTTGATCTCCTGGGTTTCCTGCTGCTGCAACTGCGGAATCTGCGCCGCGGTAATGCTCACCTGGGCCGAGGCGTTGGCGACATCCAGATCGGTCGTCACGCCGGCGGCGGCCTGCTCCTGAGTCAGCTTCAGGCTCTGGTGTGCGGTGCGCAGATTCTCGCGCGCGATGTGCAACTGCTCCTGGGTGCCGCGCAGGTCGATGTAGTCGCGCGCCACCTCGGCGAGCGCGGTCAGGAGCGCTCCGCGCCTGGCGTCGGCCGAGGCGCGCACCGTCTCCCGCGCGGCTTCCATCTCGCGTTTGACCTTGCCCCAGATGTCGGGTTCCCAGGAGGCGTCGAACCCGTCCTGGAAGATGTCGAAGGCGTGGAAATTGGTGGGTGTCTTGGGTGCTCCGGCCACCTGGCCGTAGCTGCCGGACGCGCCCGCGGCCAGGGCGCCGATCGGAGAGAGCTGGCCCACGTTGCTGGATTTGAAGCGCTGGTAGCTGCCGTTGGCGTTGAACACCGGGTAGCGCCCGGCGCCGGTAATGCCGAGTTCGGCACGCGATTCGGCCAGCCGGATGGTCGCGGTGCGTACGTCGAGGTTGTCCGCCGCCACCTGGCGTTCCAGCCGGGTCAGCACCGGGTCGTTGAACAGCGACCACCAGGCGACACGCACTGGCGCCACCATTGGCACGCTCGGCACCGGCTGCGCCGGCTTCGGCGAGCCGGTCAGCCACGAAAGCGGCGAGGCCCAGCCAGGACGGTGGAAATTCGGCCCGACCGTGCAGCCGCCCAGCAGGGCAAGCAGCGGCAAGGCGCGGGCGAGCGTCGCGGCAGGCTTCGGCATCCGATCCAACTCCGGTACGGCGGGCGGAGGGATCAGACCCGGCCGCGGGGGGAAGTCAAGCCGGCGGCGGCGGCGCTGGCCATCGCCGCGGCTTCCCGTCCGCAAGGGGACGGCCGGAAAGGGGATCGGCTCATGCCGGCTCGACCAGGGTTGCGCGCAGGCGGGCCAGCCGAGGCGGGTCCAGGCCCAGCCGCTCGGCGGCATAGGCCGCGAAGCTGCCATGCGCCGCGTCGATGGCCGTGAAGGCGGCGTCCAGCAGCGCGGCATCGACGCCGAGCAGGGCGGCGGCGAGGTCGGGCGGCAGGCCCGCCGCCATCTCCGCATCACCGCGCCAATGGGTGCGGGTCGCGAGGTAGTCCGCCGTCACCGTCTCCCGCGTCGCGCCGAGCGCGGTCAGGATCAGGGCCGCGGCGAAGCCGGTGCGGTCTTTGCCGGCGGAACAGTGGAACAGCAGCGGCGGCCCGGCGGGGTCGACCAGCAGGTCGAACAGCGTACGGTAGTGGTGCGACCAGTCGCTGGCATAGGCGACATAGGCTTGGCGCATCAGCGCCCGCGCCTGTGCCCCGGTCGCGTCAGCGCCCCCGGTTGCCAGGATGTCGCGTAGGCCGGCGCCGACGCTGGGCTCGATCGGCAGCGCGTGCTGCCGCACGCCGGGCAGGCGCGCGTGCGGGGTGGGGGCGGCGGCGGCCTCGGCCCGGCCGCGCAGGTCGCAGATGGTCGCGAGGCCGAGACCGGCCAGCCGCTCGGCGTCCGCCGCGGTGAGCCCGGCGAGAGCGGCGGCGCGGAACACGCGCCCGTGCCGCACTCGCCCGCCGGCAACCGGCCAGCCGCCGAGGTCGCGCAGGTTGGACACACCTTCCAGCACGATGGCGCGCGGCAGGTCCGGCGCCGGGACGGGTTCGGGGGGCACCGGCGGGCCTACCGCTTCATCCCCTCGACCGCTTCGGCCAGGCGTTGCGGATCGACCCTGATCGCCACGCCGGCGCGTTCGGTCTGCAACTTCATCGCCACGCGGGAATCCTGGTGCTGCCAGCCGCGATTCATCGCCTCGGTCATTTCGGCGTGGACCATGTTGGCGAGCCGCATCGGCACGCCCATCTCACGGCCCAGCGCGACGGCGAGCGAGACGTCCTTGTGCGCCAGTCGCAGCGCGAAGGCCGGCGGCTCGTACTGGTCGGGCAGGAACTGGTCTGGCATGGCATCGAACGCGCCGCGCCGGCCGATCGCGCCCTGGCGCACGGCTTCCCAGATCGCCAGCGGTTCGATCCCGGCCTTCACACCCATGGTGAACACTTCCGCCAGCCCGGTGGTCATGATGTAGCCGAACATGTTGTGCACGAGCTTGGCGACCGAGCCGGCGCCGATCGGGCCGACGTAGCGCGCCTGGTCGCCGATCGCGTCCAGGACGGGTTTCCACTGGTCGAACACCGCCTGCTCGCCGCCGACCCAAATCGCGAGCTTGCCGCTGGCCGCGCCCCTGGGCCCGCCGCTCACCGGCGCATCCAGCGCGTGCGCGCCCTTTTCGGCGAAGGCGGCGTGGATCTTGCGCATTGTACTGGGGGAATTGGTGGACAGATCGAACCAGGCCGCGCCGCGGCGCATCCCCCCGAGCAGCCCGCTCGGCCCGAGCGCTACGGCTTCCACCTCGGGCGGGCCGGGCAGGGAGGTGAATACCACCTCCGCCTGCGCTGCCACTGCTTCGGGCGTGTCGGCCCAGGTGGCGCCGGCGGCGAGGTGGGACGCGGCGGCCTGACGGAGGTCGCTCACCACAAGCTTATGGCCGGCCTTCTGCGCGTTGGCGGCCATGCTGGCGCCCATGGTGCCGAGCCCGATGAATCCGATCTGCATGACGTTCTTCCCCTTTTCGATCCCGGTCAGCCAAGGATCGCGCGTTGCGTGAGTCAAGAGAAGGGGCGTTTCCGGCCGGGCGGCGCGGTGGGTATGCTCACCGGATGCTTACTGGCAAGGCGGCGCGAAATGCTGGATGACAACGGTCTATGGCCCGCGGAACGGTGATGATATCGGTTGCGATCGCGGCGCGGTCACCGCCGGCCGAGGGTAAAACCATGACGGAAGGTGGCAGAACATGATGTGCTCAGGGTTTGATGGACAGGCATACCGTATCGTGTGCGGCGCCCCGGCCGGCGGGGGAGCGGTCCCATGCTGAGGCTGGCGCTTCTCTTTCTCGTTATCTCGATCGTCGCGGCGATCTTCGGGTTCGGCGGAATCGCCGCCGCTGCCGCGGGCATCGCGAAGATCTTGTTCTTCATCTTCGTCGTGCTGTTCGTGATCTTCCTGGTGCTCGCGCTGATGGCCGGGAAGGCGATCTTCTAGAGCGCTTGGTCCAGGTTGCCCTACGGGCTGGTCTTGCGATTGGTTGTCCGCACCGATCAGATGGGGGCGCGCCGGTTCGGTTGCCGCTCCCGCGTGGCGCGATTCCCTATCGCGGTCGCGACCATCCGGAATGGGCTCTGAACCCGACACGGCCGCAGCTGAAATCAGCGCAAAAACCTATCGTGGCTGACATGTGGAGCCGACCAGGTTCTGGATCCTGCCTGCGACGCTCCCGTTGAAGCTGGCAGCATGCAGCCCCACGTCCCACCTGCGCGTTCGGGCGGCGGCTAATCCCCGCCGCCCTGGCGTGCGGGCAGTCCGGCCTGGCGCGCGCGTTCACCGCGGCGAGCTCGTTCGCTCTGCTAATGGCCGAAGTTGTCGGATCGCTATCCCGATCCGATTCTTTCGCATGCGCACGACGTTCCGGGCCGGGACGCGATCCGGCCCACATGTTCGGCCAGGAGGCGTGCGTGAACAAGAAGATGCACTTCAATCTGTGGTACGCGATCGCGGCGTTCCTCGCCATCATCGCGATCCAGAGCCTGCTCGTCACGTACAAGGGGCCAGAGGAGGTTTCCTACAGCCGGTTCGTCCAGTTGCTGGCGGACGGCAAGATATCTGCGGTCGCGGTTAGCCCGGATCACCTGGAAGGGACGCCGAAGACGGTGCTGCCGAAGGGGCCGAAAAGCTACGCAGCCACCCGCGTCTCCCCCGCCATGGCGAACATGCTGGATAAGTATCACGTCACTGTTACCGGGGTCGTGCCGAACCACTTGCTCGGCGACATCCTGGGTTGGATCATTCCGGCGGCCGCCTTCTTCGTCATCTGGATGTTCGTGATGCGCCGCTTCGGCGGCCAGCAGGGCATCGGCGGGCTGATGCAGATCGGCAAAAGCAAGGCCAAGATATTCGTAGAAAAAGATACCAACGTGAAGTTTGCAGACGTGGCGGGCGTGGACGAGGCCGAAGAGGAACTGACCGAGGTGGTGGAGTTCCTCAAGGAACCGAAGCTGCACGCCCGCCTGGGCGCGCGGATCCCGAAAGGCATCCTGCTGGTCGGCCCCCCCGGCACGGGCAAGACGTTGCTCGCCCGCGCGGTGGCCGGCGAAGCCGGGGTCCCGTTCTTCTCCATCAGCGGCTCGGAGTTCGTCGAGATGTTCGTGGGCGTGGGCGCCGCCCGGGTGCGCGATCTGTTCGAGCAGGCCCGCAAGGTCGCCCCCTGCATCATCTTCATCGATGAGCTCGACGCGCTGGGCCGCGCCCGCGGCAGCGGCCCGTTCGCTGGCGGGCATGACGAGAAGGAACAGACGCTCAACCAGTTGCTGATGGAACTCGACGGCTTCGACCCGCAGACAGGCATCGTGTTGATCGGCGCCACCAACCGCCCGGAGGTGCTCGATCCTGCGCTGCTGCGCGCCGGGCGGCTGGACCGGCAGGTGCTGGTCGATCGGCCCGACCGGCTCGGGCGGGTGGCGATTCTGCATATTCACCTGACGAAGGTGACGCTCGGCGCGGATGTCGATCCGGTCCAGATCGCGGCCCTGACCCCCGGCTTCTCCGGCGCCGATCTCGCCAACCTGGTCAATGAAGCCGCCCTGCAAGCGACCCGGCGCAATGCCGACGCGGTGTCGATGGCCGATTTCACGCTTGCCTTCGAACGCATCGTTGCCGGACTCGAGAAGAAGAACCGACTGCTGATCCCCTCGGAACGCCGCGTGGTGGCGTATCACGAGATGGGCCACGCCCTGGTGGCGATGGCGCTGCCGGGGATGGACCCGGTGCACAAAATCTCCATCATCCCGCGCGGCATCAGCGCATTGGGCTACACGATGCAGCGGCCGACCGACGATCGGTTCCTGCTCAATCGCGGCGAGCTCAAGAACAAGATGGCCGTCCTGCTGGGTGGGCGGGCGGCGGAGGCGCTGACGTTCGAGGATATCTCCACCGGCGCTGTCGATGACATCGACAAGGCCACCGAGATCGCGCGCAACATGGTGACCCGCTTCGGGATGTCGGAGAAACTGGGTCAGATCGCGTACGAAACGCGACGGCCTGGCCTGCTCGGCACCATGGCCGAACCTCCCCGCCACGACTACAGCGAGGAGACCGCGCGCGAGATCGACCATGCCATACACGAACTGATCGACACGGCGTTCGATACGGCGATCGGGTTGCTGACCGCCCACAAGGCGGAACTGCACGAAGGGGCGGAGCTGCTGCTGCAGAAAGAAACCCTGCTCCGCGACGAACTGCCGACCCTGCGCGCGCCCTCACCGGTGCCGGCGCTGTTGCCGTCTGCAACCCTTGCGTCGACTCGTGTGGGAGAGCTGCGGCAACCGCACGCGTGACGCGGACCGGCGGGGAGGTTGTCCGGCAGGATGCAAGCCGCGCCGTCGTCCCCGGACAACTTGACCCCAACCATATCGCCCTGTCGCCAAGCCGGCTGCACGTGCGGGGTCATCCCACCCCGCTGTCCCGTCGGGCCGCAGGTTCGTCGATCCCGCGCTACCCCACCTCGATCACCGCGTCCGCCGCGAACGCGCCCTGCCCCTCGGCCATCGCGAACACCGGGTTGAGATCGACCGCCCGCAGCCGCGGCCCGGCGGCGACCGCGAAGGCCGACAGCCGCGCCAGCATCGTGGCCAGCGCCGCCACGTCGGCTTTCGGCCGGCCGCGCGCGCCGTCGAGCAGCGGGAAGCCGCGGATCGCGCGGATCATCTCCGTCGCCACGTCTTCGCCGAACGGGCAGCGGCGGAACACCACGTCCTGCAGCACTTCCACGAACACCCCGCCCAAGCCGAACATCGCCACCGGCCCGAACACCGGGTCCTGGTGGATGCCCAGGATGCATTCGGTGCCGCCGCGCAGTTGTTTCGCGACCAGCACGCCCTCGATGCGCGCCCGTGGCGCCGCCGTGCGGGCGCGGTCCAGCAGGGTGGCGAAGCCGGTCCGCACCGCATCCGCGTCCGCGACATCGAGCAGCACGCCGCCGATTTCCGATTTGTGCATTATGTCGGGCGACAGGATTTTCAGCACCACCGGATAGCCGAACCCGTCCGCCGCGGCGACGGCGGCTTCGGGCGAGGCGCAGGCGGCTTCGGGGACGCAGGCGATGCCGGCGGCGGCGAGCAGGCGTTTCGCCGCCGCCTCCGACGGCGTCGCCGCGGGCAGGCTCACGGCCGGCACGGCGGGCGGCGCGGCCGGCGGGGGTGCTGCGAAGGCGGCGCCGAAACGGCCCATGGCGGCGATCGCGGTCACCGCGCGGGAGGGGTCTTCGTGGCAGACCCAGCCCTCGGCTTCCAGCGCGCGCACGCCGGCTTCCGGCGCGATCACCGACAGCACGAACAGCCGGTCGGGATAGCGCAGCCGCACCTCGTTCAGCTTCTCCAGCATGGCGGGCCAGCGGCGGGAGGACGCGACCATGGTGAAGAAGCCGAGGATGGAACTGTAGCCGCCGTCGCGCACCACCGATTCGAAGAACGGCGCCAGCAGGGCCAGGTCGTTGCCCACCTGCGCGGTCGCGTCCACCGGGTTGCGCGGGGCGCAGAACGAAACCAGCGCCTTCAGCCGCGCCTGCGCGTCATCGGGCATCGGCGGCATCGCCAGCCCGACCTGCTCGGCGACGTCGGAGACCAGCACGCCAGCCCCGCCGGAGACAGTAATCATCCCTAACGTGTTAGCCACCGGGTAGATGCGCCGCATCGCGGTCTGCGCGATGTCGAGCATTTCTTCGGACGTGCGGGCGCGGTGGACGCCGAATTCGGCCATCACCGCCGCGGTCACCGCATCGTCGCCGGCGATCGAGGCAGTGTGCGATTTCGCCGCCTGGCCGCCCAACGCGCTACGGCCGACCTTCATCATCACGATAGGTTTTTTCGCCGCGCGGGCGGTTTCGAACGCGGCGATCAGGCCGGGGGCCTCGCGGATGCCCTCGATATAGGCGGCAATCACGTCGACATCGGGGTTTTCGGCCAGCCAGCCGATGCATTCGCCGACTGTTACGTCCGCCTCGTTGCCGGTCATGATGCAGAGCGAGGCGCCGATGCCGCGGTTGCGCGCGAGCGTATAGAGATGCGTGCCGTAGGCGCCGGATTGCGACGCGATGCCGATGCGTCCCGGCACCGGCCAGCCGGAATCGAACGAGGAGGAAAACGTGGCGTAGTAGCCGGTGCGGCCGTCGAACACGCCGAGGCAGTTCGGGCCGAGGATGCGCATCCCATGCGCGCGCGCCGCGGCGACCATGCGGTCTTGTGCGGCCTGGCCCTCGGCGTCCACTTCCGCGAAGCCGGCGGTGAACACGAGGGCGGCCTTGGTGCCGCGCTTGCCGAGGTCTTCCGCCGCGCTCACCGCGAGGCCGGCAGGCACGGCGACGATCGCAACGTCGGGGGTTTCCGGCAAGTCAGAGACGGAGGGATAGGCGCGCAGGCCCTGCACCTCGGTCCGGTTCGGGTTCACCGGGTAGATTGCGCCCTTGAAGCCCTGCGCCTTCATGTAGGCGATCGGCCGGCCGCCGATCCGCGCGGGGTCGTTGGACGCGCCGAGGATCGCGATGGACCGCGGGGCGAGAAGGGGCGTCAGCCCGGCGAAGCGGCCGGGTTGCGCGGTGGGCGGCCTGGACGTCATCGGTGTTTCCCCCGGGCTTGCGCCGGGATCCTGCCGTCCCGGTCCGGGCGAGTGTGGTCCCCAGGCGGCGGGTGGGGCAAGGTCCGGGCGCGCGCTGGACAGACGCGCCCGCGCTTACCCCTCCGGCGGGTGGAAAATGATCGGCTGCGCCCCGGACCACAATGTCAGCTTGCCGAGCGCGGCCAGGTTCTCCTGCCCCTGCGTGATCGTCAGGAAATGGTTGCCGACGAGCTGGCCCACCTTGCTCGCGAACCGCACCGCGCCATAGCCCAACAGGATTTCGGTCTCGCTGATGCCGCCCGGATAGAGCAGGATCTGGCCGGGCGCAGGGTAGCTCGTGTGGTTCTCGAACCCGACCGCGAAATCGGTGGCGCCGAGCGGAATCCAGCACGCTTCCCCGCTCCAGCGCACATGGATGATGCGCTCGCGGTACGGCAGCAGGGCGCGGAACATGGCGCAGGTGACGGGGGCGGCGGCGTCCTCGAACCGGGCGAGGAAGCTGTAGGGGCCGGCGGTGATGCGAATGTCGGACATGGCGCCAGGGTACCGATGGTTTCCGCCCGTGGGGGACGCAGGAGGGACGCGGCGGGATCAGACGGTCTTCAGGAACTCCGCCAGCTTGATCGCCGCGGTCGGCTTGTCGGTCTGGTCGAGCGCGGCCAGTTCGGCGGCCAGGCGGTCCATCGCGGCTTCGTAGATCTGGCGCTCGCTGAAGCTCTGGTCGGGCTGGCCGGCGTTGCGGTGCAGGTCGCGGACCACCTCGGCGATCGCGAGCGGGTCGCCGGAGTTGATCTTGGCCTCGTATTCCTGCGCGCGGCGGGACCACATGGTGCGCTTGATGCGTGCCTTGCCCCGCAGCACCGCGAGCGCCTCGTCGAACAACGAGCGGGTGGCGAGCTTGCGCAGCCCGGCGGTGCGCGCCTTCGCCACCGGCACGCGCAGGGTCATGCGGTTTTCCTCGAACGTGATGTGGATCAGTTCGAGCTTGTGGCCGGCGATTTCCTCCACCGCGATGCGTTCGACCTTGCCGACGCCGTGGGTGGGATAGACGACATGGTCGCCCTGGACGAAGTTTTCCGCCTTCGCGAGCGGGCGCGGCGGTGGCATCGGCCGGCCGGATTGCTGCATCGGGCGCATCGGGCCGCCAGCCTGGGCCGGGGGGGCCGACGTCGTGGGGGGGGCGGTCGATCCGGCGGCGTCGGGCGGCGCCGGTGCCGGCGCTTGCGGCGTGGCGGCGAAGCCCGGGGCGCGGGGCACGGGCGCCTCGGTGGCTTCCGCCGCGGGGTCCGCTGATGCGGCCGGTCCGGCGGCGGCCGGCTTCGGCTCTGGCGTCTTCGCTTCGGGGGCCTTCGAGTCCGGTGCTTTCGCGTCGGCGGCAGGTTTGCTCGCGGCGGATTTTGCGGCGGCGGCAGGGCGGGCCGGGGGGGGCGCCGGCTCGGACGCCTCGGCCGAGGCGTCCGCCAACGGCTTGCCCTGAACCTTGTCCACCGTCAGCCCATCGGCCGCCGCGCAGGCGGCCGGACGAGCGGCGGTCACCCGGGGCACGACGGACGGGGACGCAGCGGATGGCAACCCGCCGGTTTTGCCCGCGGCGGCCGGCTTGCGCGCCGCCGGCTTCTGCGCCGCAACGGACGCCGGAGTGGAGCCGGGGGCGACCGAGACGGGCGGAACCGTGGCGGCGGATGGCGCCGAAGCCGTCGGTTCCGCTGACCCTGCACCCGGCGCCTTCCGATGCGTCGATCCCACGCTTGCGGCCGTTGCCTTCATGCTGGACACCTCGTTTGCAACTCCATATGCGCAGCCGACGGACGACGCCCGGCGTCACCGCTGCTACGGACCGGCTCCCCCTCGGAGCGGTTGCGCGCAAGCGCCGGCGAGCCCGATGGGCCCGATCCGCAGCCGCGCGCTTCCCTCAAGCCTATATAGCACGCCGACATGGGATCGTCATCCGGGGGGACGACGGGTCCGAACGATCGGCCGGCCAACGGGCCTGCGCGTCCATGGGGCGCCGGCCCGGGAACGCCGGCCCGGGAACGCCAGTCCGCGCGGCTCGGGTCGCGGCGCCGGAGCAACCCGGGCCGCGGCGCGACCTCAGGGCGTGCCGGGGTCCGGCGAGAACAGCTCGGCCTTGCCGGGCTTGTCCTTCCACGCATCTGCGTCGTCCGGAGCCTCCCCCTTGCGGGTGATGTTCGGCCAGAGCGCGGCATAGGCGCGGTTCTGCTCGACCCAGGCGGTGGCCTTGTCGTCGCTGTCGGGCACGATCGCCTCGGCGGGGCACTCGGGTTCGCATACCCCGCAGTCGATGCACTCGTCGGGATGGATCACCAGCATGTTGGCGCCGACATAGAAGCAGTCGACGGGACACACCTCGACGCAGTCCATATACTTGCACTTGATGCAGTTTTCGGTGACCACGTAGGTCATGGCGATCCCTCGTCGAAGAAACCCGGTGCCGCAGGCAGGGGCCGCGATCCGGTGGCGGCGGCGATATGACGGCGTTTCGCCGCGGGTGCAAGGCCGCACGGCGCGCAAAGGGCAATCGCTTGCCCATCTGCCCCCCATGCGCCCGCCGTGTGCCCCTGCAGGAGGGACGCGCCCTGCATACCATAATCCGTTAACCGGTTTGCGGTTTCATCTCCCGCATGGCCTTCCCCATGCGGACCCGACCGGCCGTGTCGCCGACCCGCTTGCCGTCCACCCGCGGGTGCCGGGTCGCGCGGGCGCGGACCCGGCGCGCCGCGGCGCTCCTGGCCGCCCTCCTGGCCTGCCTTCCCGTGCCGGCAGCGCGTGGGCAGGAGGCGCTGCCCGCGGCCGACATCGCCACCCTGTTCCCCGCCGAGACGCACGCCGCGGGCACCGAAGCCGGGGTCACGGTGCTGTCCCGCGCCCGACCGCTGTATGCCCTGCGCGAGGTGCGCCTCGGGCTGCTGGAGGCGGCGCCGCGGATCGACCTCGGGCTTAGTTACGACAGCGACCCCACCGGCCTGCCGCACGGGGCGGGCGGGTTCGTCTGGCACACCGCGCCCTCGCTCACGCTCGGCACCGGGCGGGGCGACGACACGATCGGGATCGCGCTCGGCGCGGACGACGTGCGCGTGCCCGCCGTGCCGGCCGCCGATCGCACCGACTGGACCGCGGCAGCGGGGCTGCGGTTCGGCTTCGGGGCCGACCGGCTGACCCTGGACGCGGCCGAGCGCGCCCTGCACGAAGACGGCAGCGAGATCGGCGCGCTGCCCACCGACCGCCCGCTGCCGTACCGGATCATCGCGCTGCGTGCCGGCTACCGGATCGGCGGCGCGCGGCTGTCGCTCATCCCCGCGCTCGGCTTCGCCGCCTGGCGGTACGATGCGGCGCGCCTCGGTGGGGTGTCCGTCGCGCAGGCCTATCGCGACCGCGACGTGGTGCAGGGCGAGGTCACCGCCCGCTACGCGCTGGCGCCGCGCCGGGATCTGCTGCTGGTACTGCGCGGCACGCAATCGCACTACGTGGCCCCGCAACCCGGCGCGCCGTCCCGCGATTCCACCGGCTTCGCGGCCCTGATCGGCGCCGAGGCCGGCGACGGCATCCTGCACCTGCGCATCCTCGCCGGCTGGGAGCAGCGCGATTTCATCGCCGCCGCCTACGGCACCCACGCCGCACCGGTCGCCGAGGCGCAGGCGGTCTGGCAGCCCGGCGGCATGACGACGGTGACCGCGACCCTGTCGCGCCGGATCGAGGACGCGGCGCAGGAAGGCGTCGCCGGCTACACCGAAACCCAGGCCGGCCTGCGGGTGGACCGGGAAGTGCGGCGCGACCTGCTGGTCTCGGTCGCGGCCGGGATGCAGCGCGCCGCCTTCACCAACGGCGGCGGGCGCGAGACCGGGACCAGCTTCGGCGCCTCGGCCACCTGGCTGTTGAACCGGCGGATGCGGATCACCGCGGCCGAGACCGTCACCGCGCTGGCTGGTGCAGCGAGCACCGCGACCTCCGCCAGCGGATCCGTCACCCGCAGCGTCAGCCTGCTCACCCTGGGCTTCGGGCTGTGAGCCTGCCGAGCGTCCGGCTGCTCGGGCTCGACTTCGCCGCCGCGGCGCCGGGGGCGGTGCTGGACTGGATGCTGGCGCGGCCGGCCGCGACGGGATTCGGCTATGTGGTGACGCCGAACGCTGACCACATGGTGCGGCTGGCGCGGGTGCCGGACCTGCGGGGGGTGTACGACGGGGCGGCGCTGCGGCTGCTCGATTCGCGGGTCGTGGCAAGGGCCGCGCGGCTCCTGGGGCTGCCGGCGCCCCCGGTGCTGCCGGGCAGCGACCTGGCCGCGGCGGTGCTGGCGGCGGTGCCCCCGGGGGAGCGGATCACCCTGGTCGGGCTGCCGCCGGCCTGGCTGCCGGCGCTGGTGCGGCGCACCGGCATCGCCGCGCCCGCGCATTGCGATCCGCCGCGCGGGTTCGCGCACGACCCGGCCGCCCTTGCAGCGGTGGTGCGGTTCGTGGAGGACCATCCGGCGCGGTTCGTCTTCCTCGCGGTCGGCGCGCCGCGGCAAGAGCTGCTGGCGGCGGCGATCGCGGCCGGTGGGCGGGCGCAGGGGCTCGGGCTCTGCGTGGGGGCGGGGATCGACTTCCTGTCCGGGCGAGTGCGCCGCGCCCCGGGGTGGATGCAGCGCACGGGGCTGGAGTGGCTGCACCGGCTGAGCCAGGACCCGGCGCGGCTAGCGCGGCGCTACCTGCGCGACGATCCGGCGGTGTTCGCCCTGTTGCTGGCCGAGCGCCGGCGCGGAGGTATACAGTGACGGTTCGTTCACTCCCCCGTCTCTTGACCTCGGCGACGCTGCCCTGCAACAAGCCGTTCTTTCGCGCAATCGGGGAAGGAACGAACTATAATGCGTATGTCGCGCTTCTGGCTGGCCGCGGTCGCGGCCGGTGCACTCCTGGGGGCAGCAGCGCCGGCCCGGGCGAAGACCATCGAGCTTGGCGCGCTCCTGCCGTTGACCGGCCCGGGTGCGGTGATCGGCACCGAACAGATGCGGGGCATCCAGTTCGCGGTCGACGAGCTGAATGCCAAGGGCGGCATCGACGGCGACAAAGTGCATGTGATCTACGACGACGATCAGGCCAAGTCCGATCAGGCGGTGCTCGATTTCAATAAGCTCGTCAGCCTGCAGCACGTGCCGATGATCTGGCTCGCCTATTCCGGCCCCACGCTTGCAACCGCGCCGCTGGCGACCCGCCGGCACATCCTGATCCTGAATTCGGGCGCGCAGTCGGATGCGTTGCAGAAGGCCTCCCCCTATCTGGTGAACACCCTTCCCTCCACCGAGGAAGAGGTGAAGGTGATGGTGAAATACCTGCGCGCGCAAGGCAAATCGACCGCGGCGGTGTTGTACGAGAACGACGCCGCGGGCATCGGCGGACGTGATGATTTCGTGAAAGACTTCAAGGCTGCCGGCGGCAAGATCGTGGCGCAGGAGCCGGTGCAGTTCGGCCAGACCGATTTCCGCCCGGCGCTGCTCAAGCTCGCGTCGGCGAAGCCGCAGGTGCTGTACGTGGTGACGACGGTCGGCATGGTCCCGCTTGCCGATCAGTTGCACGAGATGAACCACAAGTGGCTGGTCGCCGGTACGACGTTCATGAACAACCCGCAGGTGATCG
Source organism: Pseudomonadota bacterium (assembly GCA_019352115.1). Taxonomy (GTDB): domain Bacteria; phylum Pseudomonadota; class Alphaproteobacteria; order Acetobacterales; family Acetobacteraceae; genus JAJZVS01. The sequence goes on from JABBNW010000002.1 coordinate 20,014, forward strand.
CGGATCCGAACGCGGCCGGGCTGATCCATACCCAGGTGGAAGCGAACGTCAGCCCCGCGCTGATGGCGGCGTTCCAGAAGAAGATGGGTGTCGAGATGGGCTTCTTCTCGCGCCAGTACTACAATTCGGCGCAGATGATCTTCATCATCCTGGACCACATGATCAAGGCGAAGACGCCGATCACCGGGGCGAACATGCGCACCGAGCTGTTCAAGATCAAGACGTTCGCGACGCCGGTGCCGATGACCTTCACCTCCAACACCGCGATTGTGCCGATCGCGATCGAGGAGATGAAGAACGGCACCGAGGTCACCATCACCCACAGCGTCGCGAAATAGTCCCACCCTCCGATCGGGCCGGCCCGTCATGCTGCTGCTGCAACTTCTGGTCAACGGCATCGTGACGGGCTGCGCGCTCGGCGTGGTGGCGGTGAGCTTTGCGCTGGTCTATGCCACCACGCGCATCTTCCACATCGCCCACGCCGGCGTGTACACCCTCGGCGGCTATCTGGCCTGGTCGCTGTTGGCGCACGGCGTGCCCGAACCGTTGGCTTTGCTCGGGGCGATGGCGGGTTGCACCGTGCTGGGGGCGGCGATCCAGCACTTCCTGTATGCGCCGCTGGAACGGCGGCGGGCGACGCATCTGATCGTGCTGATCGCCTCGCTCGGCGCGCTGGCGGTGATCCAGAACCTGATCGCCGCGGTCTATTCGTCCGACATCCTGGAATTCACCATCCCATGGGCGAGCGCGGTCGTGACGCTCGGCGGGCTGCGGCTGACCGGGGCGCAGCTTGCGACCCTGGCGCTCAGCCTCGCCGCCTTCGTGGGCATGCTGTGGTTCGCGCATCGGACCCTGCTCGGCAAGCGCATCCGGGCGGTGGCGTCGAACCCGTTCCTAGCCGAAATCACGCGGCTGGAGCCGCGCGCGGTCTATGTCACCGTGATCGCCATCGCGTCGGCCGTGGTGTGCATCCCCGGCGTGCTGGTGCCGCTCGATCTCGGGCTGCAACCTTATGGCGGGGTGACGCCGCTGCTGACCGCGACCATCGCCATGATCGCCGGCGGGGTCGGCAGCCTGGGCGGCGCCTTCCTGTTCGCGGTGGTGATCGTCGTGCTGCAGAACCTGTCCCTGCTCGTGATGCCGGGGGAATGGAGCATCGGCGTCACGTTCGCGATCTTCGTCGTGTTCATGCTGTTCCGCCCGCGCGGGCTGTTCGCGGCAGGGTGAGGGGGAAACGGCGATGGATTATTTCTACAGCTACCTGATCCTGGCCGAGATCTACGTGCTGCTCGGTCTGTCCACCAACCTGCTGGTCGGCGTGGTTGGCATTTTCTCGGTCTCCCAGGCCGCGGTGTTCGGGGTCGGCGCGTATATCGTGAGCGACTTCCTGCTGAGCGGCACGTTGTCGTTCCTGCCGGCGCTGGCGGTGGCGGCGGTCGCCTGCATCGTGCTGAACGTGCTGCTGACCTTGCCGAGCCTGCGCGTTTCCGGGGATTATTTCGTCGTCACGTCGTTCGGAATCCAGTTGCTGGCCACCGCGGTGTTCACTAACTGGACCGGCGGCACCGGGGGCGCGAACGGGCTGCCGGGTGTGCCGCCGCCCGATCTGTTCGGCTTTCCGCTGGAGGAGACGCGCCAGATCCTGGGCTTCACCACGGTCGCCGCGGGGCTCGGGTGCCTGGCGTTCTGGCTGGCGATGCGCGCGCCGTACGGGCGGCTGCTGAAGGCGATCCGCGAAGACGAACTGGCGGTGGCGGCGGCGGGCAAGGACGTCCTGCGCGCCAAGGTCTCGGCCGCCGCGCTGGCGGGCGCGTTCGCCGGCGTCGCCGGTGGCGTGTACGCAACATACATGAGCTTCATCGATCCGTCGTCGTTCGATCTGGATGCGTCGGTCCTGCTGCTGACGATGGTGGTGGTGGGCGGGGCGCGCACCCTGGCGGGGTCCATCGTCGGGCCGTTCGTGCTGCTGGCGCTGCCGCAATTGCTGCAACTGGTGGCGATCCCGACGACCGTTGCGGCGTCGGCGCGACAACTGCTGTACGGGGTGCTGCTGATCGCCTTCGCCGTGTTCCGCCCGCAAGGATTGGCGGGGGAGCGGCTGTGAGTGCCTATCTGGAAGTCTCCGGCGTCAACCAGCGCTTCGGCGGGTTGCAGGCGCTGAACGACTGCGGCTTCGCGATCGCGCAGGGCGGCATCACCTGCATGGTGGGGCCGAACGGGGCGGGCAAGACCACGATCTTCAACGTCATCACCGGCTTCCTGCGGCCGGACACGGGGCATGTCGCGTTCCGCGGCCGGCGCCTGGACGGGTTGCGGCCGCAGGCGATCGTGGCAGCGGGGATCGCGCGCAGCTTCCAGAACCTGCGCCTGTTCGTCGATCTGACCGCGTTGGAGAACGTGCTGATCGGCCTGCCGTCCGGCTTCGGGGAGGCGCCGCTGGGCGCGCTGTTCCGTCCGTTCCACACCGCGCGGCTCGATCGCGCGCGGCGGGCGCAGGCGATGGAACGGCTGGAGCACGTGGGGCTGGCCGATCGCGCGGCCGAGAAGGTGCGCAACCTTTCGTACGGCGAACAGAAACTGCTGACCGTGGCGCGGCTGCTGGCGACGGGGGCGGAGTTGCTGCTGCTGGACGAGCCGGCGTCCGGGCTGGCGGCCGGCGCGCTTGATCAGGTGATGGCCTTGCTGCGGCGGTTGCAGGGGGAAGGCAAGACCTTGCTGGTGGTGGAACATAATACCAGGGTGGTGCAGCAGATCGCCGATCACGTGCTGTTCCTGCACCAGGGGCATCTGATGGCGGAGGGCACCCCCGCGCAGATCATTGCCGATCCGGCGTTGGCGGAAATCTATTTCGGTGGTGCGCTGTGATCCTGGAACTTGCGGGCGTTGCGGCAGGCTACGGATCGAAGACCGTGGTGTCGGATCTGTCGTTCGGTGTGGAACCGGGGCAGATCGTCGCCCTGCTCGGCCATAACGGGGCAGGGAAGACGACCACACTGAAGACCGTAATGGGGCTGATCGCGCCGCGCGCGGGGGAAGTGCGGTTCGACGGCCAGGCACTCGGGCGGATGCCGGTGGCCGAACGGGTGGCGCGCGGCATCCGGCTGTTGCCGGAAGGGCGCGGCATCTTCCCCGATCTGACGGTTGCTGAGAATATCGACGTCGTTGCCGCGCGCACCGGCGCGCAGGGGGCGATGCTGAAGCCGGCGGACGTGTATGCGCTGTTCCCGGTGCTGGACGAACGCCGCGCGACACGGTCGGGCAGCATGAGCGGGGGGCAGCAGCAGATGCTGGCCTTCGGGCTCGCGATCCTCGGCACGCCGCGGTGCCTGATGCTGGACGAGCCCTCGATCGGCTTGCAGCCCAATCTGGTGGAGCGGCTGTTCGGCCAGGTGCGCGACGTCTGTCGCGCGCACGGCATGGCGGCTTTGCTGGTGGAGCAGAATGTCGCCGCGGCGATGGGGCTCGCCGACCGGGTGGTCATCATGAACAACGGGCGGATCGTGTTCGAGGGGCTGCCGGAGGAAGCGCGCGCATCCAACGTGTGGCATTATTTCTGAGCGTGGACAGGCCTGCGTGCGGGCCGCACACTCCACGCCGCCAATGACACCGGAGCCGCACGTGCCTGATACGATCCCGCTCGCCCCGCCGCCCGATGCCGCCGACCTGTTGCACCGCCGCCACCGCGTCCCGGCCGCACCGCCGCCGGGCTGGAACGATGTGCTGGCGACGATGCTGGCGCATCGGTCCGTGCGGCACTTCCGCCCCGATCCGCTGCCCGCGGGCACCCTGGAGCTGCTGGTGACGGCGGCGCAATCGGCTTCGACGTCGTCCAACCTGCAACTCTGGAGCGTGGTGGCGGTGGCCGAGCCGGCCCGCAAGGTGCGGCTGGCACAGCTTGCCGGCCAGCAGGCGTTCATCGCGCAGGCGCCGCTGCTGCTGGTCTGGCTTGCGGACCTGCACCGGCTGGAAGCGCTCGCCGCGGCGCGCGGGGTGGCGGTGGAAGGGACGCAATTCCTGGAGGAATTCGTCGTCGGCGTGGTGGATGCCGCGCTGGCGGCGCAGAACGCGCTGACCGCGGCGGAATCGCTGGGCCTGGGCGGGGTCTATGTCGGGGCGATGCGCAACCTGCCGGAGCAGGTGGCGACGGAACTGGCGTTGCCGCCGCATGTGTTCGCGGTGTTCGGCATGGCGATCGGCTGGCCCGATCCCGCCGTCGACGGCGATATCAAACCCCGGCTGCCGATCGAGGTCGTGCTGCATAGGGAACAGTATCGCGCCGCCCCCGACACGGCAGAGATCGGCCGGTATGATACGACCCTGCACGGTTTCCAGCGCGAGCAGGGTATGCGCGAAGTCGACTGGACCGCGCAGTGCATCGCCCGGGTGAAGGATGCCGCCGCGTTGCGCGGGCGCGACCGGCTGCGGGCGGCGCTGCGCGCGCTCGGGTTCGCCCTGCGCTGAGCGCGGGATTGCCGGGGGCGGGGCGCCCGGATACCGTCCCCGTGCCGCCCGGACCGGACGGCCAAGGGGAAACGCACATGAGCACGAACCAGGCGCTGTCGGGCATCCGTGTCATCGACATGACGCACAACCAGGCCGGCCCCGCCTGCACCCAGATCCTGGGCTTCCTCGGCGCCGAGGTCATCAAGCTCGAAGACCCGCGCGGCGGCGACATTGCCCGGCGCAACATGGCCGACCGCGACGGCGACAGCCTGTTCTTCCTGGTGCTGAACGCGAACAAGCAAAGCCTGACCCTGAATTTGAAGACCGAGGCCGGCAAGGAACTGTTCCGCCAGGTGATCGACCAGGCCGACGTGCTGGTGGAGAATTTCGGCCCCGGCGCGCTCGACCGGCTGGGCCTCGGGTGGAACGCGCTGCACGCGCGCAATCCGCGCCTGATCTACGCCACCATCAAGGGCTTCGGCACCTACGGGCCGTACAGCGGGTTCAAGAGCTTCGAGCCGATCGCGCAGGCGATGGGCGGCGCGATGGCGGTGACGGGATTCCCCGAGAACCCGCCCACCTACACCTTCCCCGCGATCGGCGATTCCGGGACCGGGATGCACATGGCGATCGGCATCCTGGCCGCGTTGCAGCAGCGCCATGCCACCGGCGAGGGCCAGCACGTCGAAGTTTCCATGCAGGACGCGGTGGTGAACCTGATCCGGGTCAGCCTGCGCGACCACCAGCGCTTCGGCCATCCGCCGCCGCGGGTCGGCAACCAGCTTGGCCGGAACGTTCCGGGCACGACCTACCCTTGCGCACCGGGCGGGACCAACGACTACGTCTACATCTTCGCCCAGCCGCAGATGTGGCCGGCGCTGATCGCGGCGATGGAACAGCCGGAGCTTGGCACCGACCCGCGCTTTGCCACGCCGGACGCGCGGTGGGAAAATCGCGCGGCGCTCGATGCGATCGTCGGCGCCTGGACGCGCGGGCGCGACAAGCACGCGGTGATGCGGATATTGGGCGACGCCGGCGTGCCCTGCGGCGCCTGCCTCGATACCGGGGAAGTGCTCGCCGATCCGCATCTACGCGCGCGCGAAATGATCGTCGATATCGACTACCCGGGCCGCGGCGAGTACCAGACCGTCGGCTGCCCGATCAAGCTGTCGGCAAGCCCGGTCGCCGTGACCCGCCCGCCGCTGCTCGGCGAACATACCGCGGCGCTGCTCGGCCGGCTGTGCGATGTCGGGCCGGAGGCGCTGGAGGAACTGCGCCGCGGCGGAACGATCTGACCCAAGAAGGGAAACAGCACGCCATGGCCGACGGCCGTTACGATCCGCGCATCGAGGATATCGAATACCTGCGCCACGGTGAGCGCGCGCTGCTCGCGCGTCTGTATCAGCCGCGCGGCGCCGGGCCGTTTCCCGCCATCGTCGAAGTGCACGGCGGCGCCTGGGTGAACAGCGACCGGCTGAACAACGAAGGTTCCATGACGGAACTGGCGCAGAGCGGGATCGTGGTGCTGTCGCTCGATTTCCGCATGCCGCCGGAGGCGGGGTATCCGGCCTCGGCGCAGGACATCAACTTCGGCATCCGCTGGCTGAAGGCGCACGCGGCGGAGTGCGGTACCACGCCCGCGCAGGTGGGCGGGTTCGGAACATCGAGCGGCCCGGGCCGGCGGGCGTGGATGCCAGCCTGGCGTTTGTGATCTCGGCCTGGGGGGTGATCGATCCGCCGGGGCGCTATGGGCTGGCGCAGGCGCGCGGCAACACGGCCATGCTCGACAACCACCATAAATTCTGGGGCGACGTCGCGGCGATGGAGGAAGGCAGCCCGCCGCATATCCTCGCGCGCGGGGAAAAAGTCTCCCTGCCGCCGGCGCTGATCTTCCAGGGCACCGCGGACGAATGGGTGCCCACCGCAACGGCCGAAGCCCTCGCCGACGCCTGGCGCCGCGCCGGCGGGGATGCGGACCTCGCGTTGTACGAAGGCGAGCGCCACACCTTCATGCGCGAACACCCGACCAGCCCCAACTCCCGCTTCGCACTGCAACGGGTGCAGGAGTTCATCCACCGCCGCGGGCGCTGACCGCCCCGCTTGCGCGCCGGCGCCGGGCCGGCGAGACTGTGCGCAAGAGACGATACCAGGAGGAAGCGATGGCCGAACCTACCAACCGCTACGAGCGTACCGCCGCGCGCGAACACGGCAAGCCCGGGCGGGAACTGCGCCCCGCCAGCATGACGATCGACATGCACGCCCACATGCTGGTCGATGCCGCCGCCGCACTGGTCGCGCCGCACATGCCGCCCGATCCGCGGGTGAAATTCTACACCGAGGAAACCCGCTTCCTGACCCGCAAGCAGGATGACGATCGGCACAAGCACCAGATCGACCTCGACCTGCGCCTGTCGGTGATGGACGAGATGGGCGTCGATATGCAGATCATCTCGCCCGCCCCGCCACAATGCTACTACACCATCCCGCCCGAGATCGGCATCAAAGCCGCAGAGGTCGTCAACGACGGCGTGGCGGAATTCTGCGCCCGCCGGCCGGACCGGCTGGCAGCCCTCGGCACCGTCGCCTTGCAAGCGGGCGGCGCGGCAGCGGCGGCGGAACTCGCGCGCTGCATGGGCAAGCTCGGCATGAAAGGCGTCGAGATCCTGACCCACGTCGGGGAAAAGGAAATCTCCGACCCGTCCTTGGAACCGTTCTGGGACGAGGCCGAGAAACTCGGCGCCGTCGTGATGGTCCACCCGGCCGGCTTCACCGAAGCGCGCCGGTTCGGCAAATACTATTTCAACAACGTCATCGGCAATCCGTTCGATACCACGATGGCGCTGCACTACCTGATCTTCGACGGCGTGCTGGCCCGCCACCCGAAACTGAAGCTCGTTGCCGTGCACGGCGGCGGCTACCTGCCGGCCTACTCGGGCCGCATCGACCATGCCTGGGGCGCCCGCAGCGACAGCCACGGCGAGTTGAAGGAAGCCCCCACCACCTATCTGAAACGAGTCTATTTCGACACGATCGTGTTCACCCCGCACCAACTCGAAGCGCTGGTGGCGTTGTTCGGCGTCGATCACATCCTGATGGGTACCGACTACCCGTTCGACATGGGCGAATACGACCCGATCGGGCACATCGCCTCCGCCCGGTCACTCGATGCGACGGCCGCAGCCGCCATCGCCGGCGGCAACTCGCGCAAGCTGTTCGGAGTGTAGCATCCGGGTGCGCCGGCCGCGGCGGCCGGCGCACGCCTGTTCTACGCAGAGACCCGCCGGGCGCGTGGGCTGCTGGTTTCGGCCGCGGCGATGTAGTCGCGGGTGAGAGGGACCGCGTCCTGGCGGTGCGCGAGCTGGATCTGGAACACCATCATGTTCTCTCTCCGGAACGAAATCTCGCATCCGGCCAGGTAGAATTCGAACATGCGGCAGAAGCGTTCGTCGTAGAGCGAGGCGATGGTGTCGCGGTTGGCGGCGAAGCGGCGGCGCCAGTGGCGCAGGGTTTCGGCGTAGTGCAGCCGCAGGATCTCGATATCCGTCAGCAGCAGGCCCGAGCGCTCGCTGGCGGCCAGCGTTTCCGACAGGGCCGGGCAGTAGCCGCCGGGGAAAATGTATTTGGCGAGCCAGGGGTTGGTGCTGCCCGGCCCTTCGTTGCGGCCGATCGCGTGCAGCAGGGCAACCCCGTCAGGCTTCAGGCAGCGGGAGATCGTCTCGAAAAACGTGCGAAAATGGTCGACGCCGACGTGTTCGAACATCCCGACCGAGACGATCCGGTCGAAGCGGTCGGTGACGGCGCGATAGTCCATCAGCTCGAACCGCACCCGGTCCGCGAGCCCGGCGGCGGCGGCGCGGGCGCGCGCGGCGTTCAGTTGCTCCACCGACAGGGTGATCCCGAGGACCTTGGCGCCAAAGTCCTGCGCCAGGGTGATCGCCATGCCGCCCCAGCCGCAGCCGATGTCGAGCACCGACAGATCGGGCTGGTCGAGGCGCAGCTTGGCCGCGATATGCCGCTTCTTCGCCGCTTGGGCGGCTTCCAGGGTTTCCGTGCCGGTCGGGAAGTAGGCGCAGGAGTATTGCCGGTCGCGGTCCAGGAACAGGCTGTAGAGCCGGCCGTTCAGGTCGTAATGATGCGCGACGTTGCGCTGTGCGCGGCCGACCGGGTTGAACTGGTCGAACCGCCGGCGCGCCCGGCGCAGGACCGCGTTCAGCCGCGCGAGCGGATGGCGGACGCCGGTTTCCATCAGGTTGGTGATGAGCAGGTCAAGCACATCGTAGATCGGGCAACCAAGCGGTTCCAGACCGCCGTCCATATAGGACTCGCCCACGCTCAGGGTGGGGTTCGTGACCAGGCGGCGCACGCTGCGGGCGTCGTTCAGGCGGATGGCAGCTTCCGGACCTGACCCGGGTGGGCCGCCGAAGTCCTCTGTGCTGCCGTCCGGCCACTGCACCCGCAGTCGGCCGCGGATGACGAAGCGCTTCAGCATTGCCGCGCATGCTGCCTGCATCGTTCTATCCCCCGCTTCTTTCCGGCCCCTGACCGGACTATCATCGCGCTGTCATGTAGCCTCCGTCAAACCCGCGTCAAGCGGCGAAACGCACCAGCCGGCCCTCGGGCGTGCCCAGCACTTCGTCCTCCCGCATCACCGTGCAGCCGCGCACGATCGTGGCAACGGGCCAGCCGGTAACAGCAGTTCCGGCAAACGGCGTCCAGCCGCAGGGGGACACGATCCAGCTTTCTTCGATGCGTTGCCGGCGCTGCATGTCGACCAAGGTAAAATCAGCGTCATAGCCAGCGGCAAGCCGGCCCTTGCCTACCACGCCGTAAACCCGGGCGGGGCCGGCGCACATCAGATCGACCAGGCGCGGCAACGACAGGCGCCCGGCGCTGACGTGGTTCAGCATCAGTGGTACGATTGTCTGCACCCCTGTCAGCCCCGCGGCGCAGTCAGGCCAGGGCAGCGTTTTCTTCGTGCGCGCATGCGGAGCGTGGTCGGATCCGACCGTATCGACCGTACCGTCGGCGATAGCCGCCCAGGCGGCCTCGTAATGGCGGCGGCCGCGGATAGGCGGGTTCATGACCGCGAAGCCGCCAAGGGTTTCGTAAGCCTCCGGGGCGATCTGGGTGAGGTGATTGAGCAGGACCTCGCAGGTCGCGACGTCGCGGAAATCCTTGAGGTAGGCGAGTTCCTCGGCGGTGGAAACGTGCAGGATATGTGCCGGGCGGCCGGTTGTGCGGGCCAGCGCCATCAGGCGGCGGGTGCCAAGGAAAGCGCACTCCTCGTCGCGCCAGTCCATGTGGCGGACGTAGGGTTCGCCGCGGTGGAACAGCGGCTTGCGGGCTTGCAGGCGGTATTCGTCCTCACTGTGGTAGGCGATGCGGCGGCGGCCGGCACGCATCACCTGTTCCAAGTGTTCGTCGTCCTCGACCATCAGGTCGCCGGTGGAACTGCCGGCGAAGATCTTGATGCCGCAGACGCCGCGACCGGTCTCCAGCGCCGCCAGCGCCGGGATGTTGGTCTTGGTGCCGCCGACATAGAGGCCGATGTCGCACCAGGAATGGCGCTCCGCGTAGTCCTGCTTCCAGGCCAGGCGGTCCGCGTCGGTGATGGACGGCGCCGTGTTCGGCATGTCGAACACGGCGGCCAGCCCGCCGAGGACGGCGGCCTTGGTGCCGGTGGCGATGGTTTCCACGGCCGGGTCGCCGGGGTCGCGCAGGTGCACGTGCGGGTCGATCAGGCCAGGCAGGACGTGCAGGCCGGCGGCGTCGATCGTCGCGTCGGCGGTGGCGGCGGCGGGGACGCCGAGGGCGGCGATGCGGCCGTCGCGCACGCCGATGTCGGTGGCCTCCATGCCCCAGGGGAGGACGGCGGTGCCGCGGCGGATCAGCAGGTCGTAGTGCTCTTGCATGGCGGGCGGCTCCTGACGGTGTCCGGGCTTGTCATACAAACGGGCGGGCGCTCATGCCAGATTGACCCGTGGTGGGTGGATAGTCGCGGAGGAGGCTGGCATGGAGACGGTGGACGATCGCTGGGGCGCGGCGGCGCGGGACGAATGGACACTCGATCCCGTATTCGTTTCGGTCAACCACGGCTCCTACGGCGCGACCCCGCGCGTGGTCCTGGCCGCGCAGGCCGCGTGGCGGGACCGGATAGAAGCCCAGCCGGCGCGCTTCATGCGCGCGGAACTGCCGGGCGCGTTGCGCGCTGCCGCGGCCAGGCTCGCCGATTTTCTCGGCACGGCAGGCGAGGATGTCGTCTTCATTGCCAACGCGACCGAGGGCTGCAACGCCGTCCTGCGCGCGTTCGATCTTGCCCCGGGCGACGAAATCCTGGTGCTGGACCACGGCTACGGCGCGGTCCGCAACACCGTGCGCCACGTCGCCGCCGGTGCCGGCGCGCGGGTGATCGAGGCCGCGGTGCCGTTCCCCCGCCCCGAACCGGCAGCGTTGGTGGCCGCCGTGACCGCTGCGTTGACGCCGCGCACCCGGCTGGCGGTGCTCGACCACATCACCTCCCCCAGCGCGATCGTGCTGCCGCTGGCGGAGATCATCGCCGCCTGCCGCGCCACCGGCGTGGCGGTGCTGGTCGATGGCGCGCACGCGCCGGGGCAGGTGGCGCTCGACCTGCCCGCGCTCGGCGCCGATTGGTATGTCGGCAACTGCCACAAATGGCTGTGCGCACCGAAGGGGACGGGGTTCCTGTGGGCCGCGCCGGCGCGCCAGGCGGGGTTGCACCCGGCGGTGATCTCGCACGGCTACGACCAGGGCTTCGTTGCCGAATTCGACTGGACCGGCACGCGCGACCCGAGCGCGTTCCTGGCCGTGCCGGCGGCGCTCGATTTCTGCGCCCGGCTGGGCGGGCCGGCGCTGGTCGCGCGCAACCGGGCGCTGGCCGCGGCGGCCGGGGCGTGGCTCGCCGAACGGCTCGGCACCGAGGTCGGCACCGCCGGCGTGGCCGCCGGCAGCATGGCGAGCATGCGCCTGCCGCTGGCCGGGCAGCTCACCCAGGCCCGCGCGGCCGCACTGGCCGACGCGCTGCTCGCCGCCGGCACCGATGCGCCGCCGCATCGGATCGGGGAGGCCGCGTGGCTGCGGGTCTCGGCGCATGCCTACAATACGATGGACGACTATGCGCGGCTGGCGGATATCCTTGCGCGCGTCCTGCCCGCCGCCTGAGTCGCGCCGCTCAGCGGGTGCGGTGCGGACCGAGCCAGCCCATCCGCGCGTCCGGTTCCGCGTCCGTGCTCGGCAGGTAGGGCTTCACGTCCAGCAGCGGCGTGCCGTCCAGGCAATCGAGATAGCGCACCAGCAACGTATCCGGCCCGTCGAAGCCGTCGAACGCCACCACGGACAGCCCGATCGGATTCGGCCGGGCCGGGGAGCGGGTGGCGAACACGCCGCGTTCCTCGGTGTCGAACGGCGGCGTGAACAGCAGCTTCGGCGCCCGGACGCGATGCAGCCAGTAGAGCAGGATCAGATGGCCGAACCCGTCCAGGCTGCGCAGGCCCTGGGCAAATTCGGGCAACAGTCGCACGCGACATTGCGGCGGCGGGTCGGGCTGGCGGCCGTTGCGCGGGCAGGCGTCCAGGGTCTGGAACGGGGTCGCAATGGTGCCGATCGGGTGCAGGGTGATGGCGTCGTCGGTCATCCGGCGTCCTTTCCGCGGCATGGCGCGCTGGCATGTCACGCTGGCATGTCACGCCCTGGCGGCGCGGCGCCATCCTGCCTAGCATCGGCGCAACCCCGGAGGAAGGACCCCCCCCCATGCCCCATGCTTTCCCGCTGCCCGAGAGCGACCCCGCCAGCCTCGGCTTCGCGCCCCGCCCGCTTGCCGCGCTCGATGCCCTGATTGCCGAGCATATCGAGGACGGGCGCTATCCCGGTGCCCAGATCGCGCTGGCGCGGCACGGCAAGCTCGCGCTGTTCCAGAGCTTCGGCCGCGCCCGCGACGGCGCCGAAATGATGCCAGTAACCAACGACACCCTGTTCCTGCTGTTCTCGCAGACCAAGGTGCTGACCTCGGCCACCGTCTGGACCCTGATCGAGGACGGCGTGCTCTCGCCCATGGACCGCATCGCCGACCACCTGCCGGAATTCGCCGCCCGCGGCAAAGCTGACATCACCCTGCACCAGGTGATGACCCACCAGGGCGGCTTCCCGAACAGCGACGTGACCCGCGCAAGCTGGGCCGACCACGCGCGGATGCGCGCCGAAGTGTGCGACTTCTCGCTCGATTGGACCCCCGGCACGCGCATGCAATACCACGGCCGCGCCGCGCACCTGACCCAGGCCATGGTGATCGAGGCCGTGACCGGACGCGACTATCGCGAAATGATCGCCGAACGCATCATCAACCCATTGGGCCTACAGAACGAGATCTTCGTGGGCGTCCCGCCCGCCCAGCAGCACCGCTGCGCCGACACCTACGCGCCCGAACCACGCGATAATTCGGCCGAATTCCGCGCCGCCGGCCTTCCCCACTCCGGCGGCTATGCCACCGCGCGCGGCATGGCGGCGTTCTACCAGATGCTGCTCGCCGGCGGACGGATGGGACCCGCGCGCGTGCTGTCGCCAAGAATGATCGCCTACGCCACCCGCAACCAGACCGGCGAATCCCCGGACCTGCAAATGGACGGAATCCCGATGCACCGCGGCCTGGGCCCCCACGTGCGCGGAGAAAGCGACCGCATCCGCGGCCTCGGCACCATCGCCGCCCCCGCAACCTTCGGCCACGGCGGCGTAGGATCGTCCTACTCCTGGGCCGACCCCACCAGCGGCGTGTCGTTCACCTACGTCACGAACTACGTGCAGCCCGACCCCTGGCACTCCCTGCGGCTGGACCGCATCAGCAACATGGCCCACGCCGCGATCGAGTGAGGGAGAAGAAAGCAAGGCCAGGGGCAGCGCCCCTGACCTTGCTTTCTTACCCTTCCGCGACCTCGGTCATGGCGCGGGCTGATTGGATGCGGTCGAGCAGGGTGTCTTCGATGGTGGGGTCGGAGGTATCCGCGGCGGCGTAGGCGGCTTCGGCTTCCGCCAGGCGGCGTTGGCCTTCGGCACGCGAGAGTTGCGCGACCGGAATGGCTTCGTTGGCCAGCACGGTGCAGCGTTCCTGGGTGATTTCGGCGAAGCCGCCGGCGACGAACAGGCGTTCGCTGATTTGTTCGCCGGTATAAATGTCGATCGGGCCGCCGCGCAGCATGACGATCATGGGGGTGTGGCCTTCCAGCACGCCCATGTCGCCTTCGCTGGCCGGGATGACGACCATGTCCACCGGGCGCGACAGCAGGAGTTTTTCCGGGCTGACGATTTCCAGTGCGACGGGCATCAGGCGGTGGCCTTCAGGGATTCGGCTTTCTTCACCGCTTCCTCGATGGTGCCGACCATGTAGAACGCGGATTCCGGCAGGTGGTCGTATTCGCCGGCGCAGATGGCTTTGAAGCTGCGGACGGTGTCGGCGATGGGGACGAACACGCCGGGGAAGCCGGTGAAGACTTCGGCCACGTGGAACGGCTGGGACAGGAAGCGCTGGATTTTGCGGGCGCGTGCGACGACCAGTTTGTCTTCTTCCGACAGCTCGTCCATCCCGAGGATGGCGATGATGTCCTGCAACGATTTGTAGGTCTGCAGGATGCGCTGGGTTTCGCGCGCCACTTCGTAGTGTTCCTCGCCCACGATGCGCGGGTCGAGCGAGCGGGAGGTGGAGTCCAGCGGATCGACCGCCGGGTAGATGCCGAGTTCCGCGATCTGGCGCGACAGCACCGTGGTCGCGTCCAGGTGGGCGAACGACGTGGCGGGCGCGGGGTCGGTCAGGTCGTCGGCGGGCACGTAGATCGCCTGCACCGAGGTGATCGAGCCTTTGTTGGTGGACGTGATCCGTTCCTGCAACGCACCCATGTCGGTGGCCAGGGTGGGCTGGTAGCCCACCGCGGACGGGATGCGGCCCAGCAGCGCGGAAACCTCGGCGCCGGCCTGGGTGAAGCGGAAGATGTTATCGACGAAGAACAGCACGTCCTGGCCTTCCTCGTCGCGGAAGTATTCCGCGACCGTCAGGCCGGACAGGCCCACGCGGGCGCGCGCGCCCGGCGGCTCGTTCATCTGCCCATAGACCAGCGCCACTTTCGAGCCTTCGGTGGAGCCGTTCTCGCCCAGCTTGATGACGCCGGCGTCGATCATTTCGTGATACAGATCGTTGCCTTCGCGGGTGCGTTCACCCACGCCGGCGAACACCGACACGCCACCGTGCGCCTTGGCGATGTTGTTGATCAGCTCCTGGATCAGCACCGTCTTGCCGACCCCGGCGCCGCCGAACAGCCCGACCTTGCCGCCTTTCAGGTAGGGCGCGAGCAGATCGACCACCTTGATCCCGGTGACCAGGATTTCCGACGAGGTCGCCTGTTCCTCGAAGCTCGGCGCGTCGCGGTGGATCGGGTAGCGCTGCTTGGTGGTGATCGGGCCGCGTTCGTCGACCGGCTGGCCGATCACGTTCAGGATGCGGCCGAGGGTTTCCGGGCCGACCGGCATCATGATCGGCTCGCCGGTGTCGGTGACTTCCTGGCCGCGCACCAGGCCGTCGGTGCTGTCCATGGCGATGCAGCGCACCGTGCGCTCGCCGAGTTCCTGCGCCACTTCCAGCACCAATGTGTAGTCCGGCATCTTGGTGAGCAGGGCGTTCTGGATGAAGGGCAGCTCGCCGTCGAACTGCACGTCCACGACGGCGCCCATCACCTGGGTCACGCGGCCGACGATGTTGCTTGCCATGGGGGTGTCCTTATGTGCGTCTCAGAGGGCTTCGGCGCCCGAGATGATCTCGATCAGTTCCCTGGTGATGTTCGCCTGGCGGGCGCGATTGTAGTTCAACGTCAGCCGCTTGATCATGTCGCCGGCGTTGCGCGTCGCGCTGTCCATCGCGGTCATCTGCGAGGCGAAGAACCCGGCGCTGCTTTCCAGCAGCGCGCGATAGAGCTGGATCGCCAGGTTCTGCGGCAGCAGGCGGGACAGGATGGTTTCCTCGTCCGGCTCGAAATCGTAGGTGGCTCCGTCGAGCGCGTCCGCCGCGCCGGCGCCTTCCGGGATCGGCGCGGGCACCAGTTGCTGTTCCGTTACGATCTGCGACATTACGGAGCGGAACTGATTGTAAACCAGGGTCACCACGTCGACTTCGCCAGCTTCGATCATGGCGGTCACGCGCAGCGCGAGGTCTTCGGCGTCGGTGAACGCGATGCGCCGCTTGCCGGCGTAGGACACGTCCCCGATCATCCGGCTGCTCAGTTCGCGATTCAGGAAATCGCGCCCCTTGCGGCCGACGGCGAGCAGCTTGACCGTCTTGCCCTCGGCTTCCAGCCGCCGCGTCAGGGTGCGGGTGGCCCGCCCGATGCTGGCGTTGAAGGCGCCGGCCAGGCCGCGGTCGGCGGTGACCGCGATCAGCAGGTGGATCTGCTCGCGCCCGGTGCCGACCAGCAGCTTCGGCGCCGCCGGGCTGCCGGCAACCGAGGCTGCGAGCGCGCCCAGCATCCGCTCCATGCGTTCCGCGTAGGGCCGCGACGCTTCGGCCTGCGCCTGCGCGCGCCGCAGCTTCGATGCCGCCACCATCTTCATGGCAGACGTGATCTTCTGCGTCGATTTGACGCTGTTGATCCGGGTGCGGAGCGCTTTCAGGCTGGGCATCGGCGCACCCCGCTCAGGCGAACGACTTGGCGAAGCCGTCGAGGAAGGCGATCAGCTTCTTCTCGGTCTCGGGTTTGATCTCGAGATCGGTGCGGATCGCTTCCAGCAACTCCGGTGCGCGCGCCTTCAGCTCGGCCAGGAATTGGGTTTCGAATGGCCCCACCCGGCCGACGTCGATCTTGTCCAGGTAGCCGCGCACGCCGGCGAAGATTACCACCACCTGTTCCTCGACGGGAACGGGGCGGTACTGCGGCTGCTTCAGCAGTTCGGTCAGCCGCGCACCGCGCGCCAGCAGCGCCTGGGTCGACGCGTCGAGGTCGGAGGCGAACTGCGCGAACGCCGCCATCTCCCGGTACTGTGCGAGTTCCAGCTTGACCCGTCCGGCGACCTGCTTCATCGCCTTGATCTGCGCGGCGGAGCCGACGCGCGAGACCGAAATACCGACGTTCACCGCCGGGCGGATGCCGCGGAAGAACAACTCGGTTTCCAGGAAGATCTGCCCGTCGGTGATGGAAATGACGTTGGTCGGGATGTAGGCCGACACGTCGCCCGCCTGGGTTTCGATCACCGGCAGCGCCGTGAGCGAACCGGACCCGTTGGCGTCGCTCATTTTCGCCGCGCGTTCCAGCAGGCGCGAGTGCAGGTAGAACACGTCGCCCGGATAGGCCTCGCGGCCCGGCGGGCGGCGCAGCAGCAACGACATCTGGCGATAGGCGACCGCCTGCTTTGACAGATCGTCGTAGCAGATCACGGCATGGCGGCCGTTGTCGCGGAAGAACTCGCCCATGGTGCAGCCGGTGTAAGGCGCCAGGAACTGCATCGGCGCCGGATCCGACGCGGTGGCGGCGACGATGATGGAGTATTGCAGTGCGCCGTTTTCTTCCAGCGTCTTTACGAGCTGCGCCACGGTAGAGCGCTTCTGCCCGATCGCGACGTAGATGCAATAGAGCTTCTTCTTCTCGTCGGACCCGGCGTTGATGCCCTTCTGGTTGATGATCGTATCGATGATCACCGCGGTCTTGCCGGTCTGCCGGTCGCCGATGATCAGCTCGCGCTGGCCGCGGCCGACGGGGATCAGCGCGTCGATCGCCTTTAGCCCGGTCTGCATGGGCTCGTGCACCGATTTGCGCGGAATGATGCCGGGGGCTTTCACTTCCACCCGCATGCGCTGCACGCCGACCAGCGGGCCCTTGCCGTCGATCGGGTTGCCGAGCGCATCGACCACCCGCCCGAGCAGCGCGTCGCCCACCGGCACTTCCACGATCGCGCCGGTGCGGGCGACGGTATCGCCCTCGCGGATCTGGCGGTCGTCGCCGAAGATCACCACGCCGACGTTGTCGGTTTCCAGGTTCAGCGCCATGCCGCGCAGGCCGGCGCCAGGGAATTCCACCATCTCCCCGGCCATCACGTTCTGCAGGCCGAACACGCGCGCGATCCCGTCGCCGACCGACAGGACCTGGCCGGTCTCGGCGATGTTCGCTTCGGTGTCGAACGCGGCGATCTGCTTCTTCAGGATCTCCGAAATCTCGGCTGGGCGGATCTCCATATCAGGCGGCTCCCTTCATGGCGTACTGCAGGCGCTGCAGCCGGGATTTCAGACTGGTGTCGTAGAGCCTGGCGCCGATCCGCACGACGAGGCCGCCGAGCAGGTCGGGCTGCACTTGCTCGACGATGTTTACGTTGCCGTAGCCGGCCTCGATCAGGCGGGCGCGCAACTGGGTGCGTTGCACGTCCGACAGCGGATGGGCCGACTCGACATGGGCGGTGACGATGCCGCGCTTGGCCGCGACCAGGGCGGCGAAGGCGCCGATGATGGTGCGCAGGCTGCTCAGCCGGCGATTGGCGGCGATCACG
Source organism: Pseudomonadota bacterium (assembly GCA_019352115.1). GTDB lineage: Bacteria > Pseudomonadota > Alphaproteobacteria > Acetobacterales > Acetobacteraceae > JAJZVS01. The sequence continues at coordinate 37,981 of JABBNW010000002.1, forward strand.
CCGACGAAATCGCGCACCGGCTTACCGAAGCCGGCCTGTTCCAGGACCGCGAAGGCGGCGCGGGTGGCCTGCTGGACGTCGATCAGCGGCGAGAAGATCAGCCGGCGCAGGTCGGCGCTGCTGTCGATCATTTGACCGAGCTGCTCCATCTCGGCCACCACCGCGTCCAGCGCGTGCGAGTCGTCGGCGTAGGAATAGAGCGCGGTGGCGTAACGGTCGGCCAGCCCGCCACCGGAGGCGACAGTCGTGCCGGAGGCGGCGGCGGACGCGGTCTGGCCGCCCGATGACGTGGAAGCTGAGGCCACGAGTGAGGTGTTCCCGAACCGTTTGGAACCGCGCGGCGCGCGGACGATACATCCGACCAACCCTGTCCGCGCGTCGGGCATCCGACGGCGGTCCAGGTCAGCGGCGGGCATCTACCATGGGGTTTTGACCCTTGCAACACGCGCCCCCCTGCCCCCGGCCCGTCGATCGAAACGACACTGCCCCTTCGGCCGCCCGCAAGGGAGGCGGGTCAAGGCGAGCCGCCTCCCGGTCACTCCCCCCGGGCAGTGAAGGCGTTGAACGCGATCAATGTGTACGTGTCGCGCACCCCGGGCAGGGACTGCACCCGCTCGGTGACGAAGCGTCCGGTGTCCTGCTCCGGGTCGAGGTAGAATTTCCCCAGCAGGTCGTATTGGCCGGAGGTGGAATGCAGCTCCGACAATTCCTCGATCCGATCGGCCGCGTCCTGCGCGACCTGATAGGCGCGCCCCATTTCGCACTTGATCATCACGAAGATCGCTCGCATGAACCTTCTCCCGCGGTGCTTCGACACGATAGGGCGGTCGGCTTCGCCTGTCTTGCCCGTCGGGCCGCATCCGTTCTGCCGCATGCGTTCCGCGGCATCCAGTCCCTGGGGGGGGAGAGCCGTATGGATCTATCGCAGGCCCGCAAGGGGCGCCTCGTGCCCCGCATGGGCGGGAGAGTCCTGGCCGACGCGCTGGTCGCGCAGGGTATCGACCACGTGTTCGCCGTGCCGGGCGAAAGCTTCCTCGACGTGCTCGACGGTCTTTACGACAACCGCCAGAAGCTGAAACTCGTCACCTGCCGGTTCGAGGGGGCGGCGGTGCACATGGCGGAGGCCTACGGCAAGCTGACCGGCCGGCCCGCCGCGGCCTTCGTCACCCGTGGCCCGGGCGCCTGCCACGGGTCGATCGGCGTGCATGTGGCGATGCAGGACAGCACCCCGCTGCTGCTGTTCGTGGGCCAGATCCCGCTCGCCGACACCGGCCGCGACGCGTTCCAGGAAGTCGACTACCGGCAGATGTTCGCCCCCCTGGCGAAATGGACCACCCAGATCGACCAGGCTGCGCGCATCCCCGAGGTGGTGGCGCACGCGATCGACGTCGCGATCTCCGGCCGCCCCGGCCCGGTGGTGATCGCGCTGTCGGAGGAAATGCAGCGCGACATCGTGGAAGTCCCGGACGTGCCGCGCGCGCCGGTCGCCGCCCCGCTCGCCGATCCGGCGGCGCTGGCGCGGCTGGAGGCGCTGCTCAGCCAGGCGCGCCGGCCGCTGCTGGTGCTCGGCGGCTCGGGCTGGAGCGCGGCAGGGCGCGAGGCGATCACGGAATTCGCGACCGCGCGCGGCCTGCCGGTCGCGGTCGGGTTCCGGCGCCAGGCGGTCTACGACGGGACACGCGAGAATTTCGTGGGTGACCTCGGCGTCGGCGCCGACCCGGCGCTGCTAGCCAAGGCGCGCGACGCCGATCTGATCCTGGCGATCGGCTCCCGGCTGGGCGATGCGGTGACCCAGGGGTATGCGCTGTTCACCCCACCCGGCGATGTGCCGATCGTGCAGGTCTATCCCGACGGGGCGGAAATCGGGCGGGTGTATCGTCCGGTGCTTGGCATCGTGTCCGACCTCAACGCCTTCGCCGTCGCCGCCGCGAGTCGTCCTGCACCGGCCGCGCCGCACCCGTGGGACGGCTGGACGGCGGAGCTGCGCCGGCTGCGCGAGGCGGGGCGGGAGGTGCCGGACTACGCCGGCCCGCTCAATCTCGGCACCGCGATGCGCGCGCTCGACGGGGTGCTGACGAGCGATGCGATCGTCACCACCGACGCCGGCAATTTCGCCACCTGGGCGCCACGCTTCATCAATTTCTCCGAGGACCAGCGCTACATCGGCCCGACCAACGGGGCGATGGGCTACGCCGTGCCGGCCGCCGTCGGCGCCAAGATCGCCTTCCCCGACCGCATGGTGGTCGCGATGGTCGGCGACGGCGGGTTCCTGATGACGGGCCAGGAGATCGCCACTGCCTTCCATCACGGGGTGGCGCCGATCGTGCTGGTGTTCAACAACCAGATGTACGGCACCATCCGGATGCACCAGGAACGCACCTATCCCGCCCGCGTGTCCGGCACCGCGCTCACGAACCCCGATTTCGTGAGGTTCATCGAGGCGTTCGGCGGCCACGGCGAACTGGTGACCAGCACCGAGGCCTTCGTGCCCGCCTTCCAGCGTGCCGTGGCCAGCGGCCGGCCGGCGGTGATCGAGCTGGCGGTCGACCCCGAGCAGATCACCACCCGCGCCACCATTGCCGACCTGCGCGCCGGCCGGGCGGCGGCGAAACCAGCGGCGAAACCGAAACGCACCCCGGCGGCGGCGCGCCCGACCGGCGCAGCGCGTGGCAAGCCGGCGGGCACCAGGGCCTGATGTTCGTGGCGCCGCGGGAAGATGATGACCGCTCCGGGTCCTGTCGCAAGGCAACCGGGTGAACCGGGGAGTTGCCGCGGGCGGCGGCGACTTCACCTGCTATGAAAACGCTTGGTTCGGGGGATCCGGCGCCCTTCTCCCTCTCCGCCGGCAAGCGCGGGTGGAGAGGGAGTAAGGATAGCGCCGACGTTTTCATCCCTTGGGTACATCGGCCGCCCGGTGCGGGGCGTCTCTCCCGCGCGAGCGAGAGAGGCACCACACCGTCGTTCTTTCGTGGCGCACATCTTCCTGCGATTTTGCGACCCGCGTGGCCGATGCCTAGGGACCGCGCCAACCGCAACCACCATCGGCCTCCAGGCTCCGCCCCCTTGCCTCGGGGCCGGGCGAGCGGCAGCGCAGCGATCGCGGTCCCCCCACATGCGCGACGGCGATGCAGTACCGGCTGAGCCACCGTTTCCGGATCGACCCGCCCGCGAGCCCGGCGGCGCCGGCGGTCTCAACGGCGGACCCGCACATGGCCGCCGCCGCGGCCCACTATGCTGCCGGGCGGCTGGACGACGCCGCGCGCGCCTGCGAGGCGCTGCTGGCGGAACAGCCGAACGCGTGCGAAGCGCTGCACCTGCTCGGGGTGGTCCGCACCGCCGCCGGCGATCCGGTTGGCGCCTACGGTCCCCTGCTGCGCGCGACCGAACTGGCGCCGCACGACGCGCGCGCGCACTACCACCTGGGCAATGCCTATCTGGCGCTGGAGCGCTTCGCCGACGCCGAAGCGTCCTACCGATGCGCCCTGGCGTGCGATCCGGCGCTGCCGAACGCGCGCAACAACCTCGGCAACGCGCTGCGCCGGCAGGGGCGCCCGCTGGCCGCGCTCGACTGCTATCGCGCGGTGCTGGCGCAGCGTCCGACCGATGCGCCGGCGCTCTACAACATGGGCATGGCCCTGGCCGACCTCGGTGAATACGCTGCCGCGATCGATTGTCACCGCACAGTGCTCGGCCGCCCGCCCGGACCGAGGGAGGCGGAGCGCTACCCAGATGTCTGTGAGGCGCTGGCCGCCGCGTTGGTGCAGTGCAATCGCCATGACGAGGCGGTGGCTGTCTGCCGCACATGGCAGGTCCTGGCCTCCGGCGCCTGGCGTGCGGAATGGAACGAGGCGCTGTCCCTGCTCGCGCTCGGCCGCTACGCCGAGGCCTGGCCGCGCTACGAACGCCGCTGGGACCTGCCGGAAGCCCGCGCTGCGCGCGCCGTGAACGAACCGCCCCCCGTCGTGCCGACCCTGGCGGCGCTGGCCGGCAAGCGGGTGCTGCTGCGCTGGGAGCAGGGCCGGGGGGATGTAATCCAGTTCGTCCGCTACGCCCCGCTGCTCGCCGGTCACGCCGCCGCCGTGACCCTGTGCGTCTATCCCGAGCTGACGGCCGTGCTGCGGCGCATGTCCGGCCTCGCCGGCACGATCGCCGAGGGGACGTCCGACCCGCCGCACGACGTCGCTATCTCGCTCGGCAGCCTGCCGCTGGTGTTCGCGACCACCCTGGACACGGTGCCGGCGGCGGTGCCCTACCTCGCGGCACAGCCGGAGGCGGTGGCGCGCTGGCGGGCCACGCTCGCGGCGCACGGGCCAGGGCCGCATATCGGGGTGTGCTGGTGGGGCTCGCCGCACTCGCGCCGCAGTTCAATCCCGCTGCCGGCGCTGGAACCACTGCTGCGCCTGCCGGGCTTCACGTTCCATGCGCTGCAACAGGAGATTGACCCGGCGCATCGCGCCTGGCTCGATACGCATCCGCTACTCGTCAACCACGCTGCGGCGCTGGTCGATTTCGACGCCACCGCCGGATTGCTCGCCGCGCTCGACCTCGTGGTCACGATCGATACGTCGGTCACGCATCTGGCCGGCGCGCTTGGTCGCCCGACCTGGATCATGCTGCGCCACAGTGCGGACTGGCGGTGGTTGCTTGATCGCACCGACAGCCCGTGGTACCCGACCGCGCGGCTGTTCCGCCAGGGGGACGACCGGCAATGGGAGCCGCTGGTCGCGAGCGTCTGCGGGGCGCTCGCCGCCGGCGGATGGGGTCGTTGAACCGGACGCGGGTGCCTACCCGACCAGCACCGCCTTGCCGATCACGGCGCGGTCGATCACGGCCTGCACCGCGGCGGCAGCCTGGTCGAGCGGGAAGCGGTGCGAGATGCGCGGTCGCAGCTGGCCCGCGGCGGCAAACTCGGCAAGCGCGTGGGCGTTGGCTTCCGCGAGCGCCGGGTTCGCCTCCGCCAGGCCGCCGATGCGCACGCCGATCGCGTCGATGCCTTTGATGAGCAGGTAGTTGCTGCGGATCGTCGCCGGCCCGCCGCCGAGGAAGCCCAGGATCAGCAGCCGGCCGCCCCAGGCGAGGGTGCGCAACGATTCCTCGGTGACGGCGGCGCCGATCGGATCGTAGACGATATCGACGCCGTGCCCGCCGGTAAGCGCTTTCACCTGGTCGAGGAAGCCGCCGCGATAGTCGATCGCATGGTCCGCGCCTTCTTCCAGGCAGGCAGCGCGCTTGGCCTCGGTGCTGGCGGTGGCGATCACGGTGGCGCCGAACAGTTTCGCGACCTGGATGGCGGCGATGCCGATGCCGCCGGCCGCGCCGTGGATCAGCACCGTTTCGCCAGCGGCGAGCCGGCCGCGTTGCAGCAGCGCGTGGTAGGCGGTGGCATGGGCGGCGCGGAACACGCCCGCCTGTTCCAGCGACAGGCCTTGCGGCACCGGATCGCAGGCGCTTTCGGGCGCGTTGGCGCGTTCGGCAAAGGCACCGAGGCGATGGCGGCTCATGACCTGATCGCCGGGTCGGAAGCGGGTGACGCCGGGGCCGACCGCGAGCACCTCGCCGGCGGCTTCGCTGCCGGGGATGAAGGGCGGGTCCGGGCGGAATTGATATTTGCCGGCCAACATCAGAACGTCGACATATTGCACCCCGCGGGCGCGCAGGCGGAGTTGGATTTCGCCGGCACCCGGTTGCGGCGGGTCGGGCACTTCGCGCAAGGCGAGCACCTCGGGGCCGCCGAATGCTTCGCAGACCATCGCTTTCATGCTGTACCTGTCTTTCACCTATGCTGGCACATTACAAATTGCCCAATAAGCAATTCGCCGTTTGCCGCTGTGCGGCCCGCGGCCCAGACTGTTGCCGGTTCGATTGGCAAGGAGGGTGACCTGATGCGACCTGGCGCGAAGACCTTGCGCGGCATTCCGGTGTTCGCGCGGCTGCGCGACGCGGCGGTGGACGAGCTCGATGCGGCGGGCGAGGTGGTCAGCCTGGAACGCGGTGCCGAACTGTTCCGCCAGGGCACGTTGCCGGTCGTACTGTATTTCCTGCTCGACGGGCTGATGGCGCTGTCGAGCGCGACGTCGGACGGCAACACCGCGGTGGTCGACGTGGTCCGGCCGATGGGCGACCTGGTGCTGGCCTCCGTGATCGGCGCCTTGCCGTACCTGCAATCGGCGCACGCCGTGACGCGTGCCCGGCTGGTGGCGATCGACGCTGCGGTGGTGCGCAAGCTGATCGAACGCGAGCCGGCCCTGGCTGGACTGCTGCTGCAATCGATGTCGCGTGATGTTCGCGGGCTCGTGCGCCATGTCCGCGACCTCAAGCTGCGCACCGCGGCGCAGCGGCTGGGGGCGTTCCTGCTGTCGCATGTCGAAGATCCCGTCACAAGGCGAGCCGAGTTCCGACTGCCGTTCGAGAAGGGGCTGCTCGCCGCAAGGCTGGGCTGCCGGCAGGAGAACCTGTCGCGGGCGTTCGCCACCTTGCGCGACTACGGGGTGGAAACGCATGGCGCCCAGGTCATCCTGCACAGCATCCCCAAGCTGACGGCCTACGCCGTGCCCGACTACCTGAACGATCCGGAGCTGGCGAAGCCCGCCCGCGCCAAGCCGGCTGCCGCGCCGAAGGCGGCGAAGCCGGCCGGGCGCAAGCCTAGCGTCCGGGTGTCGGCATGACGAATTCGGCGCCGCGGCGCGTGCCGGTGGGCCAGCGCTGCGTGACTGCCTTGTAGCGGGTGTAGAAGCGCACGCCCTCCGGCCCGTAGACGTGGTGGTCGCCGAACAGGGACGATTTCCAGCCGCCGAAACTGTGGAACGCCATCGGCACCGGGATCGGCACGTTCACGCCCACCATGCCGATCTGCACGCTTGACGCGAAATCCCGCGCCGCGCCGCCGTCGGCGGTGAAGATCGCGACGCCGTTGCCGTAGGCGTGGCGGTTGATCATTGCGGTCGCCGCGCCGAGGTCGGGTGCGCGCACAACTCCCAGCACCGGGCCGAAAATCTCGTCGCGGTAGATGCGCATGTCGGTGCCGACCCGGTCGAACAGGCTGCCGCCGAGGAAGAACCCGTTCTCGTAGCCTTGCAGTTTCAGCCCGCGCCCGTCCACCACCAGCTCGGCGCCCTCGGCCACGCCGCGATCGACGTAGCCGGCGACCTTCGCGCGATGCTCGGCGGTAACCAGAGGGCCCATCTCGGCCTCCGGGTCGGTGCCGGGGCCGATTTTCAGCGCGCGGACACGAGGTTCCAGCCGCTCCACCAGCCGATCGCCGGCCGCACCGACCGCGACGGCGACCGAGACCGACATGCAGCGTTCGCCGGCGGCGCCGTACGCGGCCCCCATCAGCGCATCGACCGCGTCGTCCAGATCGGCGTCCGGCATCACCACCAGGTGGTTCTTCGCCCCGCCCAGCGCCTGCACCCGCTTGCCGGCCGCAGTGCCGCCGCGCCAGATCGTCTCGGCGATCGCGGTCGAGCCAACGAAGCTGATGGCGGAGATGCCGGGGTGGGCGATCAGCGCCTCCACCGCCTCGCGCCCGCCCTGCACGACCTGGAAGACGCCTTCGGGCAGGCCGGCCTCGGCCAGGAGTTCGGCGAGGATAAGGCTGGCGGAGGGGTCCTTCTCGGAAGGTTTCAGGATGAAGCAGTTGCCGGCGGCGAGCGCCACCGGGATCATCCACAGCGGCACCATCAGCGGGAAGTTGAACGGCGTGATGCCGGCCACCACGCCGAGCGGCTGGCGCACCGACCAGGCATCGATCCCGGTGCCGACCTGTTCGGTGTATTCACCCTTGAGCAGATGTGGGATGCCGCAGGCGAATTCCACCACTTCCAGGCCGCGCTGCACCTCGCCGTCGGCGTCCGACAGCACCTTGCCGTGCTCGGCGGTGATGGCGGCGGACAGGCGGGCGCGATCGCGTTCCAGCAGGTCGCGGAGCTTGAACATCACCCGGGCGCGGCGCAGCGGCGGCGTGGCGGCCCAGGCCGGCCAGGCGGCGGTGGCGATGCCGACCGCGTGGTCGACCTCCGCGGCTGAGGCGAGCGCGACCCGCGCGGTCACTTCCCCGAGGGCGGGATTGAACACGTCGCCGTAGCGCCCGCTGGTGCCGGCGGTCGGGCGGCCGGCGATGAAATGGCCGATCTCGCGCATGGACGGGGTCCTCCTGGCTGTGCCGGCCGTTCCGGACCCGGCGCGGTGCCTGGGGCGGTGTCGTTGCCCCGGGCTTTCTCCTGCCGGCCTTCTAGCCCAGAGTCCGTCCGCGGTCATCCCGCCGGCGAACCCGGGCGGGCTGAATTCCTGCTTGCCGCCGCCGGGTCGGCTCTGCGATGGGAAGCGGCGTATCGCGACGGAGCACGGAACATTCATGCGCGCACGAGACCTCGGGCTGGCCTGCGGCGCGCTGCCGCCGGGGCTCCGCAACACCATCGCCGATGTGCCGGGCGTGCTGGTCGGCCATTGCACCCGCAGCGAAGGCGCGGTGCAGACCGGGGTAACCGCGATCCTGCCGCATGACGGGGATCTGTTCCAGACGAAGCCGCTCGCCGCGGCCTGCATCACCAACGGGTTCGGCAAGAGCGTCGGGCTGGTGCAATTGGGCGAGCTCGGGACGTTGGAGACGCCGATCCTGCTGACCAACACGTTCGCCGTGGGCGCGTGTTCCGGCGCATTAATCCGCCGTGCCATTGCTGCCGATCCCGAGATCGGGCGGCGCACGGCGACCGTGAATCCCGTAGTGCTTGAATGCAACGACGGCTACCTGAACGACATCCAGGCGATGGCAGTGACCGAGGCGGACGCTCTGGCGGCGATCGATGCCGCGGCGGAGACGTTCGCGCTGGGCGCGGTGGGCGCCGGAACGGGCATGAGCTGCTTCGGCTTCAAGGGCGGCATTGGCAGCGCGTCGCGGCGGCTTCGGCTGGACGGGGCGACATATCACCTCGGTGTGCTGGTGCTGGCGAATTTCGGCCGCGCGGGGGATCTGAGGCTGCCGGACGGGCGGCGGGTGGACCCGGAGTCCGGCGTGATGGAGGAGCAGGGCTCCTGCATCGTCGTGATCGGCACCGACATCCCGGTGGAATGCCGGCAGTTGGAACGGGTGGCGCGGCGGGCGGGGGTGGGACTCGCCTGGTGCGGGTCTTTCTGGGGCAACGGGTCGGGGGATATCGCGGTGGCGTTCACCACCGCGGGGCCGGTGGCGCAGGAGCCGGACGCCGATTTCCAGGAGCGGCGGGTGCTGGTGGAGGGGCGGATCGACCGGCTGTTCCAGGCCGCGGCGGAGGCGACGCAGGAGGCGGTGCTGGACGCGCTGGCGGGGGCGGAGACGACAGCGGGACGCAACGGGCACGTGCGCGTGGGGCTGGCGGAGGTGTTGGGGCGTTCGTGACCCGGCCGGCGGCTAGGCGGCGCGCGCGCCCACGATGGCGGCGGCCACGACGTCCGGGCTGCGGGCGATGACCAGCAGCAGCACGCGGGCTCCGGCGTCGGGGCGGCGCCGGCCCTGTTCCCGATCGCTGATGGCGGTGACGGCGAGGCCGAACCGTTGCGCGAAGGCGGGGAGGCTCAGGCCGAGCCGGGCGAGGTCCCCCGTAAGTTGGGCGAATCGGGTAGGGGGGTGGGATGCGCGCGGGTTCCTGCTCGCCGCGCAGGACGGCGGCGGCTACCTGCATGTTGGCGACGAGATCGCGGTCGAGGGTCTTGTTCAATTGAGTGGCTCCGCTTCTGGCTTGAGCCGCGGAGCGGATCGAGAGTGTAGGCAATAGGCCGGGATGGAGTGCGGCTTGATCGGACGGCCCGGCTGGGCCAGCCAGGCTTGCACCAGCCTCGCGGGATGGCACCTCACATTGTCCACAAACAGATGGAACATCCGTTTGCCCGGAGACATCGCCGCGATCGCCGTCAACAGCATGATCGTGCTGGCCGCATCCACTGTTGCCGTCTGCAGCATACGGGTCTGGCCGGTCTCAAGATCACTCGCGCCATGAAAGTTCAGGCGTTGCCGCCCGCTGGTCTGCGTCCCTGTGGTCTTGGCGACCCTCGGCGCCCAGCATCCTACAGGCCGCACCGCAGGCATCGGGGACGCACCGAAACGCCAAACAACACCGCTTCATCATTGGCAGGATGGTTCAGCAGGTTCTCATACGCCTTGATGAACGCCGCCTGCTTCTCGGGATCAAGCTTGCGCGACACCGCCCTCGGCTTACTATTTTCCATGCCAAGACGGTGCAACGGCGCGATCAGGCGAGAGCGGGTGCGGATGGTGTCGTCGTCGAGCAACAGTACCTTGGCGATGGCTTCACGGCCCATCCCGTCGTCCAGTAGCACCAGCGCGTTGGCGCGCCGGGCCAGCCGATGGGCGGCCGACCCGTCTCTTACCAGTTCGGTTAGGTCCTTGCGCGATTCGCTGTCCCGGGAGCCGCGGCGGATCATCCACCCGATAGAATCCGCCTCGTGACCCTTGGCAAGGGGAATTCTCGGGTTCTCCGGGAGTCGGGGTATAGAAGCGCCAGGGTAGTATAGGGGCTCTTCCGTCCGGCACGGTATGCGTGCATAATTATCCGGTCCATGATCGATCCACTTGTCCAGCTTGCCCAGCCGATCCTGCGTCGGATCAACCCTGAGAGGGCACATCGACTTGCCATCGTTGGGCTGCGAGCTGGATTTGCCGGGACAGATCGAACATCCGATGATCCCGGACTGAGGGTCGATACGCTAGGTCTCCGGTTTCGCAATCCCCTCGGCCTGGCTGCCGGATTCGATAAAAATGGGGTGGCAATAGGCAACCTATCTCGGCTTGGATTCGGCTTCATCGAGGTTGGCACTGTCACACCCCGCGCGCAGCCAGGCAACCCACGCCCACGCTTGTTTCGCCTCGACGAAGATCGGGCCGTTATCAATCGGATGGGGTTTAACGGCGCGGGCCTTTCCGCTGTCCTTCCCAGGTTGCAACGCAACCGTCCAGATGGCGTTCCGGTAGGAGTCAATATCGGCATCAATAAGGAAGGTTCCAACCCAGAACGGGACTATCCCGCGTTGCTCTCGGCGGTCGGGCCGTGGGTTGACTATGCGGTCATTAACCTCTCCTCACCGAATACTCCGGGGTTGCGCGAGCTTCAGGGCCCGGCACGGCTGCGGGCGCTCCTGGCCGCAATCAGGGAGCAGGTTCCGAACCGTCCGCCCGTTCTCGTAAAGATTTCTCCCGACGTCGCACCTGTTGATCTACCGGGGCTCGTGGAAACTTGTGTTTCGGAGGGAATAGAGGGATTGATTGTCTCCAATACGACCCTTTCTCGCCCTCCGAATTTGCGCAACGCGGCATCTGCGGAATCCGGGGGACTATCCGGCGCGCCTTTGTTCCGATTGTCGACAGCGGTCCTCGCTCAGGTTCGATTACTGGCAGGTGAACGGCTCGTGCTGATTGGCGTAGGCGGCATTTTCACTGGACAGGATGCCCTCACCAAACTTCAGGCGGGAGCCTCACTCGTGCAAATTTATACCAGCTTCGCCTACGAGGGACCCCTTCTCTTGCCGCGACTCAAGCGCGAATTGGCATGGGCCTTGCGTGCCGCTGGATTTGCGAGAGCGAGTGACGCGATTGGGAGTGATGCGGAGCGTCTGGCGGGCTCTGCTTGATCGAATCGTTCTCCAATCTTTTAGTGATAATGTATCATCATTCATTTTAATGCCAGAGTCTGGTTGTTGAAGGCGTCGATGAAAGACTGCGATCTTTTGGATCTGATATGAATGAGGCAAAAGAGGCTGGACCGCGTTGCTGGTTAACTATACCGTCAAAGGCAGTAGTCGGATCGCTAAGGGCATCTTGAGCGGCGTTAGAGATATCCGAAATCGACTGCTCGGATGCCGAAGATATGGTCTGGCTGGCAGGGGGCCTGTGCCGACGATTGAATTGCCCTTTTCTGACTGCTCGCGAGGTGGCAACGGTCTATTTTACGCCATTGCGTGGCCGAGCTGCTGCGATTACAATCAGCGCGATTTGCGTATCCGAAAGTGTATTCTGAGCTGCCGGCGAGGAAGAAACGGACGTCGCCGGTTTAGAAGCATAGGAGAGCGATATGCTGCTCGGCGTGCCTGCCACCGAGACGGATTGCTTCGAACCAGAGAGGTGCATCGTTGTGGACGTGCCCACCTTCCCCAAAGCATCCTGTATTGCAGCGGCGTAGTTACCCCCCGGAAGGTCGCCTTGAACACTGTCGATCACGTAATATTCCGGCGATTGTCGAACACCTAGGTAAGGGTGTAATAATTTACGAGTCGATGCGAATCTATGGAATGTTGCGTGCCGCCTCCAGCACCTCCCGATAAACCCCCAACGTCGCCGCCTGCATCGCCGCCGTCGTGCAACGCCCCAGCACCGCACCCCGCGCCGCCGCCCCCATCGCCGTAAGCGTCTCCCCCGGCAGCCCCAGCACCGTATCGATCGCCGCCGCCAGCGCCGCCGGATCGCCCGGCTTCACGAGCCACCCCGTCACCCCCGCCGCCACCGTCTCCACCGGCCCGCCCAGATCGGCCGCGATCACGGGCCGGCCCATCGCCTGCGCCTCGATCACCACCCGCCCGAACGCCTCCGGCGCCGTCGAGGCATGCACCACCACATCCGCCAGCAGCATCGCCGCCGGCATATCGGCGCACTCGCCCACCAGGCGCAGCCGCCCCGCCACCCCCAGCGCCTCCGCCTGCCGCCGCAGCCCGGCCGCATAGCCGGCGCGCCCCTGATCTGACCCCACCAGCACCCCCACCGCATCCGTCCGTGCTAGCAGCGCCAGCGCCGAGATCAGCACCGTCTGGCCCTTCCATCCCGTCAGCCGCCCCGGCAGCATCACCACCGGCGCATGGTCGGGTAGCTCCCACGCCAAGGCCAGCCGCGCCAGCCGCGCGCCTGACACCGCGGCGGGATCGAATACGGCAGGGTCGATCCCGCGCGGGATCACCCGGATGCGCCGTGGATCGACCCCGTGCCGCGTGGCGATCAGCCCGGCGATGTAGGCGCTGGCGGCGATCACCACCTCGCCCTTCGCCATCACCGCGTTGTAGTGGCGCTTGAGCGGCAGGTCCTCCCCATACGCACCGTGATAGGTGGTCACGAACCGCGCCCCGGTGTGCCGCGCAGCAAGCCAGGCGGACCACGCCGGCGCGCGCGAACGGGCATGCACCAAGCTTACCCCCTCGGCGCGGATCAGCCGCGCCAGCCGCTTGGCGTTGCGCCAGATCGCCATCGGGTTCTTCGTATCCAGTGGCAGGGTGATGTGCCGCCCGCCGGCGTGCTCCACCGCGCCGACGAGCCGCCCGCCAGCCGAGGCTACCAGCGCGGTCCAGCCCGCCGCCGCCAACGCCGCGGTGATCTCGACCGTGCCGCGCTCCACCCCGCCCGTGACCAGCGACGGCAGGACCTGCAACACGACGGGGGCGGAGACAGCGGGCATGGCCGGCGTTGGTAGAACATCGCAGTCCGAATACCCAGGGGGCGGTCACGGGTGCCCCTCGTGACCGCCCGCGGATCAATCCAGCGCTGCGTGTCCCTCGGGCGTCGGCATCGTCCCGCGTGGCCGGCGCATACGCAGCAACAGCAGCAGCGCCAGCAGGGTGGTGAAGATCATCAGCCGGTAGTATCGATATACGCAATGATTTGCGCCTGCCGGTCGATCATCCCCTCCAGCGCCCGCATCAGGGTCGCGCCCATGGCGCAGACGGTGATGAGGCCGCGGTTCGGAACCCGCTCCGTCGCCGCGGCGTCCGTCACACGATCAGAACAGGTCGGAGAGGTGGCGGACGTGGCCGGTGTCGATATCCGCTTCCACGCTCATGCCGGCGCGCAACGGCGGGTCGCCCGGCTTGCGATCGACCCGGATTCGCACCGGGATCCGCTGCACCACCTTCACCCAGTTGCCGGACGTGTTCTGCGCCGGCAGGATCGAGAACTCGGAACCCGAGTTGGGCGCGATGCTCTCCACCACGCCCTTCCAGACCCGGCCGGGGTAGGTATCGACGCTGATGGTGACCGGATCGCCGGCTTTCACCCAGGTCAGCTCGGTCTCCTTCGGATCGGCCTCGACCCAGACATGCCGTGTGGACACCAGCCCGAAGGCTGCCGTCGCGGCGCGCAGGTACATGCCCGGCTGGGTGCTGTCGACATTGGTCACGACGCCGGGGAAGGGTGCGCGGATGATGCTGTCGCCGTAGTTCAGCTCCGCCTGGTCGAGCTTCGCCGCCGCCGCCTGGTAATCCGGCAGGCTGCTGATCGGCGCGGTGAGCGACCCGCCCAGCTTCGCCATCTGCACTTCCGCCTGCAACCGCGCCGCTGCGACCGCCTGTTTGTCGGATTCGAGCTTGAACCGCGCGTCGTCGTATTCCGCGCGCGTGATGCCGCCGCTTTTTACCAGCTTGGCGTAGCGGTCGAAGTTCGCCTGGTCGGAGCGCACCTGTGTCGCCTTCGCATCGGCGTCGCGCACCATCCGCGCGTAGTCCCGCCGCATCGCGCGCAGGGTGAGCTCGGTCTCGGCCAGGTTCGCGCGGGCCTCGGCGATCGCGACCTTGAAGTGGCTCGGGATCAGCCGCACCAGCACCTGGCCCTTGACGACGTGCTGTCCGTCCTTCACCGGCACGTCCTGCACGATGCCGGAGACGTCGGTGGACAGCGCCTCCTTCGCCGCGTGCACATAGGAATCGTCGATCGAGACGTAGCGCCCGCCCTGCAACCAAAACACCAACGCGCCGGCGGCGACGACGACGATGCCGGCGACCATCAACATCGGGCCGAGCGCGTGGCGGCTCACCCGCATCCGCGACGGGCGCCCGGCGACGTTACTCCCGACGTCGCGGGGGGTGGGTACTGCGGCCGATTGCGACATCACACCGTCTCCGATTCTGCGCCGGCGGGCGTTGCGCCGATTTCCTCCGCTTGCGGGTCGGGTTCGGCGCGACGCGCGGCCATCAGGTTGGCTTTCATGGTCACGAGGGCATCCGTCATGGTTTTCAGGGTGGCCGGGGCAAGCCCGGCGGCGAGCATGCGGGTGATGTCCGCCCGCTGAACGTCGATGTCGCGCAGGACCTCGGCGGCGGGGGAGAGCAGGTGGAGGCGCCAGATTCGGCGGTCGCGCGGGTCGGCCCGACGCTCCACCATGCCGCGCGCCTCCAGCCGGTCGATCAGCCGGGCGACGCTGATCGGCTCCACTTCCAGCAGCTCGGCGAGTTCCTTCTGCGACAGGCCCGGCTGGCGTTCCAGCCAGATCAGGATCGCCCATTGGGCCCGGGTCATGCCCTGGATCCGCGCGCGCTTGTCGGCGTCGACCCGCAGCAGTCGGGCGACGTCGTGCAGCAGGAACAGCAGATCACGACGGGAGTCGGACAATTGTTTGGCTGCTTTCCAGGACGAACGCTTATCATAAGCAGCGTTATCATGACCAAGCCAGCGGCAAACCTATGCGGCAGGCGCAGGCCGGACCCGAGGCGTACGAGGGGGGCAGCGAGCGGCGATCAGGCCGCGACCTGCTCCGCGGTCGGCGCATCGCCGGCGACCGTGGTGCGGCGCATGTCGCGCGGCTCGCGGTCGTCGAATCGGCGCACGCGGTGCATGGTCTGGCGGTTGTCCCACATGACAAGGTCCCACTGCCGCCAGCGGTGCACATAGACGAACCCCGGCTGGGTGGCGTGCTCCGCCAGCTCGCGGATGAAGGCCATCGCCTCCGGCCGCGGCCAGCCGACGATCGTGCCGATATGGGATGCAAGATAGAGCGACCGCCGCCCGCTCACCGGATGCGTCCGCACCAGGGACTGCCGCACCGGGCGGAATTGCGCCTTCTCCTCGTCCGTGAGGTCGGTGAAACCGAGCGTGCCGCGCGAGTAGATCAGCGAATGTTCGCAGATCAGGCCTTCGACCTCGGCCTTGGTGGCGGGATCTAAGGTGTCCCAGGCGGCGCGCATGTCGGCGAATTCGGTGTTGCCGCCGCGATTGGCCGGCAGCCGGCACGACAGGATGGAATATTTCGCCGGCACGGCCCGGAACGAGCTGTCGGAGTGCCAGAGCTGGTTGCCGAGGTTGAACAGCCGCCGCCGGTCGTCGCGCGCCAGCGGGCGGTTGTCCTGGCCGAGGTTGGACACGTCGTTCATGCCCTGCGGCAGGCGCTGCTCGCCCGGCTTGGTGACGTTGCCGCCGCGCGCGGTCTCGATCGCGCCGAAGTTGCGGGTGAACGCCATCTGCTGCTCGTCGGTCAGGTGCTGGTCGTGGAACACCAGCACGGTGTAGCGGTCCATGCCCGCCTCGATCGCGGCCACCTCGTCCGTGGACAGCGGGCGGGTCAGGTCGACGCCGGACACTTCGCCCGCGAAATCGGGCTGCAGCGGTTGGACGGAGAGGGCCATGACCATATCCTCCTGAACGTTTTGGCGACCATAGGAGCGCCGGCCGCACCTGTCTGCCCCCGCGGATCGCTTCAGCCGCCCGCTGCGCGCAGGTCGGCGATGAAGCGGTCGCGCCAGGCATCCAGGCTGTTCGCGCGCAGCACGTCCAGCATGGCGGCGTGGCGCCCGCGGCGTTCCTCGATGGACATGGCCAACGCCTGATCGAGCGCGCCGGCGATGCCGGCTTCGTCATACGGATTGACGATCAGCGCGGCGGTCAGCTCGCGCGCCGCGCCGGCGAATTGCGACAGCACCAGCACCCCGGGGTCCTCCGGGTCCTGCGCGGCGACGTATTCCTTCGCCACCAGGTTCATCCCGTCGCGCAGCGGGGTCACCAGACCGACCCTTGCTTCCGCATACAGCGGCATCAGCGCGGCGCGCGGGAAGCTGCGGTTGAGGTAGCGCAGCGGCACCCAGTCCACATCGGCGAAGCGGCCGTTGATGCGCCCGGCCTCGGCTTCCAGCTCATGGCGGATCTCGCGGTAGGTCTGGATGTCGGAGCGCGACGGCGGCGCGATCTGCATGAAGATCACCTGGCCGTGCGCGGCGGGGGTGTCGGCCAGGAAGCGCTCGAAGGCGACGAAGCGCTGGCGCAGGCCCTTGGCATAGTCCAGCCGGTCGACGCTGAGGATCAGGCTGCGGCCGTGCAGATTGGTGCGCAGGCGCAGCGCCTGGCGGCGGTTGGCGGGCAACTCGGCCTCCGCGCGCACCTCGTCCACGTGCACGCCGATCGGATAGACGCCGGTGGCGAAGATCCGGCCGAAGGCGCGCAGCCGGTTGCCTCCCAGCGCCTCGCCGCCGGCTTGGCGGACGATGTAGTCGGTGAAGGCGCTGCGGTCCGGCTCGGTCTGGAAGCCGATCACGTCGTAGGCGGCCATCGCGCGCACGACCTCGGCGTGGGCCGGCACGGTCATCAGCACGCCGGGTTCGGGGAAGGGCGTGTGCAGGAACAGGCCCATCCGGTTGCCGACCCCGGCCTCCCGCAGCGCTTCGGCGAGGCCCAGCAGGTGGTAGTCGTGCGCCCAGATCAGGTCGTCCGGCCGCAGCACCGCATGGAGCGAGCAGGCGAACAGCGCGTTCACCCGCCGATAGCCGGCGAACTCCCCCCAGTCGAAGCGCGCCAGGCCCATTTGGTAGTGCAGCACCGGCCAGAGAGTGCCGTTGGCGAAGCCGCGGTAGAACTCGTCGTAGTCGCGCCGCGACAGATCAATGGTGCGCAGCGTGATCCGGCCGACGTCGCGGCCGGGATTGGGCAAGGTCTCGGCGTCGTTGGAAACCTGCCCGCTCCAGCCAAACCATACGCCGCCATCGGCGCGCAGCGCATCGAGCACGCCGACGGCGAGCCCACCGGCAGCGGGCTCGCCCTCGGTAATCGGCGCCACCCGGTTGGAGACGACGACCAGGCGCGACACGGCGGGCGCCGCCGCCGGGGCGGATCAGGCCGCGGCCGGAATCGGGTCCATCTGCTGCTTGCGCAGCAACTCGCGATAGGCGCCGGGTCGCTGGGCCAGGACCTCCGGCGCGCCTTCCTCGATGATGCGCCCGCCGTCCATCACGATGATGCGATCGAAATGCGCCAAGGTGGACAGCCGGTGGGCGATGGCGACGACGGTGCGCCCGCGCATCAGCTTCTCGAGCGCCGCCTGGATCGCGTGTTCGCTTTCCGAATCGAGCGCGCTGGTCGCCTCGTCGAGCAGCAGGATCGGCGCGTCCTTCAGCAGTGCCCGCGCGATCGCCAGCCGCTGGCGCTGCCCGCCGGACAGTTTCACGCCGCGATCGCCGACGACGGTGTCGAAGCCTTCCCGCAGCGCCTCGATGAAATCGCGGCAGTGGGCGGACGTGCAGGCGGCGAGCACCTGTTCGCGGGTGGCATCGGGCCGGGCGTAGCGGATGTTCTCCAGCACCGTGCGGTGGAACAGGCTGATGTCCTGCGGCACCACCGCCATCGACTGGCGCAGGCTGTCCTGCGTCACGGTGCGGATGTCCTGGCCATCGAACAGTATGCGGCCGCCGTCGACGTCGTGGAAGCGCTGCAGCAGCGCGAGCACGGTCGATTTGCCGGCGCCCGAGGTGCCGACCAGCCCGACCCGCTCGCCGGGCCGGATGGTGAGGTCGAAGCCGCGCAGCACGGCGCCCCGGCCGGGGTAGGAGAACTGCACGTCCTCGAACGCGACCGCGCCCTCGCCCGGCACGATCGGTTTCGCGCCGATCTGGTCCGGCAGGTCGTGCGGAGTCAGCACGGCGCCGATCGCTTCTTCCAGCCGCGCCACGTCCTGCGTCAGGGCGACCAGCGCCACCGCGAGATCGCGCGTCGCACTCAGGATGGTCATGGCGAGGGTGGTGAGCAGCACGATGTCGCCCACGGTCGCCTCGTGATGCTGCCACATCACGATCCCGTAGGCGACCACGCCAGCGGTCAGCACGGCGGTCAGCGCGGCGTGCAGCAGGCGCAGACGTTCCAGGTAGAACAGGCTGGCGCGGCGGGCGTCCATCTCCTCGTCGATGCGCGAACCCAGGCGGCGGCGTTCGCGCAAGGTGGCGCCGAACGCGCGCACCACGTTCATGTTGCCGACGATATCGACCAGCTCGCCGTCCACCGACGCGGCGCGCGCCGCATACGCACGGTGCAACGGCGTGCCGCCGCGGGCGAGCCGGTAGATCAGCGCGCCCAGGCCGAGCGCAAGCGCCACCAGCACTGCGGCAAGCCCGGGGTTCACCGAGCCGATGAAAGCGATCGAGAACAGAACCGCGATGATCGGCGGCAGCACGTTCCAGGCGCCGGTGTTGGAAACCGTGAAGGCCGCCGCCGCGGTGGCCGAGATGCGCCCGGCGAGCGTGCCCGGCAGCCGATCGGCGAACCAGGCCGGGGAGTGACCGGACAAATGCGCGAACAAGTCGCGGCGGATGTCGCCGGTGACGGCGACGAAGCTGCGCGCGGCAGCGAAGCCGCCGACCCGCCACAGCATATTATCGGCGGCAATGAACCCGACCAGGATCAGGAACGCGCCCCACACGTTGCCGCCGGCGTCCGGGCCCGCGGCGACGACGTCGATCAGGTTCTTGAGCCCGTACTGGGTGGACACGCTGGCGCCCACGGCGGCCAGCACGGAGGTGAAGATGACGGCGTGGCCGAGCGCATGGCGGCGGGCGTAGTGGGCCAGGAAACCGAGCGGACGCGACCGCAGCTCGCCAAGCGCGGCATCGGGCGGGGCAGGGGGTGTGAACTTGTGGACTGAACCCATCGGGATAGGCGCCTTCCAACCGGCAAGGGGACGACCCTGTCTATCTGGAGCGCAATCGCAGCAATCGTGAGGCAAAGGTGCCGGATTCTCGCCACATTCGATTTCTATATCGGATCGGTGACAAGTGGGAGCGACGGACAAGTCGCGCCGGATGGCCGGACAGTATCCGCTCCCGCAGGCCAAGTAAAAAGGGGTCTCGTTTATGCGTATCGCTCAAATTGCGCCGCTGTTCGAGGCGGTGCCGCCCAAGCTGTATGGCGGCACCGAGCGGGTGGTGTATTCGCTCACCGAAGAACTGGTCGCAATGGGGCACGACGTGACCCTGTTCGCCAGCGGCGATTCCGTTACCTCCGCGACCCTGGCGCCGATGCGCGACCAGGCGATCCGGCTCGATCCCGCCGTCAAGGACTGGATCGCATACTACATGCGGATGATGGAGCTGGTCTATCGCCGGGCCGGCGAGTTCGACGTGCTGCACTTCCATACCGACTACTTCCCGCTGTCGCTGTTCTCCCGCCAGCCGACGCCGTTCGTGACCACCCTGCACGGCCGGCTCGACCTGCCGGAGTTCAAGGAGGTCTACGAGACGTTCCCGGACGCCCCGTTCGTCTCCATCTCCGATCACCAGCGCCGGCCGATCCCGGACCTGAACTGGGTGCGCACGGTGCTGCACGGCATGCCGGCTCGGCTGTTGACGCCGCAACCGGTGGCGCAGCGCTATTTCGCCTTCCTCGGCCGCGTCTCGCCGGAAAAGGGCCTCGACAAGGCGATCCGCATTTCCGCTGCCGCCGGCGTGCAACTGAAGGTCGCGGCCAAGGTCGACAATGCCGATCGCGCCTATTACGAACAGGAGATCGCGCCACTGATCGCCGCCAACCCGCACGTGGAGTTCATCGGCGAGATCAACGATGCGCAGAAACCCGAATTCCTGTCCGGCGCACACGCATTGTTGTTCCCGATCGACTGGCCGGAACCGTTCGGCCTCGTGATGATCGAATCGATGGCCTGCGGCACGCCGGTGATCGCGTTCAACCGTGGCTCCGTGCCGGAAGTGATCGACCACGGCGTAACCGGCTTCATCGTCCCGGATGAGGCCGCCGCCATCGCCGCGGTCGGCAGCATCGACAAGCTCGATCGCCGCGCCGTACGCGCCACCTTCGACCGCCGCTTCACCGCGCGACGCATGGCCGAAGACTACCTCGACGTTTATGAGGAACTGATCGTCGGCCGCCGCCCGCTGCTGCGCGCCGTCGGCGACTGAACCGCCACGCGGCCCCGTCTCCCGCGCCGGGGACGGGGCAGCACACGAGCTCTTTTTTTCAGTGTCCTGCCCCTGAAAAGGCACTTCAGGGGCAGGACACTACCGGGGCGCGCCCCGGCACAGCCCGATCCATCGCGCGGTGTCGAACGACGCCACGCGAATATGCGCCTCCGCCGGCAGGCGCAGCCCATGCAGCAACGCCACTACCACCACGGCCCCGACCACGACCCAGCGCAGAGGCAGCCCGGCAGGCCGCGGCCCCGCCACCCGCGCCAGGACCAGCGCCCCCGCGACGCCGACTGCTCCGCCCAGCACCGCCTCCGCCCAGGAGTGCATCCCGAGTGCGATCCGGGTCAGGCCGATCACGATCGCGCCCCCCGCCGCCGCCAATCCCACCGCCGTGGCGCCCAGCCCCGCCAACACCGCCAGCCCGCCGCAGACCAGGGCGGCCGCCGCCGTGTGCCCGCTCGGACTGCGCAGCAAAGGCGGCCCGCAGGCAATGGCGAACAGCTTGAGCACCAGCATCACCGCCAACGTGCCGCCCGTCGCCAGAAGCCACGCCGCCGCCCCGCGCCGCCACCCCTGCGCCGCCAACACCGCCGCCAACACCAGAACCAGCGGCAAAACCACCGCCTGATCCGCAAAATCGGTGACGAACGTCACACCGCCCGATCCGGGCGCCAAAACGGCCGGGTTCCAAGGGCTCGCCCTTGGCGGGGTTCAGGGGCAGAGCCCCTGGCCTTGCTTCCTGTGCCCCCTCCCACCTCAGCGCCCCAGGCTATGGTCAGGCGGCGGCGGGCCGGTCAGCAATTGGGCGGGGTATTGGCGCAGGCTTTCGGTGGTGGCGCGCAGGTTGGCGGCGGTTCCGCGCAGGTCGCGCAGGATGGGGCCGAGGCGGCTGTCGAGGGCGCGGGCGGTATCGGTGCCGGTTTGCACGGCGGTTTGCAGGTGGGCGACCAGGGCGCTCATTTGCCGGGTCAGGCTGACCAGTCGTCCGCTGGCGGCGGCGCTGTTCGTCAGGGTGCGTGCCAGGGCAGGGTTTTTCGCCACTGCCTGCAGATCCGTCGCGGTGTGTCGCAGCGCGGCCGATAGCCCCGGCAGGTCGGCTTTCTGCACGGCGGTGCGGGTGGTCACGAGCAGCGCCTGGGCGTCGCCGAGGGTCTTATGGACGTCCCCGGTGGTGAGTTCGTCGTTCAGGGAATTAATTAACTGCTGTAACGAATCCGATAGCCGGTCGAGGTCGATCTTGTCCAGTTTCGCGAGCAGCGCCTGGGCCGCGTCCTGCACCTGGGTGAAGGTGCTCGGGATCGAAGGGATGTATTCCGCCTCCGGCTGCCAGGGCGGTGCCACCGAGGGATACAGCGCCGGATTGGAGAAATCGAGTTCGATGAAGCCCACGCCGGTCAACACCTGGGAGACGATGCGCGCCCGCAGCCCGAGCCGGATCGCGGTCGAAAGCTTCGGCATCGGGCCGATTTTCGCCACGTCCACGAGGTAGCGCACGAACACCTGCCGATAGGCCGGGTTGCGCAGGTCGGCCGGCGTGTGGCCGTATTCGGCGCTGACGAGGCCAACCGCCGTTATCCGGCCGACCGTGACGCCGCGGTATTTCACCGGTGCGCCCACTTCCAGCCCTTGCACCGATTCGTGGAAGTAGCTTTCGTACACTTGTCCGTGGCCGAACCGCTGGCCGCCGAGGAACCAAACGATCCCGAGCAGCAACCCGAGACCGAGCACGATCAGCGCGCCGACGCGCAGGAAGACGCCGCTTCCGTCCATCTAAGGCTCTCCCGCCGTTGCCGGCATCAGGGTGCGGTGGAAGAACGCGCGTACCATCGGGTGCGTGCTGTTCGCGGCCAGATCGTGCGGATCGCCGATCGCGATCACTCCGCCGGCGTCGGGATAGGCGTTGCGATCGAGCATCAGGCACCGATCGGCGATCGCCATGATCGAGGCCAGTTCGTGCGTCACCACGACGAAGGTGGCGCCGAGGTCGTCGCGCAGATCGAGGATCAGCCGATCGAGCTCGGCCGAGGTGATCGGATCGAGGCCGGCGGAGGGTTCGTCGAGGAACAAAAGCGGCGGGTCGAGCGCCATGGCGCGCGCGATCGCCGCGCGCTTGGCCATGCCGCCCGAAATCTCGGCCGGATAGAGCGCGGCGGCGTCGGCCAGACCCACCTGGCCGAGCTTCACCCGCGCCACCGCATCGCGCGCCTCCGGCGGCAGGTCCGTGAAGATTTCCAGCGGCAGGGAGACGTTGCCGAGCAGCGACAGTGAGCCGAAGAGCGCGCCCGACTGGAACATGACCCCGATCAGTCGCCGCGCCACGGCCCGCCCCGCCTCGCCCGCGCGGCCGGTGATCGTGTGGCCGGCGATTTCGATGCTGCCCGCGGTAGGGGGGAGCAGGCCGACCGCCTGGCGCAGCACGGTCGATTTGCCGCAGCCGGAGCCGCCCAGGATGACGAACACCTCCCCCGGAGCGACGCTGAAGGAGACGTCGCGGTAGATGGTGCGGGCGCCGAAGCGCTGCGCCAGCCCGGTTGCCTGCAGCAGCGGGGTGGGTTCGCTCACAGGCCCAGCCGGTAGAACAGGATCGCGAACAGCCCATCGATCAGGATGGTGGCGACGATCCCACCGACCACGGCGGCGGTGGCGGAGAAGCCGACCGCGCGCGGCCCGATCCCGGTGCCGAGGCCGGAGCGACACCCGATCGCCGCCACCGCGGCGCCGAACACCGCCGCTTTCAGCAATCCACCCGTGAGGTCGCCGACGGTGGCTGCGGATTGCACCTGCGCCTGGATCGCCGGCAGGGAATAGCCGAACCCGGTCATCACCGTGGTCATGCCGAGCAGGCCGGCGAAATCCAGCAGCAGGGTCAATACCGGCATCACCAGCAGGGCCGCGAGCATGCGCGGCAGCACGAGCAGGGTCATGGGGTCGATCCCCATCACCACCAGCGCGTCGATCTCCTGGTTCACTTTCATCGTGCCGATCTCGGCGGCGAAGGCCGATCCGGTGCGCCCGGCGAGCACCACCGCGGCGAGCAGCGGGCCAAGCTCGCGCAGCAGGCTGATGGACACGAGGTTGGCGACGAACAGATCGGCGCCGAACTGGCGCATCGGGATGGAGGACTGGAAGGCGAGGATCAGCCCGATCAGGTAGCCAAGCAGCAGCACCAGCGGCAGGGCGCGGAAGCCGGCCTGGTCGGCTTCGCGCAGCACGTCGCCGAGGCGGAACATCCGCCACCGGCTCGGCAGGTGGATGACGGCGATCACCGCCTCCCCCACGAAGGCGACGCCGCCGCTGACGGCGCCGAAGCCGGCGGCCAGCATCTGGCGCGCGGTAATGCGCGGCGGCCGGGGCGCGGGCTTCGCTTCGGTGCCTGCGGCGCGGGCGCGGGCGAGCAGGGTCGTGGTTTTTGGGTCGGCCCCGGTGACGGTGGCCGGGCTGCCGTGTGCGGCCTCGGCGGCGGCGAGCAGGGTGGCGCCGAGCATGTCGATCCCGCTCACCGCTTGCAGGTCGAACCCCAGTGGGCCGGACGCGGCGGCATGGGCGGCACGCAGCGTCGGGCGCCAGAGCTGGGCCGCGCCGGCGGCGTCCAGTTGGCCTGAGAAAGCGAGGACTGTTCCGTCCCCGCCGGACTGCGTCGTCAGCCCGGCCGGGGACGATGTGCCCGGGGGCGACGTGGCCGAGGACGATGTGGCCGGGGACGGGGATTCAGTGTGCAAACCAGGCATCGAACCGTTGCCGCAGCTTCACGAGATTGGCGCTCCAGAACGCGTCGTCGATCCTGAGCGCCCCTTTGAGATTGGCGGCCAAGGTGGGGGAGTCTGCGGCGACCGCCGGTGGCAGATCGTCGTTGGCGCCGACCGCGAGCCCGCCCTCGGCGAACTGCGCGGCGAGTTGGCTCTCGATCGCGGGGGTCCCGGCGAAATAGAGGAACTGCATCGCCGCCGCCTGGTTCGGGCTGGTTTTCGCCACCGCCCAACTGAGGA
The DNA here is from genome assembly GCA_019352115.1 of Pseudomonadota bacterium. Lineage (GTDB taxonomy): Bacteria > Pseudomonadota > Alphaproteobacteria > Acetobacterales > Acetobacteraceae > JAJZVS01. Next base: position 62,880 of record JABBNW010000002.1, read on the forward strand.
CGTCGAACAGACTGCCGGACCAGCCGATGCCAAAATTGCGGTGCGTGGCGCGCGCGGCGAGGGCGATCGCCGAGGTCGGTGCGCTGGTCATCAGCACCCCGCCTGAGGCGAGGATTTTCGCCGCCTCGGCCGGGGTCTTCCACCACACGATATAGGGGCGGAGCTGGTCGAGCTTGCGGAACGCGCGGTCCACCCCGGCCGGGGTCGAGAGCACTTTATACACGTCGCCCGGCGCTACGCCGTCTGCCATCAGCGCGATTTCCAGGTTGCCGCGCACACCCTGGCGCAGGCCGCGCTTGCCGGGGTATTTCGCCTCGTCCCAGAAATCCGACCAGCTCGGCGTGCCGGGGAATTTGTCGCGGTCCCAGGCGAGCGCCGTGCTCGCGACGGTCGCGCCGATGCCGCAGGGGGAGATGGCCATCGGGAGGTAGTGCGCCGAGCCGCCGATCTGGTTCGGATCAAGCTTCGCGAACAATCCCTTGTCGCAGCCCTCGCGCAGCTCCACGCCGTCCACTTCCACCAGGTCCCAGGCGGGATCCTTCCCGGCCAGCCCGGTGGTGAGCGCCGGCATCCCGCCCGGCCAACTTTGCGCCAGCACCGGAATGGCAGTGGCGGTCTGGAAGGGGGCGACGAAGGTTTTCTGCACGGCGGCCAGTCGGGCCGGCGAGCGGACCGCGAGGGTGAGTTCGCGGGCCGCCGCCGGACCGGCGGTCGCCGCCAGCAGGGCCAGCACGAGTAACGCGCGAACCGGTGCGCGCCGGGGCAGGCACGGCGCGGGGCGTGGGTCGGTGGGGAAAACGATCATCGCCGCGGACGCTACAAGCCGGCGCGTCCGGCGGCAACGCGGTCGAACGATCATCGGTTGTTTACGACCTGGCGCGCACGCTGCGGCCTTGGCAGCAGCGGGAGATCGAGGCGACGGCTGACAGGACAACTCTTGGCGGCGGGCGTTGTCCGTCTGCGCGCCAGGCGGGCAGATGGCGATTGGTTTGCCGTGTCCTTCTTGCGGCGGGGCGGACACCGGCGGCGCCGCGCGTGCTCCTGGTGGCGGTCTTCGTCTCGGGTGGGGCGTGGGGCGCGGCGGCGGCGCGCCTGAAAGTGGCAACCTGGAACCTGGACTGGCTGACCGACCGGCCGGCCGGCAGCCCGTCCCTGCCGTCCGACGTGCGGCCCAAGCGTCCCGCCGACATCGCCCGCTTGCGCGGCTATGCAGCGGCGATGAACGCCGATGTCATCGCGATCCAGGAAGTGGACGGGGCGGCCATGGCGGCCCGGGTCTTCCCGCCCGATCGCTACGTGATCCACATGACCCACGACAAGCAGGTGGAGCGGGTCGGGCTGGTCGTCCGGCGCGGCATTCCGTTCACCGTCCATCCCGACGACACGGCGCTGGCGGCGGCTCAGCCCGGGCTGCGCAGCGGGGCCGACATCACCCTGCATCTGCCGGGCGGCGATCTCCGGGTGCTGGCGGTGCATCTCAAGGCGGGTTGCGACTGGTCCGCGTTGGGCGGCGATCGGCCGGCGTGCGTGGAGCTTGCACGCCAGGTGCCCGCGCTGGTTGCCTGGATCCGCGCGCGGGCGGCGGCGGGCGAGGCCTTCCTGCTGCTCGGGGATTTCAACCGCTGGATGGACGTGCGCGACGGGCATCCCGATCCGCTGTGGACCCGGTTGGACGCGGCGGCGCCACTGCTGCGGGCCACCGCGGGCTACGCCAGCCCGTGCCTGGGGGGCGAGCGCTTCATCGACCACATCATTGCCGGCGGTGTGGCGCGCGCCTGGCTGGAACCGCGCACCCTGCGGGTGCTCGTGTATCGGGAACGCGGGCGGGCGTGGGAGCAGCGGCTGTCCGACCATTGCCCGGTTTCGGTGCGGTTGCGGCTGCCGGGATGAAGATCCGCGCCGGCGCCGTCGGGGCGGCGTGCCGTGCCCGCCCACGTCGCGGATCGGGCGGCATCGGCCCGGCACGACGGCTTGAGCGCCGCGTGCAAGGCGCCGATCATTGGCAAGTGGACGCTGACGCGGCGGCCCCGCCATCCTGCCGCCCGCGCCCACCGCCCTGCTCGCGCATCCGCGCCGGCAGGGCGCGTTCCCGATCCGCCCGCCACGGAGCCGCGCCATGAAGATCACCAAGGTCGAACCGCTGCTGATCGACCGCTTCCTGTTCGTCCGCATCAGCACTGATGCCGGCATCACCGGCCTCGGGGAATCCGGCGCCTGGGGCCAGTTGGAGGCCTCGGCCGCCTCGATCACGAAATACGGCGCCTACCTGGTCGGCAAGGACCCCGCGCCGATCGAGCACCATTGGAACGTGATGCTGCGGGCCAATCATTTTACCGGCGGCGCGATCACCGGCGCGGTGTCGGCGATCGACATCGCGCTGTGGGACATCAAGGGCAAGGCGCTCGGCGTGCCGGTCTATGAACTGCTGGGCGGGAAGATGCGCCACAAGGCGCGGCTGTATGGCCATGTGAAGGGCCGGTCCATCGAATCGCTGGTGGCCGAGGCGAAGCGGCTCAAGGCGGCCGGATTCTCCGCCCTCGGTCACCTCAATCCGTTGCTGGATGAGGACGAGAGCGAGCCCTACTACAAGCCGCACGCGCTCAAGATCGAACAGGCGATCGACAACGTCCGCAGGCTGCGCGAGGCAGTCGGGCCGGAGGTCGATCTCTGCATCGAGATACATCGCCGCATGACCCCGCCGGAGGCGATCGCGCTGGGGCGCGGGATCGAGAAATACACGCCGATGTTCTTCGAGGATCCGTTGCGGCCGAACAGTTTCGACGCGATGGCCTGGGTGGCCGACAAGATCGGCATCCCGATCGCGACCGGCGAACGCTTCACCAGCATGTACCAGTTCCAGACCCTGCTCGCCCGCCACGCGGTGGAATACCTGCGGCCCGATGTCTGTCTGTGCGGCGGCATCACGGGGGCGAAGAAGATCGCGGCGATCGCGGAAGCGCACGACGCGCAGGTGGTGCCGCACAACCCGCTGTCGCCGGTGAGCACCGCGGCCTGCCTGCAGATTGCCGCCTGCATCCCGAATTTCGCGATCCAGGAATATCCGTCGCGCACGCCGGAGCTGGATGGCGGGGCCGATCTGCTGGGCTCGGCGCTGGCGACGGGGCTGGCGGATCAGGAGGGCGGGTTCATTGCGATCCCGTCGGGTCCGGGGATCGGGGTGGAGCTGGTGCCCGATGCCGAGCGGCGGTTCCCGATGCGGCCGCGGCCGATCGCGATGCGCGCGCATGTGGATGGCTCGGTGGTGGACCAGTAGGGGGCGCCGGCGCGTGTCCGGAGTTCGGCGCCGGACGATCCGGGAGCGCTGTCGATGGCCGCTACGTTGTTGTGCAAGGGAACGACCATGAAGACGGCCCTATCGGATACACGCAAAACCGCGCCCGTCAGCGTCCGCCTGGAACCGGCCCTCAACGACCGGCTCACCGCGATCGCCAGCGCCCTCGACCGCCCGAAATCCTGGGTGATCGGCCAGGCGCTACGCGAGTTCGTCGCCGTCCAGCAGTGGCAGCTTGCGGCGATCGACGAGGGAATCGCGGCGGCGGATGCGGGCCGGGTCGTGGCGCATGACGAAGTCGTCGCCTGGGTCCACTCCTGGGGCCAGCCCGACGAGCTTCCCATGCCCGAATGCGGATAGTCTGGACCGCGTCCGCCGTCCGCGACCTCGCCGCCACCCGAGCCTATATCGCCAGCGACAACGCGCCCGCAGCGGACCGCCAGATCGCGCGCGTCCTGGCGGCAGTGGGCAGCCTGCTGCGGTTTCCCGAACTCGGCCGCACCGGTCGCCGCCTAGCCACCCGCGAGCTGGTCGTGGGGCGAACGGCCTACGTCGTCGCCTATCGCGTGCGCGGCGCCAGCATCGAAATCCTGCGCGTCCTGCACGGGAGACAACGCTGGCCGGATCATCTGTGACGCCGGATCGGCGCGGGTCCCGGCAGCGGAGCCATACGCCGGCCGCCGTAGCGCAACCCCTACCCGAAATCTCCCCCAGCCGCCGGATCGACCCCAGCACCTTCTCCTGCGGCAGGCCCGGCGATTGCACCCGCATGACGAAATGGTTCACCCCCAGAACCTCCGCCCAGCGCGCGATCTCCTCCTTCACCGAAACCTTGCCGCCAACGCACTGTCACGCCGCTGCTAGCGGTCCCCGCCGCGGCCATGTGCCGTGTTGCCGGCGGCCGGGTGACCATGGAAAAGCAAGCGGACCCGTGCCGGCGCTCTTCGGTGTCCTGCCGCTGGTGGCGGTGGTGGATCAACGGGGTACGGTCGGGTCGACCAGAGACCGCTAGTGTCGGGCGCCGGGGCGCGCCCAAATTCGGAGCGCGTGGGTCAACAGGTATCTGCTCATCCCCCGGTCGGGTAGGGCGCGGCTGATCGGGTCGGCGGGTAC
>JABBNW010000071.1 GCA_019352115.1 Pseudomonadota bacterium
CCATCGCGCGCCCGAGACCGCGCCCGGCGCCGGTGACGATGGCGACCCGGCCGGCGGGATCCGGTGGCGCGTTCATGCGGGCCTCCTATGCTCGGCGGGTGTCCATTATCCCATCCCGTCCAAGGACCACCAAACGGCACGACGGGAGAAGGGTGACTACCCTGCCAATGATCGGCGCTGATCCCGAAACCAGGCGATGACCGAGCACCAGGCCCCGTGGCCCGATGGCGAAGTGCTCGCCGGCATCGTCGAGCGGGTGACGTTCCACAATGCCGAGAGCGGATTCGCCGTGCTGCGGGCGCTACGCGTCTAACGCCGCAAGTGGCTGATGGCTGACAGCGGCGGCATGGCGGATGTCGGCGTAAACGCGACGTTTATGGACCGTTCCGACTTTCAAGGTCTTGGATGCTCACTTTCGGGCGCCATGCAGCAAATTTCCCGCTCGAAGTACCTATTCCCGGCCGCCTCATTCAACTTCAGATTTGCCGACTTCGATTCATATTGAAAAGGCGGATGACTTCGTGGGTGAAGACATCCGCCATTCCGATCACTGGCCGATATGTTTGCGGATGCCCTCGCTTGCCAGTCGGAGCGCGCTCTCGGTAGATGGGATATGCCGAAGCGCATTGAGAAGGACGAAGTCATGAATCGTACCGTTGTAGCGGACCGCATTCACTTCGACCCCTGCCTCCTTCAGCTTACGGGCGTACGCCTCACCCTCGTCACGGAGGGGATCATTTTCGGCGGTTATGACGAGTGCCGGCGGAAGCCCCGCGAGTTGCTCTCTGCTGGAACGCAGAGGTGACACGTATGGATGGTTGCGGGTCTCTTCGTCAGTCGCATACCTATCCCAGCCATACTTCATGAATCCACGAGACAAGAAGCGATCATTGGCGAAAGCATGATACGAGGCGGTGTCAACGCTCGCGTCGGTTGCTGGAATCAATAGCACTTGATAGCTGATCTCTGGGCCGCCTCGATCTTTTGCCATCAGCGTCAGTGCCGCCGACAGGTCACCGCCAACGGAATTGCCCGCGACCGCGATGCGGCTGCCGTCGGCTCCGAACTCGCTGGCATGTGCGGCAACCCACTTCAGCGCAGCATAGCATTCCTCCGGCTGTGTCGGATACTTGGCCTCCGGCAACGGCGTATATTCGACGAAAACGCCGACCTGGCCGGAGCCAACGACCAGGTCACGCAACAATCGCTTATGGTTTGCGAAGTTGCCGACAATCCAGACGCCGCCATGGATGAAAAGAAGGACCCCCGGTTTGCCGACGACATGCTGCGGCGTCATGACATAGAGCTTCACCGTTCGGCCGTCGTAGGTGATCGACTTTTCTACCGTGGCGACCCCCGACATATCCACGGGCGTAGCATCTTGCAGCCCAGTAAGTGCTTCCTGAGGCTTGGGTTGCGGCAACTCCCAGAACGGGCTCGCGTCCTTGTTGATCTGCACCAGGAACGCCCTGATTGGTGGGTCGATATCGGGGTCTGTCGCGACATCGGGTGCAGCGCTCGCGTTCATCATCGTCGCTCCAACAAAGAGAATTGACAGTGGTCCTGATAGACTCCCGTGCTTCGTCAGGGCCCGCAACCAATCGGTTGCAGCTGAATTGCTACTCCAAACGCAGATGCCACTTCTTTGTGATTTTCCGCACGTTGTTGAAAACGGAGCATTCTCTGACGAGCACTACGGGCCGTCATTTCACGTGATTCAGGCGCCATGTGCCGGGGGGAACGCCGACAAGTCTTCGAAACGTCGCGGTAAAATGGCTTTGATCGGCGAAGCCGCATGCAAGCGCAATGTAGGCGAGGCTGGCCTTGCCGCCGATCAGATGGCGCTTGGCTGCCTCGACACGTTGCACAATAAGATATTGGTGCGGCGGGTAGCCTGTCGATTGCCTGAACGCGCGTGAAAAATGCTTGGCTGTAAGTCCGGTCAGCTCGGCCAGATCGTCGAGGCAAATGTCTTCCGCCAGATTTTCGACAATGAAGTCGCAGCTCTGACGCAAATGTCGCGGCGAAAGGCCGCCTGCCGCCGGTGCCGCGCCTGCATGAGGTGACTGATGCAACCGCAGCAGCCAGTCAACCAGCAGAAGCGCACGGCCCTCCATCTCGAGCGACGTGGCGGGAATAAGCCGGTCGAAGGCGCGCCGGAGGTAGTCGGATGTCAGAATCTGTAGCGTTCTTTCCGGGACGAACGAGAGGTCGTCGCGCAGCCGGCCGCTCAGGGCGGGAAGGTCTTCCGCGTCGGCTGCTCTGTCGAGCAATGCGTCAGGCAGGAACACCTGGCCGAATTTGACGCTCTGGGAGGCGAGATAACGAGTCGAAGTGCCCCTGGGCTGGAGCGCAAATTCGCGGCCGGGACCACTGGTTCGGGTCACCCGTCGGTTGTGATCCTCGACGACCGCGCCGTGCAGACGAAGTGCTATCACCGTCTCAGGCGTGATCGTCCATGAGGCTTCGCCAATGCCCGCAGGTCCAGTGTACAGGGCCGCAGGGGCAATCCATCGCTCCCCAACGCCCTTGATTTCCCCGACGCCTACGCTATCGCGCATGAATATGAAAAATTGCGGGCTTGGCGCGTCCGGCGCTGCCTGCGCGAAACCGCCCATGTCATTATGATAGCCGAGTTTGTCGGATTTGGAGTCCGTCCGGCCATCTACCTCTCGAGACTGGTCGGCGTGCTGCATTTCGGATCACCGCAGGTGAACATTGTCCGATTGGAGAGGATCAGGCGTTCGCGAATGTCGCGTCGCTCATGATCCCGCTCCCTCCTCGATATCGATCGATAGCTTGCCCCGCGCTTGACCCTCGGTGATCAAACGATAGGCGTCGTCAAGCCTGTCCAGCGTGAACCGCCGCGGGTTAAGCGACGGCGATAGTTGCCCAGCTTCCGCCAAGCGGGTTGCCGCGGTCAAGATCTCCCCGTGATGCGACCGCCCTTCGCCGGTAATTAGAGGCAAGAGGGTGAAGATGCCCGAGTAACTAGCGGCCCGAAATGACAATGGCGCCAACGCGTGGCTCCCCCAGCCGAGCGCACTCGCCACATGGCCAAATCGTTTCACGGCCAGGAAAGCGTCATCCAGGGCCGTACCCCCTACAGTGTCATAGACGACGTCGAAGCCGCGATCGCTGGTCAGGCGCTTCGTGAACGGCTCTACCGCCTCCGAACGATCGATGAAGTTGGCGCCCAGGCTCTCGACCGTCTGTTTGCTGGATGATGAGCCTGTCGCGAACACTTCGGCCCCGCGGGCACGGGCGATCTGGATCGCCATCTGGCCGACGCCTCCCCCGCCACCTAGAACCAGGACCGTCTGACCGGCCCGGACCGCCATGCGATCGACCAGGCCCTCCCACGCCGTGATGAAGACAAGCGGCACGACGCTGGCTTCCCTCATGCTGAGATTGGCCGGCTTGAGCGCGAGCAGATCGGCATCCACAGCGGCATATTGCGCCAGCGAACCCTGGTGCCCGCCGACGCCGCCGGTCATGCCGTAGACCTCATCCCCTGGACGAAAGCGCGTCACCCCAGGACCGGCGGCGACGACCGTGCCAGCCAGGTCGATGCCCAGGATTGCCGGCAGTTTTTGCCTCGCGTGCGCAGCCGTGCCCTCGCGGATTTTAAGATCGAGCGGGTTCACCCCGCTCGCGGCGACCCGAACCAACACCTCGCCCGCGCCCGCAACCGGTCGGGCAACGGTGGCTACATGGAAGGGCGCCGCATGCGCCTCAAGAATTGCGGCTCGCATCGTGGGATGGCTGTTCATCGCGATTGCCCTGGTGACGGCAGCAGTATCAGACCTTACATTCTGCATGACGATCATAGATACTGCACGATGTCCATGCACTTTTGTTTGGGGCGGGCGTTAAGATGGAATGGAGCGATCTCCGGGTCTTTTTGGCGATTGCCCGCGAGGGAACACTCGGGGCGGCCGCACGACACCTTGGCCAGACGCAGCCGACGATGGGGCGGCGGCTGCGCGCGTTGGAAGCAGCAGTGGGGCAGACGCTGTTCCAGCGCACGGGGGAAGGTTTGGTGCTGACCGGCGAGGGCGCCTCCGTGCTTGGCCACGCGGAGCGGGTCGAAGAGGAAGTCTTGGCGTTCCAGCGACAGTTGGCGGGCCAAGAGTCGCAGTTGCAGGGAATGTTGCGGCTCTCTTCCTCGGATTGGTTCGGCACCCATATGCTCGCGCCCGTGCTGGCCGAGTTCGGCCGTCGGCACCCGCTCGTGTGCATTGAACTGCTGACAGACGCCCGGCTCTACAGTCTGCCCCGCAGGGAGGCGGACATGGTCTTCCGGATCAAGTCTTTCGACGAACCTGAAGTCATCTCGCGCAAACTGATGCATATTCCCTATGCGCTCTATGGCCTGGCCGGACACGACAAGCCGAGAGCGGGGGACGGAGCCGGCGCGCGGGTCATCACAATGAACACCGACTTTTCCGAAATGCCCGATGCGATCTGGCTGAAGCGACTGTTGCCGAACGCGACGGTGGCGCACCGCAGCAACAATCGCGAGGTCCAGGCGCAACTATGTGCCAATGGCGCGGGTCTCGCGGTTCTGCCGCGCCCGCTGGGCGACGTGACCCCCAACATCGTCGCACTGGACCTGGACGAGCCGCCGCCGGGCCGGGACACCTTCGTTGGCTATCACCGCGATCTGCGCCGATTGGCCCGGATGCGGGAATTGCTGAGCTTGGTTATCGAGACGCTCGCCGCCTGAGGCACTCAGCCGATCACCGTTCCCGTCGACGGCGCCGGTCGCTCCGGACAGGTCGAGAGCATCGTTATATGCCCGAAGCTGACGGCAAACCTTGCCCGACTTTCGTAAGAGCTTGGCGCAATATCGGGGTAGAAAAATCGAGAAAGCGTCGCATCTTTAGGGGCATTTGCCCCCGTGCAACATGAACGAGATTGACCGGCATGGGCTCGGGTTCGAAGTCTTCCCGCACCAGTTGCAACCTACGATCAGCAAGCGCGTCGAAAGCCTGATAATGCAGCAGGCGGACGAAACCTGTCCCTGAGACAGCAGCATCAACAGCACCTTCCGTCGACGTAACAAGCCTCGATTTCATTCGGATGTCGAATGACTTGCCTGTTCCAGGGTCGCGAAACTCCCAACTCGTCGATTGGCCTGGCCGCCCCGTTCCAATGCACGGGAGACCCACCAGATCGTTAGGATGCCGGGGCAATCCGTGCCCGGCAATCAACTGCGGGCTCGCACACGTCAGGCGACGCAATACGCCAACCCTCGTTGCGATCATCGTGCTGTCAGGCAGATGACCTATGCGCACGCGGCCGCCAGCATCGGCGTGCGGACGCTCCTACCTGAACTACCGCTGCCTGCACAGATCACGCTCAGGCAGCGCCTTGCGCCAATCGCTGATCGCCGCATCGCCTTGACCTTGCTCACCACGCTGATGGCGCGATCTCGCAACTTCATCGTCTATACCTACTTCGCGGTGGTGTTCGACCGGGCCATCGGCGCGGGCCAGGATGTGCAAAACTCAAGGCTTATGGGCCGCCCCCACGATCTCGCTTCGTCAGCCGCTTGCGGCGGGCAGTGCCGGTGCGAATGTCCGCCTGGGCGGTCGTGAGCCGAAGGCCGCACCGGCCCATGACCCATGGAAGCCTGCCGTTCGCCCCCCCGAGGGAATCTGGACCCGCACGTCACTCGTCGCTAGGCGGCGTCGTGATCACGAGGAACACGAGATCGCGCAGCCCCGTATTGTACAACGCATGCTCCACCCCCGGCGGGATATGGACCACATCATGCGTCCGCACCACGGTCCGCTCTCCGTCCAGTTCCATCAACCCCTCGCCCTCCAGCACGTGGTAGATCTGCTCCTGCACCTTATGCCGATGCGGCGCCACATAGCCCTTCGGCTGATAGGACGAGATACGGTGGTCGAAGCACCGGGTCGTCGCCGTCTCCGGTGAGACCAGCATCTTCGAATGCGCGTCGTAATGCGCGGGCGGCGTTTCCCACAGCACCTCGGCGATGTTGCGGATGGTCGCACCGTTGCGTTCGATCATCGCCGTGCCTCCGTGCGGTTCACGACTTCACCAGCGGGCAACCGCCCTGGTCCAGCGGCCGGAACGCATCGGCACCCGGAATGGTCTCCACCACTTCCAGCAGATCCCATTCCCCATGCGACTCCGTCGGCGTCTTGGCACGCAGCAGGAACATATCGCGCACCACGGTGCCGTCGATGCGCAGCTTTCCGTTCTTCGTCATGAAATCATTGATCGGCAGCGCACGCATCTTCTCCATCACCGGCCCGGCCGCATCGGTACCGGCGGCGGCGATCGCTTTCAGGTAGTGCGTCACCGCGCCCCAGGTGCTGGCCTGGAACGCCGTCGGCGGCCGGTTCTTGAACCGCTTGGCAAAGCGCGCGGCGAACGCGCGGGACGGCGCATCGTGGTTCCAGTAGTACGGCTGGCTGAACACGATCCCCTGCGCCAGCGGCAGCCCGAGCGAATGGATGTTCGTCAGCGAGCAGTTCAGCGCCGCCGGAACGATCCCGTGCCGCAGCATCCCGAACTCGCCCATCTGCTTGCAGATATTGATGAAATCCGCCCCGCCCGCGGCAATCCCGACCACGTCCGCCCCCGACGCCGCGGCAGCCACCAGGTTGCCCGAGAAATCGCTCTGCCCGAGCGGGGCCAGGCTGTGGCCCAGCACCTGCGCGCCGAGCGCCTTCAGGATCCCGGTCGCGTTCTCCTCCAGAGAATGACCGAACGCGAAGTCGGAGGTGATGAAGAACCATTTCTTCTTCCCCTGCTTTACCAGGTAATCCGCCGGCCCCTTGGCCGCGGAATAATTGTCATAGGTCCAGTGCACGCCGTAGGGCGAGCAGTCCTTGCCGGTCAGGTCGGTAGTACCCGCCGCAATCACCACGTCGATCCGCGCGCGCTGCCGGCACAGCCCCTGCACCGCCAGCGCCACGGCGGAATTGCCGAGGCCGAAGATCGCGTCGACCTTGTCCTCGTCGATCCAGCGCCGCGCGACCGACAGACCGACGTCGACCTTGTTCTCCAGATCGCCCTGGATCACCTGAATCGGCGCGCCCAGCACCTTGCCGCCAAAATCCTCGGCCGCCATCTGTGCCGCGACGTAATCGCCCATGCCCTGCTGGTCGGCGAACACGCCCGACATGTCATCCAGCACGCCGATTTTCACGACGCCATCGGAAATCGCCGGCGCGGCGGAAGCGGCGCGCGCGCCAAGCCAGGCGGTCGCAGGCAGCGCGGCGGCGCCGGCCAGCAGGGTTCTGCGTTTCATGGCTCGTTTCCATTCCTTGTTACGAACTATCAGAGCGACAGCCCGGCGGCAGCGAGGGCCTTCAGGAAATTCGGCTCCGGCTGCGGAAGCGGCGGCAGTTCCCAGCTTCCGGTGCCGATCGGGCGGATGTCGCGATCGACCGGCACCTCGATCAAATAGGGTCGATTGGCGGCGATCGCGGTGGCGATGGCGTCCTCCACCTCGCCGGCATGCGTCACCGTATGCGACGCGACGCCGAAGGATTTCGCCAGCGCCGCGAAATCCGGGCTGTACAGCTCGCGCGACGTGTCGTTCTGGAAGCTGGTCGCCAGCTCCCGGCCCGAGAACATGCCGTGCTGGATGTCGCGGATCGAGCAATAGCCGCGGTTATTCCACACCACCCAAACGACGGGAATATCGTATTCCACCGCGGTCGCCAGCGCGTGCGGCGTCATCAGGAACGATCCGTCGCCGGCGATCGCGACGCAGGGCCGATCCGGCGCGGCCAGCTTGGCGCCGAGAATGCCGGACGTGGCGAAGCCCATCGCCGCGAAGCCCCAGGAATGGATCAACTGGCGCGGGCGCAGCGCATCGAACAGCTGGATGATCCAGTTGTGGTGCACGCCGACGTCGCTCGCGACGATCGCGTTCTCCGGGATCGCGCGCGACAGCGCCGCCATCAGCCGTTCCGGACGCAACGGCATCGCGTCCGACGTGGCGAGCCCGCCCTGGTAGCGCTGCCACACTTCGCGCCCGTGGCGCAGCCGTGCCAGCCAGGCCTCGCGCCCGGGCGGGGCGACGGCGGGGCGCACGGCCAGCGCGGCGTTCAGCCAGGCGAGACTTGCGCGCGCGCAGCCCAGGATCGGCAGCTCGGCGGGATAGTTGCGACCCAGCTCGGACGGATCGATGTCGATCTGGATCAGCCGCGACGGCGGGATCGACAAGGTGTAGCCGTCCAGCCAGGCGCTGGTGGCGCGGTCGTCGAAGGTGAAACCAAGGCTCAGGATTACGTCGGCGCTCTTGGTCGCGTCGTTGGCCGCATAGGTGCCGTTGCGGCCGATCGAGCCGAACGCCAGCGGGCCGCGTTCGCTGACCGAACCCTTGCCGTTCGGGCTGGTGACGACGGGAATGCCCATCGCGGAGGCGAATGCGGTCAGTTCCGCCGTCGCTTCCGCCAGCAGCACGCCCTGGCCGGCGATGATGACCGGCCGCTCGGCGGCGCGCAGCAGATCGAGCGCCGCGGCCAGCGCGTCGGGATTGCCCGGCGTGCTGTTGCGGATCCGGTCCGAGGCGACGGGCGGCACGACCTCCGCCTCCTCCACGAACACGTTCAGCGGCACATCGAGATTGACCGGCCCGGGCCGGCCGGAGGTCATCAGCTCCCACCCCTGGCGCACCGCGAGCGGCAGCATGTCCACCCGGGTCGGCTGGTAGCTGCGCTTGACGTACGGCCGGACGACGGAGGGGAAATCGCCCTGGTAGTGCCGTCCGGTCTCCTGGAACGGAGCGCGGTTGAACTGACTGGTCGGCACGTTGCCCGTGATCGCGAAAAACGCCGAGCTGTCCATCATCGCCGCTGCCAGCGCCATCACGATATTGGCCGAACCGGGACCGCAGGAGGTGAAGGTCGCGACCGGTTCGTTGCGTACCTTGAAATAGGCGTCGGCCATGTGGCCGGCGGTCTGCTCGTGATGGGTGGAGATGGTGCGGATGCGGTTCTGCGCCTTGAACGCGGCGTCCAGGAAGCCGACGTTGCCGTGCCCGCACAGGCCGAACAGATACGGCACTTTCTGGCGGATCAGGAAATCGACGATGATGTCGGCGCCGTTCATCACGGTGCGTGCGGGGTCCACGAGCAGTCTCCGTTCCAAGGTCGGTATGGGTCAGGCGGCGTCGTGCATGCTCGGGCTGCCGAGCATGCGGGAAATCCGGCCCGCGGTGGCTTTCACCTGCGGCACCAGCGCGGCGATGCGCGCGGGATCCATGCGCATCGCCGGCACCGAAACGGCCACGGCCGCACAGGGCCGCCCGGTGTGGTCGGTGATCGCTGCGCCGAGGCAGCGCAGGCCCGGCTCCATCTCCTCGTCGTCGAGCGCGTAGCCCTGTGCGCGCACCTGGTGCAGCGCGGCGCGCAAGGCGGCGGGGTCGGTGATCGTGTGCGCGGTGAAGGACGCGAGGCCGCGCGCGGCGAAGGCATCGACCTCGGCGTCGGGCAGTTGCGCGAGCAGCACCTTGCCGAGCGCGCCGGCGTGCGCGGGCGTGCGCTTGCCCACGAAGGCGTGCATGCGAACAAGCCGGGTTCCGTCCACCGCCTGCACGCAGATCGCCTCCCCGTCATACAGGATGCCGACATGCACGGTCTCGCCGGTTTCCTGCGCGAGGTCCTGCAACGGGGCCAGCGCCTGCCAGCGCAGTTGCTCGTGGCGCACCGCCGCCGAGCCCAAGGTGTGCATGCGCATCCCCAACGAATAGCGGCCGGTCTCGGGGTCTTTCTGCAAATACCCGAAGGCCTCGATCGTATGCAGGATGCGGAAGACCGTCGGCTTCGGCTGGCCGAGTTCGGCAGCCAATTCGGCGAGGCTCCAGCTTTTCTGGCGGGTGAAACAGTCGATCACCTCCAGCCCCTTGCGCAGGGAGCCGAGGAGGTAGGGGTCGCGGGTGTCAGTGTTTCGCATGGTGGAACAGGGACCGTATTTCCGTAACGCCGTTTCGTAGGGCGGTTTCCTGTCCCACGCAAGCCCGCCCGGCAGCGGTTGCCTTCCCCTTTCGCAAGCGCAAAATACCGCCATGCTGATCGCCCGCACCCTGCCTGACCTCCGCGCCGCCACCGCCGACCTGCGCGTGCGCGCCGACGCGCTCGCCCTCGTGCCCACCATGGGCGCCCTGCACGAAGGCCACGGCGCGCTGGTGGCGGCCGGGGTTGCCAGCGGCGCGGCGACGGTCGCCTCGATCTTCGTCAACCCGCTGCAATTCGCCCCCACCGAGGATCTGGCGCGCTACCCGCGCGACGAGGCCGGCGATCTCGCGAAGCTCGAAGCCTGGGGCTGCGCGCTCGCCTGGCTGCCCGACGTCGCCACCATGTATCCCGCGGGTGGGGCCACCACGATCGTCCCCGAAGGTCCGGCCGAGGGCTGGGAAGGCGCGGCCCGGCCCGGGCATTTCCGCGGCGTGGCGACGGTGGTCGCCAAGCTGTTCGGCCAGGTCGGCGCGGAGGCGGCGTATTTCGGCGAGAAGGACTGGCAGCAATTGCAAGTGGTACGCCGGATGGCGGCCGATCTGCACCTGCCGGTGGCCGTCATCGGCATCCCGACCGTGCGGGAAGCGGACGGACTCGCGCGGTCGTCACGCAATCGGTACCTGACGGAAGCAGAACGGGCGCGCGCCCCGGCGTTGCACCGGGCGCTGTCGCGAGCGGCGACGGCGCTGGCGAGCGGAGCGGCCCCGGCGTCGACGCTGGGCGCGGAGCGGGCGGCGCTGGAACGCGACGGGTTCGCGGTTGATTACCTCGCCCTGGTCGATGGGCCGTCCTTGCGCGCGATCGAGGCCGTGCGGCCTGGCGCGCGGCTGATCGCGGCGGCGCGGCTCGGGAGCGTGCGGCTGCTCGACAACGTGGCCGCCGGGTAGGAGGCGCACCCGCGCCGCCCCTTGACCGTCGCCGTCACCGGCCGAGTATCCGCCCGACCAAGGAGGACCAGCCGATGCCGAACGACGCCGCCCCCACCCCGCACCCCGAGGCCGAAACCGACCACCTGCCGCTGTCGGGACTGGTCGTGCTCGACCTGACCCTCGCCCGCGCCGGCCCCACCGCCGTGCGCCATCTCGCCGACTGGGGCGCGACCGTCATCCGCATCGAGCCGCCGCCGACCCCGGGGGCCGAGGACATCGCCGGCAACCGGCACGGTTTCGACTTCCAGAACCTGCATCGCAACAAGCGCGCGATCCAGCTCAATCTGAAAGACCCCGCCGGCCACGAGGCCTTCATGCGCCTGGCCGCCAAGGCGGACGTCGTGATCGAGAACATGCGCGCCCAGGTGAAGCACCGGCTGAAGGTGTCGTACGACGACGTGCGCGCGGTCAATCCGCGCATCGTCTATGGCAGCATCAGCGGCTTCGGCCAGGATGGCCCCTACGGCCACCGCGCCGGCGTCGATCAGATCGCGCAAGGCATGGGCGGGCTGATGTCGATCACCGGCCTGCCCGGCCAGGGGCCCGTGCGGGTCGGCATCCCGATCGACGATCTGACCGCCGGCAATCTGCTGGCGATGGGCATCATGATGGCCCTGTTCGACCGCACCCGCACCGGCGTCGGCCGCTGGGTGCAGACGTCCCTGCTGGAAGCCCAGATTTTCATGCTGGATTTCCAGGCCGCGCGCTGGCTGATGGCCGGCGAGGTCGCGAAACAGGCCGGCAACGATCACCCGACCGGCATCCCGACCGGGGTGTTCCCGACCTCCGACGGCAGCATCAACATCGCCGCCAGCTCCACCCGCGTGTGGGAACGCTTCTGCGACGCGATCGGCCAGCCGGCGTGGAAGGCGAAGCCGGAGTGGAAGACACAGAAAGGCCGCAGCAACGACCGCGCCACCATCAACGCCGCGATCGGGGAAATCACCCGGACGCAGCCGGCGGCGCACTGGATCGAACTGTTCGAGTCGAACGGCATCCCCTGCGGGCCGATCTATACGATCGACCAGGTGTTCGCCGACCCGCAGGTGCAGCATCTGCGCATGGCACGCATGATGAAAAGCCCGGTCGTGGGCGAGAAGCAGGTGGTCGCCTCGGCGCTCAACATCTCCGGCCTCTCGAAGGACATCCGCCTGGCGACGCCGGAGGCGGGATCGAGCACCGACGCGATCCTGCGCGACGTCGGCTACAGCGACAATGAACTTGCCGAGATGCGCAGCAAGGGAGTGATCTGACCATGGACACTGTTACCGCAACGACGCGCGAATACGCCGGCGGCAAGATGTTGGCGGCGGTGGAAGGCGGCGTCGGGCTGGTCACGTTCAACCAGCCCGAGAAGCGCAACGCCATGTCGATCGAGATGTGGCAGGGGCTGGGCGACATCCTCGATGCCTTCGCCGCCGACGATGCGGTGCGGGTGGTCGTGCTGACCGGGGCGGGCGACAAGGCGTTCGTCTCCGGCGCCGACATCTCCCAGTTCGAGAAGAACCGATCGAACGCCGATGCGCAGGTGGAATACGACCGGCTGACCAGCGCCGGGCGCGGCAAGCTTGCCGGTTTCGCCAAGCCGACGATCGCGCGCATCCGCGGCTTCTGCCTGGGCGGCGGGCTCGCGATCGCGATGCAGACGGACCTGCGGATCGCGGCGGAAAGCGCGCAGTTCGGGATTCCCGCGGCGCGACTCGGGATCGCCTATGCGTTCGACGGGCTGCGCAAGCTCGTGCAGCTGGTGGGGCCGGCGCATGCGCGGATGATCCTGTACACCGCGAACCGGATCGGCGCGCGGGAAGCGGAACGGATCGGCCTCATCAACCAGGCGGTGGCGGATGCGGCGCTGGACGAGGTGGTGCTGGGGATCGCGCGCACCATCGCGGAGAACGCGCCGCTGTCGATCGCGGCGTCCAAGCTCACGATCAACGAGGTG
This sequence comes from Pseudomonadota bacterium, assembly GCA_019352115.1. GTDB lineage: Bacteria > Pseudomonadota > Alphaproteobacteria > Acetobacterales > Acetobacteraceae > JAJZVS01. Next base: position 12,879 of record JABBNW010000071.1, read on the forward strand.
CTGAAGGACCCCGCGGATCGCGACATGGACAAGGTGCGTCGCGCCGGAGCGACGTGTTTCGACAGCGCGGATTACAAGGAAGGCCGCAGCGCGTTCCTGGAAAAGCGGCGGGCGGCGTTCACGGGTCAGTGAGCGGAGACGAGAACGGCCGGGGCGGGTGCCCCGGCCGTTGCCGCGTGCGTGGTGGTTCAGGCGATCAGAAGGCGGTCCAGGCGTACAGGACCAGGGTGTTGTTGTCGCCGGCGTTGCTGCCCGCGCCGTCGTAGTTGGACGAGGCGCCGTTGAACTCGGTGTAGAGCGTGTATTGCAGGCCGAGCTTCACGTTGGCCCAGGGACGCCACAGCGATTTTTCCTGGCCGAAGGGCACCCAGTCGGCCTCGATCGTGAAGGCGTTGGAGTTGGGCTTGCCGTTGAAGCTGATCGGGTTCGATCCGGCGAGGCCGTAGGCGACCTGGCTCGACGGCCCCCAGATCCGCTGCCAGCCGAGGGTCAGGCCGTAGGTATTTTCGAACCAGTAGGCGAGGTTGACGGAGAGTGTGTTGAGGCTGTTGCCGGACCCGTAGTTGGTACCGTTGGTGGCGTTGTAGTTGGCGGTGGTGCCTTTCAGCTCCTGGTCCTCGTGCACGAAGATGCCCTGCAAGGTGACGATGTTCTTGCCGGTGCCGAGGAATTCGTAGCCGCCGTCGATCGCGTAGTCGTTGTAGCTGTCGTTGCCGGTCTGATACAGCGGGTTGAGCGCGGCGTGCATGAAGGTGCCGCCGGCCCAGGCGGCGTTGTTGCCCCAGTCCCATTCATAGGCCGCGCGGAGATAGGGCATCAGCCCGCTGCTGACGATCGGCGCGCCGCCCGCGGCTTCGCCGAAGCGGTTCTGCAGCCAGGGGCTCATGGCTTCGTAGCCGCCGGCTTCCAGGTACAAATGTTCGTTATACCAGGCGTAGGCGGTGACACCGATCGCATTGCCGGCGAAGGTGCCGGCGAGAATGCTCGCCGCACCCGGCGTGGGGGCAAGGCCGGCGCCGTAGTATGGATAGCCCCACGCGAACGTGCTGTTGTACGGATCCTGCACTGACGGATTGTTGTTGACGCTGACGCCGAGCGTGAGGTCATTGCCGAACGCCTGCACCGTGGTGGTGTACGGCCGCAGATCGGTGTTGTCGACGCTCAGCCCGTTGCTGCCCGGTGTCGTCCGGTTGTCCACGTTGTTGTAGGTGAGCTGGATGAAGCCGCCGGTATGGTCGCTGACCCTGCCGGCGACGAAGATGCTGGCCTGGTCGAAGGCAAAATTGTTGTTGGTGTCATAGGTGTGCGGCTGGCTGCCGTCGGGCAGCGATTTCGCCGTGTGGGTGAAGGACCCCTGCAACATTGCCGACAGCGGGATATGCGCCTGCAGGCCCTGGCCGCCGCCTTGCGTATAGCCGTTGATCTTGAACGCGCGCCCGAACGGCGTGAGCTGCGGGCCGAAGCCGCCGATATGGCAGGCGGTGCAGGGCTGGCCGGTCTGGGCGGCGAACGCGGGAAGCGCGTCGGCGTGGTGCTGCTGGGTGAACAGCAGGGAGGCCGCGACCACCAGACCGCCCAGGCCGAGCACCAGGGCGCCGGTCGTGCGGTATTCAACGGATTGCATTCCCGTCTCCTTTCGATGACATGGCGGCAATCTCGTTACCCCGCCGCGGCGCGTCGTTGATCCAGATCAACGACCCGCGGTTCGGCGGGCGTATGTGGCTATTTCAGCGTCTCCAGGAAGGCGATGATGTTGGCGCGCTTGGTGGCGTTCTTCAGCCCGGCGTAGGGCATCTTGGTGCCGGGCACGATTTTCTGCGGGTTGTCCAGGTACTTGTCCAGAACGTCGGGGGTCCAGACCAGGTTGGCGTTCTTGTTCGCCACCGAATAATCGTAGCCCGGTTCCGATCCGGTATGCCGTCCGACCACACCGAACAGGGAGGGGCCGATCTTGTTCTGCCCCTTCTTGTCGGAATGGCAGATCGCACATTGCGATTGGAAAACCTGCTTGCCGGCGGCCGCATCCGCGGCGCGCGCCGTGCCGCCGCCCGCGACCGCGCCGAGCACGCCAAGCGCGATGATCGCAGCCGACACGACGCCAGAACTGAAACAGGACATGCCCGGTCCTCCTTGTTTGCTGAAATCACCTTATACCTTTGCGCGTCGCATCGGAATAGCTCCGTTGCGCCTGCGCGAGAAATGGGTCTATCCTGGGCAAAGTAACCAAAAGACCCAGCGGCCAAGGAGGACATCCCGATGACCGGCACCGCTTCCCGCCTCGCCCCGATTCCGGTTCGCAGCGTGTCGCGCCGCCGGGCGCTCGCCGGCGGCCTTGCGGTCGCGTCGCTGCCGTTCGTGCGCGCGCGCGCCGCCGGCGCGCCGATCCGGATCGGCTTTCCGGTGCCGCTCAGCAGCCCGTACGCGAACGAAGCGATCGAGATGGTGCGCGGCGCGCGCACCGCGATCGCGATGTTCAACGACGCCGGCGGGCTGGCCGGCCGCCAGGCCGATCTCGTGGTGCGCGATTTCCGCATGGATCCGCGCATCGCGATCGCCGACATGCCCGAACTGCTCAAATCGGGCGTGGACTTCCTGAGCGGCGGCCTGTCGCCGGCGGTGCAGCTCGCCATCAACGCGGCGGCGCACAAGCACGACATCCTTTATAATGCGCTGTCGCAGTCGGACCAGATCGTTGCGATGCCCGCCTGGGCACCGACCACCTTCCACGAAGGCCCGACGCCGCATATGTCGAGCCACGCGCTCGGCTCCTACGCCTTCCCCCAGTTCGGCGACAGGGTCGCGTTCCTGGCGGTGAACTATTCGGTCGGCAAGGAGCTGGTGGCGGGCCTCAAGAGCGTCGGCAAGGCGCACGGCATCACCCCGGTGGCCGAGGTCTATCATCCGGTCGGCACCACCGATTTCACGCCCTACCTGAAACGCATCGCGGCCGCCAAGCCGAGCATCGTCTTCTTCTGCAACTACGGACCCGATCAACAGTATGCGATCCAGCAGGCCACCTGGGCGGGCCTCAAGAGCAGCGCCAAGCTCGCGGTGCCGGTGATCTCCATGACCGCGCGGCTCGCCGCCGGGTCGGAAGCCTATGAAGGCGTCATCGGTTGCGCGTCCTATTACTGGCGGCTGGAAGACACCATCGCCAGCGCCAACCGATTCAACCGCCGCTTTCGCGAATTGAACGAGGGGCGGGTGCCGACCGACTACGCCGCCCTCGGCTTCGCCGGCCCGATGACCCTGCTGACGGCGGCGAAACAGGCCGGCGGCACCAGCACGGCGCAGGTGCGGGCGGCGATGCTGGCGATGAAATACGACCTCTACAAAGGTCCGGAATACTATCGTGCGTGCGACCACCAGGCGGTGCAGGCGATGCTCGTGCTGGAAAGCCGCTTCACCGTCGACGCGGCGGACCGCGACGTGTTCAACATCGTCAAATCCTACCCCGGGAGCGAAGCCATGCTCGCGGCCTGTGCGACGGAAGGGCACAAATAGCGCGCGCCGCCACCCGGGCGCCTCTTGTCCGGTCCACAAGCGCGTGCGACGCACGGGGCAGGTTCCGCGGGGAGGATCCGCCATGCACGCGCCCATCGACTGCGATCTCCATCCGACCGTACCCGGCCTGCCCGCCTTGCTGCCTCATCTCGACCCGATCTGGCGCGAGACGGCGATCCGCCGCGGGCTCGATGAGCTGGTGCCGATCGCCTATCCGGCCAACGCCCCGATCACCGTGCGCGCCGACTGGCGCGGCGAAGGCGGGCAGGGGGCGGGCACCGCCGGACGCCTCGCCGCCGAGGCGATGGCCCCGTTCGGCACCGGTACCGCGATCCTGAACTGCCTGTATGGCGCCCAGGTCCTGTTCAGCGACGACCTGGCGGCGGCCTTCTGCCGGGCGCTGAACGACTGGGTCGCCGCCACCTTCCTCGACCGGAACCCCGCCTTCCGCGCCTCCATCGTCGTGCCGATGACCAACGCCGAACTGGCGGTGGACGAGATCGAGCGCCGCGCGCCCGACCGCCGCTTCGTGCAGGTGCTGCTGCTGGTGGGCGGGGAAATCCCCGCCGGGCGGCGCACCAACTGGCCGATCTATGCGTGCGCCGAGCGCCACGGCCTGCCGGTCGGCATCCATGCCGGCAGCCTGTATCGGCACCCCACGACCCCGGTCGGCTGGGCCACGACCTTCACCGAAGACTACGTCAGCCAGGCCACCGCCTTCGCCTCCGCCCTCACGTCCCTGGTGGCCGAGGGCGTATTCGCGAAATTCCCCGCGCTGACGGTGGTGCTGCTCGAATCGGGCGTCTCCTGGCTGCCGGCGCATCTCTGGCGGCTGACGAAATTCTGGAAGGGGCTGCGCAGCGAAATCCCCTGGGTCACCGATCCGCCCACGACCCTGGTGCGCGAGCGGGTACGGCTCACGTTGCAACCATTTGACGCCCCGCCCGACCCGGCCCATGTTTCCCGGCTGATAGACCATCTCGGATCGGACGAGATGCTGTTGTTCTCCACCGACTATCCGCACTGGCAGTTCGACGGGGCCGCGGCCCTGCCGGACGGGCTCGATCCCGGGCTGGCGCGCAAGATCATGGTGGACAATCCGCTGAAGACCTATCCGCGGCTTAGGGAGACCGCCCCATGACCATCGATGTCCCGCCCGGCGATGTGCGTCCGCAGGCAGGCCCCGCGCCGGCGAGCAGCACCCGCCTTGCGATCGCCGATTGCGATATCCACCCGCGCCCGGCCGGGGCGGGCATCGGCGGGGTCAGCCGCTCGCTCTATCCCTATCTGTCGCAGCGCTGGCGCACGCATGTCGAGACCTATGGGGTGATCTATCGCCAGCCCTGGCAGAAGGGGCCGGCCTATCCGAAAGCGCAGCCGCAGGCCTGCCGGCGGGACGCCTGGCCGGCGGGGGCGATGCCGGGCAGCGACCTCGGGTTCATGGCGGCCCAGCACCTCGATCCCAACAACGTGGGCTTCGGGCTGCTGAACCCGCTGACCTCGGGGCAGGGGGCGATGAACCCCGAGCTGTCGGCCGCCCTCACGCATGCGACGAACGAGTGGCAGATCGCGGAATGGACGTCGAAGGACGCGCGGCTGCACGGGTCCGTGGTGGTGCCGTATGAGGACGGGCCGGCGGCGGCGGCGGAGATCGCGCTGCGTGCCGGGGACAAGAACTTCGCCCAGGTGCTGCTGCTGACCCGCACCGCCGAGCCGCTCGGCCAGCGCCGCTACTGGCCGATCTATGCCGCTGCGGCGGAGGCCGGGTTGCCGATCGGGATCCACGCCTTCGGCTACGGCGGCTGGCCGATCACCGCCGCCGGCTGGGGATCGTACTACATCGAGGAAATGGTCGGCCACGCCCAGGCCCAGCAGGCGGCGCTGGCGAGCCTGATCCTGGAGGGCGTGTTCGAGCGCTGGCCGGGTCTGAAGGTGGTGCTGATCGAGGGCGGCCTTGCCTGGGCCGCCGCCTTCGCCTGGCGGATGGACCGGCAGTGGGCCAAGCAGCGCGGCGAAGTGCCGCAGGTGAAGCGCCCGCCGTCGGAGTACATGCGCACGAACGTGTGGTTCACCACCCAGCCGGTGGAGGAACCCGAGCCGCGCCAGCACCTGGCCGAGACGATCGAGTGGATCGGCTGGGACCGGGTGCTGTTCGCGACCGACTATCCGCACTGGGATTTCGACGATCCCGCGCACGCGCTGCCGATCCGCATGACCGAGGCGCAGCGGCGGATGGTGTTTCGCGATAACGCGCGGGCGGTGTTCGGGGCGTAGGCCTCCGGCGCGGGGGCTTTCGGGAGGGGCGGGCTGCAAGGCGGCGTGAGCCGGTCGTAGGCGTGCTGGCCCGGGGGTGTCCCGGGGGCGGAGTGGCGCGCGGGAACCTGGCGGCCATTCCACCGGTTGCGTTCCCGAGAAGCGGACCTTCGCGGAGTGGCTTGGCCCGGCCGGAGGCGGCGGCGCTGCTGTCATACCGACCCGCCAAGAGACTGACGCACTGCCAGCCTCGAACCCTTCCCGTCATGGCCGGCCCTGAGCCGGCCAACCGCGCACGGACGATCGGGGGTGGAGGGCCGGCCACGACGGAAGGCGCCGGGCCGGCACGTAGGGGCGACGGTCGAAACCCGCACAGGTTGGTATAAAATCGCGGTAGGGGCGTCCAGCGATGTGCGTCCCTGTCGCGATTGGGTCGACGCGCACGACGAACCGAGCCCGGGGCGGGATTTGCGCCGATCGCCGGGTCCGGCGCGGTGCGCCGCCGCCGGGGGAAACATGGGGCGTAAAACCCGCTTGACACGGCGG
>JABBNW010000072.1 GCA_019352115.1 Pseudomonadota bacterium
CCTGAAGGTCACAGGTTCAAATCCTGTCCCCGCAACCATCTCGACTCGCAATCCAATCCCAAAGCCCGTACCCGAAAGGGGGCGGGCTTTTCTGCGTCCCAGAAGCCGCTATCGTCAGGATCCCAGCCAGATCGCCGCGCACGTCGATCTGTAACGTCGCGTCCTCCGGCGTCAGCACGAGGGTGACCTGGCCAACATATGGAAGACATCCGCCGCCTCGGACTTGCCGGCCTCGCTCTGTAGGCTCTCAGAGAGAGGCAAAACCCGACGGCCGTATGTCTCCCCTCAAATAGGGCGGATGGAGCACGCGCGTACTGTGCAAAGCTGGTGCCCCCATGCGATCGTCCTGCGGCGCCGTCGAGTCGGGATGCGGGTCAGTCTCGCAGCGGCGGTGTGCCCGACGGCACCGATCGTGCCGGTACGAAAGGAGCCAGGATCGCCGATGAACATACGACCGGGCCGCGATGGGACGATAAACCGGGGTCTGCCGACACCTGCCGTGCTGGCGTGGCTGTTCGCGGGACTATGCGGCCTGCCGGCGGTCTGGAACAGCCATTGGATGTGGATTGACGATCAGATGATCGTCGGATCGCAGCTCTGGCCGCCAGACAGCGTCGTCAATCGCGAATACCACGCGATGGGCCGCGAATACGTCGCGCATGGCTTGTACTTCAAGTTGCTCTCTTTCGTCCTGCCGTTACGGCCGTTCTGGTATTACCTCGTTAACTACCTGATGCATCTCAGCGTCGTGGCATTGGCCGGATGGGTGGTCTGGCGCGCGACGCGATCGCGGCTCGCCATCACCCTCGCGGTGCTGACCGTCGGCTTCGCCTCCACCGGCCCTGAGGTCTTCCTGACCCTGATGAAGCTGGAGCTGCCAATGATGCTCTGGCTGCTCATCTCGCTCGTGCTCCTGCAGCAGCTGTTGCAGGGTGCCCGAGGCCGCCTCCTGGGAGGGCTACCTGCCCTGGTGGTCACGACATTCCTTTCGGGGACGCTCGGGAAAGAGACCTTCGTTATCCTGCCGGTCGGCCTAATCGCTGCGCTGATTGCCACCGCAATGACCGATCTTCGGTCCCCCATGCTGCGCCGTCTCCTGGCCGCGGTCTGCGCGACCTGCCTGGGCGTGGCCGCCGTGTATTTCGAACGAGTGCTTCTTGGTGTCCGTAGCATCGCGAACGGCAGCTACACAGGGAAGCTGCTCGTGGTCCACCCGACGCTCGCCACCGTGCTCGGGCGCGCAAACATCTACACCTACGTCGCTGGCGACGCTGTGCTCCTGACCGTGGCCAGCGCGGTTCTGTGTATCGCCTGTATCGTTTCTGTGGCGTTCCGAAGACGTGGCCTAAGCGCTGCCCAACTTGTCGCCATCACCTGCGCGGCAGCGGCATCGTCGCAGGTGGCATTCAACATTGTGTTTCTCGACTTTGTGACGGTCTACTATCTCTACCCGGCCGCGATCCTGGGCGCCGTGGCGCTTGGCTGCCTGTGGCCGGCGGAGGCATCCGGGCCGCGGCGCATGAGGCAGACCGGGCGCGCAGGTCTGACCGTGATTCTGGCGGGGACGACGCTTCTGACCCTGCCGACGTTCGCCCTGCGTCTGTACGCGCAGAACGCCATCCCCTCCATGGAATGGCACCTGATCCGGGCGATCGCTGCCACGCCGCCGAACAGTCTGGTGCTACTGGCGTTTCCACCGGGCGCGGAAATGATCGGCAATACGCCGGTGCTGGTGCAACACGCCCTGGGACGCAATTCGCTCGACGTGAGGTCGGCCTTGGGCCCCGACACGGCGGCGCGGCTGGCGCGGGCGCAGGCGGCGCACCGGCCGGTCTTCCTGGCCTTTGTCTACGATTTCGGGGAAAACTGGAAGGTAGGCGTGCGGGGTGTGGCCCAGAAGACGCGCAAGGAGACTTTGGCGCTGGTGGCGCGACATGGCATCGAGCATATCTGCCCAGACCGGGGCGGGAACTTGGGCCCATGGTCACTCACGATTTCGCGCGTCCCTCTCGGGTGGTCGCCTCTCCTGCACATCCGGTTCGGTTATGGCTGGGAACTGGATCGACTGCCAGCGTCATCCGGGGCGGGCTCCGGATGCGGATCTGGCTGACTCTGGGCTGTATCCATCTCGTCATCCGGTATTGGACGGTTCCTAACCCGCAAATAGAGATGCCCCACCCCGTTGAAGCAGAGGAACTCGAAGTCCAACGCCGGCACCTCGGGCCGCCATTCCATGAAAGCGCAGGTTTCGCCCTTGGTGACGTCGAAGGTCCAGTCATCGAGCACTAGCACCGCGCCGTCAGCAAGCCTGGGGCCAAGGTAGCGCAGGCATTCGAGCGCGGGCGCGTACAGATCGCAGTCGACCCGTGCAAAGGAGATGTCACCGACTGTCGCAGCCTGCGACGTGGGAAGGGTGTCGGCGAACCAGCCCGGCACCAGCAGCAGATTGTCGCGGCGTTCTATCTCTAGTCGCGCCGACACCTCAGCGAGCCCGGCGGAAAACTGCCCCTCCACGAAACACTCCAGGTCCGCTTCGGCGGAAGGCACAGGCAGACCCTGGAAACTGTCGAACCCGATAAACTGGCGCGCATAGCCTCGCGACTCGCAAGCGTCCAACAACACGCGCAGCCAGTCGCCCTGGAAGACACCAAATTCCACAATTGGACCGCGTATGCCTTCGGCGTCCAGTGTTTCGAGCAGAGCCGAGGCATAATCGTGTTCCACCTCCACCATCAACTTGGCAATGCGGGCACCCCACGGCGTATCCGGCATCCAGCTCGTGGCAGGCCAAGTATTGGGGGCCTGGACCCAGCGGCCGACGACGCCCCGAAACCACTCTTGATAAGTCTCAGTTGGCGTGAGCGGAGCCGTCTCTATTTCCGCAACGCGCACGGCAGATTCTTCGGCCTGCGGGGCTGCCTCCGTGATGTCCTGCTTCTCGACATCTACAGCGCGCGGCGGGAGCAAATGGAGTCGGCGCAGCAACTTCGCGATCAGCGAACGCCCGAGCATGCTGATAACCCCCTTGAGATGGTCGGCGTGCGGTGCCGCGCGATCGCGGCGACAACATGGCGTGGGTCGCTGCGCGCAGACGATGAGCTTCGACTGTCGCGGCGGCCGCGCGCTTTTCCAGAAAGCCGAATATCACCTGTTCACTCGTCCACCCCGGGGTCAATTCCCCCACGTGGAGCGATGTCGCGGGCGTTGTGGGGTGATGCCGCACACCATCGGCGATCAATAGAGAGGATGCTCCAGCAGTTCCGACGTCTCTCTTACCTTGGCCGCATATCCATACAGCCGCTGCCCGGGCGGCTTATCAGAGCTAGTCCATGTATTCATTTCGACGACATCAAGACCCGCCGCCTGCATGAACGCCCTAAGTGCTGCCGGGGATGGAATGAACCAGTTGCTCGCTCCCTTGTAGCTGTTCGGATAGACTAGGCAGAGCGGCGCGTTGCTTCGGTTCAGGGCAGCGAAATCGATATTCACCGGCCTTCCGTCCAGATCTTCGGCGTAATTCAGCAGCCCCTCGCCCTCGAAGTGAAGTGTCCCGCCCAGTTTCAGGGCGCCGGCCAGGCGCTCGAACGCCAGGATCGGGTGCTTGAGATGGTAATAAACGCCGCGCGCAACGATCAGGTCGAGATCGTGCAAGTCCTCGCACGGCAGTTGATAGACGCTGCCCTCGTAATGGACTGCGCGCGAGCCCAGCACGCGCCGTGCGACATCGAAACCAACGCGGGTCGGATCCTGGACGTCGAGCGCGAACGCCTCCGCTCCCCGACGCTCAAGCTCGAACGTCAGGGGGCCGTCCCAGGCGCCAACGTCCAGCACGCGCTTGCCGTGCAGGTCGGCGGGGATTTTGAGGGAGTCGGCGGCGGCTTTCGCGCCGAAGTCCGATACGCCGGGCGTCACCAGGCCGGGTCGTAGCTCGAAGCGGTGATACCACTTGACGCCAGCCACCAGATCGCGCGCCTGGCTGTCGGACAGATGCGCGTCCGCCGGCGCGCGCGAAATCCGAACCGCCTGCATCTGTCGTCCCCTCTCCGTCTGACGCCGCGCGGCAGAAAGTGCCGTGGCGTGTTCTTCACGGAGACAATGTTATCCTGTCACGAGGTCAAGTCAACGCGGCGAACGATACCGTCGGGTCAGGCATGCTCCGGCATGGCAGCGCAGCGTGTGCGCCAATCATCAAGCACGTCGCGTACGGTCCGTGCCCAAGGTATCGCCGGCACCCAGCCGAGCAGCGCGCGCGCGCGCGCGGCATCGCCGAACGTACGCCGGATATCAACCCCGCGCACGCGCGACGGTGCGGCACGCACCTCCGCCGTCACGCCGGCCAGCGCCAGCAGCGCGTCCAGCACCTCGCCTATCCGTCGAGCCTGCCCGGAACACAGATTGAGGATCGTTCCCGGCTCCAGAGTCGCGCGTCGATCGATACAGGCGATATAGGCAGCGCAGACATCGCGTACGTCCAGGAAGTCCCGCCAGGTGTCGAGATTGCCGACCTCCAGCACTGGCGGCTGAAGGCCGGCCGCGATGCGCGCGATCTGGCGGGCGAAGGCCGGAACGACATAATCCGCCGACTGGCCGGGGCCAGTATGGTTGAACGGCCGCAGCCGCACCACGCGCAGGCCCCGCGCGACCATGCTGCCAAGCGCGAGATCGGCCGCCGCCTTGGTCGCCGCATAGACGTTCGATGGCGCGAGCGGTGTATTCTCATCGATCGGCGCCGCACCGCCGGCTGTCCCGCCATAGGCATCTGCGCTTGACACGTACAGCAGCTGGCACGCCGGCGCATGATGCAGAATCGCATTGGCGAGGTGCAGGGCACCATGCAGGTTCACTTGCCAGGCCGTCTCCTCGTCCCGCCCCGCCGCCGCCACGGCGGCAATGGCGGCCAGATGCACGCACACCTCCGGCTGTTCCGCGGCGACCAGCGCCGCCAGGGCGGCAGGGTCGCGGACATCGACGGCGGGCGCAACGACCGCAGCATCGGGATAGGCGACGGCGAGTGCAGCGCGCAAATGGGTGCCCACGAAGCCGCTGCCGCCGGTGAGCAGGATGCGGCGCGGCGCTGCGGTCATGTCAGGCGCTCAACCGCGCCCTGTGACGGGCAAGATCGGCCTCCACCATTTCGGCGATCATGTCCTCGAGCGTGATGCTGGGCTGCCAGCCGAGAACGCGCCGCGCCTTGTCTGCATCCCCGAGCAGCACATCGACCTCGGCCGGGCGGATCAGATCGGCGCGGGTGACGACATGGTCCTCGTAGTTGAGGCCGACATGGGCAAAGGCGATCCGGCAGAATTCACGGATGGCCATGGTGCGTCCGGTGGCAACGACATAATCATCTGCCAAGTCCTGCTGCAGCATGAGCCACATCGCGCGCACATAGTCGCGCGCGTGCCCCCAGTCGCGCCGCGCCTCCAGATTGCCGAGCGGCAGTTCGCGCGCCAAGCCGAGCTTGATTCGCGCCACCCCGTCGGTGACCTTGCGGGTGACGAACTCGATGCCGCGCAGCGGGCTTTCGTGGTTGAACAGGATGCCGGAGGACGCGTGCATCCCGAAGCTCTCGCGATGGTTCACCGTCATCCAATGGCCATATAGCTTGGCGACCGCGTAGGGTGAACGCGGATAGAACGGTGTCGTTTCATTCTGCCGTGCCGCCTGGATCAGGCCGAACATTTCGGAAGACGAGGCCTGATAGAAGCGCGCGTCCGGCTTGGCGAACCGCAACGCTTCGAGCAGATTGGTCACGCCGAGACCGGTGACCTGGCCGGTCACGATCGGCTGGTTCCAGGAGGCGGCAACAAAGCTTTGCGCGCCGAGATTATAGACCTCGTCCGGCTGATACGTCTGCACCGTCCGGATCAGGCTCGCGAGGTCGATCAGATTGCCGTCCACCAACTCGACTTGGCCGAGAATGCCGAGCCAGCGCAGGCGTTCGCCCACCACGTCCGACGAGGCGGAGCGGCGCATCATGCCGATGACGCGGTAGCCCTTTTCTAGCATGAACCGGGACAGGTAGGCACCATCCTGGCCGGTAACGCCGGTGATCAAGCAAGTCGGCATGGCACTCCTCGGCGGAGCCACCAGGGGCGGCGTCGCGATCGTGTTGGGCGGGTGTTGGTCACGATGGGGTCAACGCAACCGGGGGCAACGCGAGCTCGGAATAATAGCCCCAAGAAGTGTGCAGACTAGCCGGTCGCCGTTCTCCTGTCACCTTTTCACCTCATCGCGAGACGCGGTGGCTGCGGTTGCGCGCCCCGCTCACTCATCTTGTCATCGCCAGCATGCCGAAGAACGAGATGAAAGCCCATTTCCGGGTTCGACCTGACATTCCAGTCGGACGCACGCGGGTTCCCGCTGCCACGGACGAAGTCCTCCACCTCGAACAGGGCCTCCACCGGCACCAAACCATGGCTGGCAAAAGCATCAACCCACCATGCACGCTCCTTGACGGTCTGATGATAGACGATCCCTGTGGATTCGTCCTTATCGACGAAGGTAGCGACTGAACACACTATCATCCCATCGGCTGTAAGATTGGCGGCGATATTCTGGATGGTTGGCCCAACTAGGTCGGTCGGTATATGTTCGAACAATTCCCATGCCGTGATGACGTTGAACGACACGCGCCTTCCCTCGCGGTCATGCAATTCAAATGGCTGCGTGATGTCGGCCGTAAACAGACGATCCGGTATGGTCCGCCATTCCGCGCGACAGTTTTGTAGGCTGAAGTCGCTGCCCTCGATGCCCACCGACAAGTGACCGCGGATCGCAAAATCCCAGACCAGGCCGCCGCCCGCGCAACCCACGTCCAGGTGGCGGACTTCGGGAAAGTACCGCTCGCAGCGCCGCACGAAGCGCAGGTGTCGCGTATTGTCGTTCATCGTGCCCCGTGGGGCGTAGTGGTCGGGAGAATCGTTGGCAACCCGACGGGTGGCCCGGAGTTGCAGGTCCAATTGCGGAACGCGCGCCCGTCCCAGGATCAGGTCAAGCAGATCCCGCAAGGAATCATCGGTCTGGATGGCGTTGCGCCGGGCTTCGCGTTGGGTCTCCGTGGCCGTTCCAAGGATGACGGAGTTCCCCTGTTCGAAGCTATCCAGGCGTGACTGAATCTCCCGCAAGCCCGCTTCGATGCGCTGCTCCAGCGCCTCCAGACGGCGCGCGCTTGCAGCCGCGGCCTGCAGCGTCTCGCGAAACCCTGCCTCGACCCGCGGCTCCAGCTCCGCCAGGCGGCGCTCGCTGGTGAGAGCCGCCTGCAGCAACGCGCGCCATGTTCGCCGCAGACCCAGCACTCTCTCCCGCCAAGACAACGGCATGTTCACCTTTCCTCCTGAAGACGCACCGCCCGCTTGTCACTCGGCGGATGATGCGTCCGATTCGGCGGCCATGAGTTCCGCCAACCGCAGCAGCCGCCCGGCCAGCGCGAACAGGCGCCGATCCAGGCAGGCGAGCAAGGCGCGCCGGAGTTGCGCCTCGCGCGCACCGGGAGGCGCCAGGGGTTCGTCCAGCAGGAACGTCATCGCGATTTGCGTCCCACCCGGATGCTGACCGTCCATCGCGCGCGCAACCAGCTCGTCCTGCAAGCGATCCGCCGCCGCGCGCCGGGTCGCCGCTGCCGCCGCCTCCGTGCTCGCCGGGTCCACCGCCATCCCGAGCAGCGGGAAGTAGGCCGCGAACACGCGGCGAAAATCATAGCCCTCGGCGAAGCGTCGCGCCCCCGCCCCGAGCGCCGCCAGCCGCTCCGGCGCGGCGACCAGCGCGGCGACCAGCGCCGGCCAGCAGCTGAGATCGTCTTCCAGGATGCAGTTGTCCCCGGAACGGATATGCAGGCCACGGAACGCCACGGAGGTGCCGAGCACGGTCAATCCGGCGCCCATCGCCTCCACCGTCTTCAACGACGCGCCGGTGCCATACGGCAACGGGATCAGGACCAGGCTTGCGGCGCGATAGAGCAACGTCAGCACGGTGTCCTCCACCAGGCCGAGGGCGAGGAAGTTGCCGTCCCGTCCCGGCGGTGCCGCCGCCCCGGCCACCACGAAGCCAGCCTGCGGCACCAGGGGCGCTATCGCGCGGATGCGTTCCACTGAGAGAACGTTCGGCGGGAACCAGCTGCCGACGAACACGCAGCATGGCCCCGGCGGCAGGTCGATGCCGTAGAGTGCGCGCAGCAACACCCGCGGATCGGCCGGCACGCGCAGGCTCGACCGATCCATGTCCACGGGATTCGGGATCATGTGCGAACTGATCCCGGCCTCGGCCAGCGCCCGCTGGTCGCCCGGCGCGACGGTCACGACCGCGTCCGCGTCGGCGAGCGACGCGCGTTCGGCCCGCCACGTCAGCCGCCGCAGCAGCTTCGAGGCCGTCACCTGGTCAGACAGGATATCGTAGTTCGTCAGCACGCACGGGATGCCTGCGCGCCGGCACGCCGGCAGCACGATGCCGCCCCAGAAACTGTATTCCAGCAGCACCGCGTCCGCCCCGCGCACCAGATCCTCCACCTTGCGGCGAAAGATCGGGTCGAGCCAGCGCTCGAGATGGAACCAGAGCGGGAGTTCCTGCCCGAACTGCGCCCGCCCGAGCAGCAGGCGGAACGGCAGGCGGAAGGCGCGGCGCACAAGACGCTGGCGGATACGCAACGGCGCGGACTCCACCAGCACGTTGCCGCGCCGCGTGGTGGGCGCCGCGTCCGCCTGCAACACCCGCACGCTGTCCACATGCGGGGCCAGCATGTCCGCCAGTAGGTTGGTGCGCAGGCTGGCGCCCGCCTTGCGCGACAGGAAGTCGCCCCACGGATAGAAGATCACGACGTTGCGGATCGCGCGCGGCCCGCCGGGCGGCGGCCCGTCCACGATCTGGCGCACCAGGGCCGCCGGGTTGTGGATCGCGAGGCAGTCACCCCGCCCGGCGTCGGCCCGGGCGGCAAGTCCGGCGCGGTCGCGAACGGCGGCACGGATCGCGTCCGCGATCTGGCGCGGGGCGTGGTCGTCGACCAGGATCCCCGCGCCGTAGCGCCCCAGCTCGTCGCTCATCCACGTGTCGCGGGTCGCGATCACCGGCTTGCCCGCCGCGGCGGCTTCCAGGAACACGCCCGAGGTTCGCGCCTGATAGATCTCGCGCCAATACGGAACCAGAACAACTTCGGAAGCCGCCAGTTGGGCCGCATAGTCCTCCGGCGACAGCGCCTCGCGCAGCAAGGTGACGTGCGGCAGTCCTTCGCGCTCGAAGGCGTCGATCGCCGCCTGCACGTCCGGTTGGGCATCGTTGCTTTGCAGCACGAATTCCATGCCGTCCAGATCGTTTTCCGCGTGCAGCATGCGGATCGCGTCGAGAATCTCGACGAAGCCCTTCTCGTCGCGCGCATTGCCGAGGCTCGTGAAGCGCATGCGCGGTCCGTGCGCCGGTCCCGGCATCGCGTCCGCGGACGTGTGCGGGATCGGCATGACCTCGATCGGCAGGGTGGTCAGCGCGCGAAGCTCGCGCGCGAGTCGGGCGCTGTCGGACGCAAGCCGCACGCGCCGGCCGCTTGCCGCCGCTCGCTCCAACACCCGGAACGCCTGGTAGCACTGCGGGTTGTCGTAGAACGCCGGCTGGTAGCGCAGCAGAAGGATGACCGTGAGCGCGCCGTCCGGCGGCTGGTCGCGCACGAAGCGCGCAAGCGCGGGAAGCTGATGGCGAAAGATCATGTGCGCGAACAGGGCGGACCCCGGCGGCAGCGCCAGCCCGCGCAACCCCGCCTTGAGGTCGCGATGGAAACCACGGTTGGCCAGGCGGATCACCCCCTCCGCCCGATGCTGGGCCGGCAGGTAGCGGGCCAGCGGGCTGGCCGCCCAGATGTCGCGGCGAAAGCAGGGTCGCAGGTGCACGCGGCCGGAGACCGTTGTGTCTACGTCCTTGTGCGCCAGGATGACCGGCCGGAATCCGGCATCGGCCGCGCCGGCCGCGAGCGCGTTGTCATAGGAGAAGTGATGGCCGATAAAATCACGCAACGAGGGATCGACGATGCAGCACACAGGCTGCGCATCGGGCGCCGCCGAAGACACCGCAGCACCCCGCGCGCCGGTCGCCTTCCCCGCCCCTTCCATCACCTCATCCGGTCAGAATGGTGGAGCCGATGGTATCCAGCCCTATCCGGGTGATCGCCACCCCGGAAAGCTTCTCCCGGAACGCCGCCTGCCGCGCCGCCGGCACCAGCATCAGCAGAAACCCGCCCGACCCGGCGCCGCATAGCTTGCCGCCCAGCGCGCCGGCGTCGCGCGCCGCCGCATACAGTGCGTCGATTTCCGGGCCGCTCACCTTGGAAGAGAGCCGCTTCTTCGTCTCCCACCCCTCGTGCAGCATGGCACCGAAATCGGCCAGCATGCGCTCCGGATCGTCGCCCTCCAGCACGTCCACCGCCTGATCGGTCAGGGTCAGCAGGTGCGAGAGATCCCGATCCACCGTTCCATGCTTCGTCCGCTCCATTTGTTCGTCCAACGTTGCGGACGCGAACCGTGTCACGCCAGTATAGACCAGCAACAGCGAATCGGTCAGCGCCGCCAGGCAGGGCCCGCCCATCTGCACCGGGCTGATGCGGGTGCGGCTGCCCTCGAAGTCGAAACGGTTCAGCCCGCCAAAGGCGGCGTGGTACTGGTCCTGCACGCCGACGTTCTCGGCCAGCAACTCGCGTTCCACGAACACCGCCTGGCGCGCCAGATCAAGCTTGGTGATCTGCCGCTTCTGCAACGTGCCGATCAGATTGAGGAACCCCACCGTGAAGCTGCTGCTGCTGCCAAGCCCGCTTTTCGCCGGCAGGTCCGCCATGATGGAAAGATCGAGCGCCTCCGTCACCCCGCAATGCGCGATCACGCTGCGCACCACGGGATGCTGGATCTGCGACGCATCCGTGACCGTCTCGACCCGGGAATAGCTGACCCGGTAGCGATACTCCAGGATCGACGACAGCCGCAGCGCAGAGATGTAGATGTATTTGTCGATCGCCATGCCGACCACGGCGCCGCGGGCGCGGCGAAAATATTCCGGATAGTCGGTGCCGCCGCCGAAGAACGAAACGCGCAGCGGCGTGCGGGAAACGATGATCATCCCATGTGCTCCTGCGCAAGCCCGCCGGCGAGCGCGGCGCGCACCCCGGCCTCGATCCCGAAACGCGGTTGCCAGCCGGTGGCGGAAAGAAAGCGGCTGCTGTCCAGGCTTTTGTAGCCGGCGCCTTGGAAACTTCCCGCCGGGTGGACGATGCGGGCCGGCCAGTCGAACGCGCGCAGGACGTCGCTCGCGCATTGTCCGATCGTGACCGGCTGGTTGGAGGTGACGTTCAGGATACGGTTCTCGAAAGCTTGGTCGGCGGCGATGACGGCGTCGATCTGATCGGTCACGTACAAAAGATCCCGCACTGTCCCCGGGCTGCCCCAGACCTCGAACTCGGTGTCGCCCCTGGCCTTGCCGGCGGCGGCGCGGGCGATGAGGGCGGCCATGAAATGGCTGCGGTGCTCCTCAGTATGCGCATGCGGACCATAGACGGTGGCGAGGATGCAATGCAACCACCGTAGCCCGTATTGCGCGCCGAACGTCTCGCAGCCCACCGCCAGCAACTCCTTCGCCAGCGCGTAGCCGCGCACCGACGGGTGCGGCGGCCCGGTGCGGAACGCGTCCTCCGGCAACGGCTGCGCCGATTCGGGATAGACGCAGGAACTGCCGAGCGAGATTAGCTTCGCCTGCGGCTGGTGCGCGCGCCAGGCGTCCAGCACGTTCAGATGGATGCGGGCGTTGTCGCGCAGCAACTCGCCCTGCATCTCGTACTGGATGGCGCCGGTACGCTGCTTGGTGATGGCGTGCAGGATTCGCCCCGCCGGCGGGGCGTCACGGAATACACGGTCCACCACGGCGGCATCCGTGAAGTCCCCCGCCGCGCGGCCCACCGGATGCACCGGCCAACCCCGCGTGCGCCAGTGTTCCACCAGATTGCGGCCGAGGAACCCGTCGCCACCAAGGACGATCGTGGGAAGCTCAACGTAGGGCATCGCGGTACCAGCCCATGGTCAGACGCATCCCCGCATCGAGGCTGCGGAACGGCGCCAGCCCCGGTATCACCTGGCGCAGCCGCGCGGCGGTGGCGCGGCGGACCTTCACCCCCGCATTGGCGCCGGGTGGCGGTGGGTTGGTGCGCAGCGGGCGCTCCCTGCCGGCCGCGCGCATCGCCGCCTGCGCCAGGTCCAGCACCCGCGTCGTGGTCCCTGCCGCGCAGTTCACCGCTGCGTGCACGCCGCGCAAGGTCAGGCTTTCAACGAAGGCGTCGGCGACATCGCCCGCGAACACGAAATCCCGTTCCGCCTCGGGATCACCACGCACCTCGAACGCCGCCACGTCCGACAGAGCGCGGATGACGAATGCGGTCGCGACATGCGCTTCGGCCTCATCCAACGTATCGTATGGGCCGTACGGATTGGTCAGCCGCAGGCTGATGCTGTGCACGCCGGCGCGGCGATGCCACAGCTCGGCGACGATCTCGCCCCAGCGCTTCGACCACGCATAGGCGGCCTCCCCCGCGTGCGGCCAGGCATTCAGATCCAACGCAAGCGCATCGTCCTGCACGGCCCAGTCCGCCGGATAGACTGCCGCGCTGCTGGCGGCGCGCACTTCCGTGATGCCGCGCGCGAGCACGAAACGATACACCGTGTCGGTCAGGCCGACGTTGGCCGAAAGGATCTCGGCCTGCTGCCCGGCGAACCGGCTGGCCGCGTACCGGAAGGCAGCCACGTTCACCACCACGCAATCGCGCGGCAACGCCGGCACATCATCCAGCGCGCCCGCCGCCACCGTCAGGTCGCACCCCGCCACCTTCCGCCCGGAGGCGTTCACGCCCACCAGCCGCGCCACCCGGCCGGACAGCGCGGCGACGATGTTGCGCCCGATGAAGCCGCTGGCGCCGAACAGCACGACGGCTTCGGGAAGCTCCGGCACCTAGACCTGCCGCACGCCGCCGGCGCCCACCACCTGCACGTTCGGGATCGGCACGATGAACTCCCCGCCGCCCTGCATGAAGGCGATGTTCGCGGGGTTCTTAAGGAACTCGTCGATGAAGTTCCAGGCCAGCACCAGATAGGCATCTGGCTTGGCATCGGCGGTTTCCTCGACGATCGGGATGCGCACGCCGGGAATGGCGAGCCCGATTTTCATTGGGTTGCGCTCCACTGCCTTTTCCACCAGATCGGGACCGATGCCGAAACTGTTGAGCAAGGTCGCGCCCTTGGCTGGCGCCCCATAGGCCCAGACGCTTCTGCCGCGGGCGCGATAGTCCTCCAGCAGCGCCACCAGCTTCTCGCGCAGCGCCAGCACATTGCGGGCCAGGCGCTGATAGGTTGCGATCTCGCCGAAGCCCTTGCGCGTCTCCTCGGCCTGCATTGCGCGCACGCTGTCGCCCACGTTGCGGCGGCCGCGCCGGGCCACATGCGCCTCGATCGTGCCGCCGTGGATCGGCACCAGGGTCGCCTCGAACACCTCCAGCCCGTGCCGTTCCAGCAGCGCCGACAGCGAGCGCAGAGTGTAGTAGCAGAGATGCTCGTGATAGACCTGATCGAAGGCGGTGTTCTCCACCATGCCGCCGAGATAGATGGCCTGCACGACGAACACGCCGTCTTCCGTCAGCAATTGCTCGATGCCGCGCACCACGCTGTGCAGTTCCTCCAGATGGAAGAACACGCCCGCGGCAGTGACGATTTTGGCCGGGCCGAACTCGGCCAGGATATCGCGCGCGCAGTCCTCGTTGAAGAAGCGCTGCCAGGTGCGGATGCCGGCATCCTGCGCCAGCTTTGCCACGTTCGCGGCGGCTTCCACGCCCAGCACCCGGCAGCCGAAGGGGGTGTATTGCTTCAGCCAAGTGCCGTCGTTGCTGCCGATATCCACCACCAAATCCTGCGGCCCCAGCCCGTAGGCTGCCGCAATCCGCCGGCTGGTGTCGGCGAAATGCGCCGGCAGGGTCTTGGTCGTTCCCGACACATACGGATAGTCCGAGAACATCGATTCCTTCGGGATCGTATGGTCGATCTGCACCATCGTGCAGTCGCGGCAGAAGCCGAGCCGCAACGCATAATGCGGCTCGGTCCGTGCTGGCAGCTCCTGGCGCACCAAGCGGTTGCAATGCGGCTGGTCGGTGAGATCGATCACCAGCTCCACCCGCCGCGCCCCGCAGCAGCGGCACGCCAGATCGAGCATCCGCCCGGGCGCCGGCACGGCACGAAGCTGCGCCCCGGCTGGTTCAGACATTCGTGAAGCGCCCGTTGCGCAGCATCCGGCAGCCCTTGATGAGCTCGGCGATGCCCGCGTCCAGCCCGTGGTCGGGGTGCCAGCCGGTCGCCTCCAGCTTATCGTTGGAGACGATGTAGTCGCGCTTGTCCGGATCCTCGCCGATCGGGGCTTCCAGATAGACGAAACCCGGCACTTGGCGCGCGATCCGCTCGCAGAGCTGGCTTTTGGAGAGATTGGCCTCCGACAGGCCGACATTGTACGGCTCGCCGCGCATCCGCTCGTAATTGTCCAGCGCGTGCACGAACGCCTTCACGACGTCGCGCACGTGGATGTAGTTGCGCCGAAAATGCGCCTCGAACAGCATCACAGCCTTGTCGTTCACGGCGCGCCAGGTGAAATCGTTCACCAGCAAGTCAAGGCGCATACGCGGTGACATGCCGAACACGGTCGCCAAACGCAACGTGACTCCGACGCCGGAGTCCAGCACCGCCTTCTCGGCCTCTACCTTCGTGGTGCCGTACAGCGACACCGGGCGCAGCGGGCTTTCCTCGGTGCAATGGGCATTCCCCGTGCCCACGCCGTAGCCGCTGTTGGAGGTGGGATAGATCACGCGCTGCTGGCGCGACACGCGCTGCATCAGATCGACGATCGCGTCGCGGTTGATGGTGGTGGCACCCGCCTTGTCGCGCGCGCACAGCGGCGCCCCGACCAAGGCCGCCAGCGGCAGGATCGCGTCCGCACGGGCGAGCAGCGGTTCCACCACCGCCATGTCGCGGCAATCGCCGCGCACCGGCTCGAAATTTGGATCGGAACAACATTGCGCGAGGTAGGTATCCCCGGCGGCGAACGTGTCCAGCACCGTCACCTGCCAGCCTCGGGCGAGCAGGGTGGGCACCAGGGTGGACCCGATATAGCCGGCGCCACCGGTCACCAGAACGTGCATGCGACCTCGCGTAATGAAGGGGTTATCGCCTCGGGCGGAGGCGGCGTGTCATAGGCGGAACCCGACGCGCTGGCAACCAATCTCGGCCGGCACCGGCGCCGCGTCGTCGTTTTCGGTAGCATCGAGCAGCCGCGTCAGCAACGCGGCGGGCGCATGGGCCTGCCGCCAGGCGGGGGCGGCGGCGGCGTAGGCGGCCAGCAGCGCGGGCAGCCGGCCCAGCGCGTGGCGCACCGCCGGCGCAATTCCGCTCTCGTCACGAAATGCCAAGGCCGGATCGGGGCCGACTTCATCGCCGAGCCAGCAGCCGGCCGGCACCACCGCGGGCACGCCCATCGCGCGCGCCTCGGCCAGAATTCCCGAGGAACGGGGGCCGTAGGCCTGGGCGTCGTAGGGGAGCAGCAGGAGGTCGGCGGAACGTAGCAGGGCCAGATACTCGTCGGGTGGCAGCGGGCGTTCCAGCAATGCGAGTCCGGTGCCGGCGAGCGCGCGCAATTTCCTATGCGTGCGCTGCATCAGCGGGTCATCGGTGGGGCTGATCGGCCCGCTGTGGATGGTGAAGCGGGCCTCGCCCGTAAGCGCCCGCACCAACTCCGGTAGGAGCGCGTAGCCCTTCTCCGGCCGGGCGCCCCCGGCGAACACGAGGTGCGGCGGCTGCCCCACCGGCCCGTCGCGCGGCGGCGGAACCGCGACCGGCGGCGGAATCTCCCGCACCCTACGGTCGAGCGCCGCCGACCAGAGCCGGGCCAGCGGAGCGGTATCGGCCAACAGGCGCAGCCGCGCGCCGAAATGCGCGGCCAGCTCCGTCAGGATCGTCGTGACCGGCTGCGTTCCGGCCTCAACGCGGTCCATCTCCTCGGGCGTGTGGCGCAGGACGATGGCGAGCGCGCCCACCCGCGCCGGCGGCAACGCCGCCGCCAGCCCCGTCAGCCTGGCTGACGAAATACTGTGCAACAGCAGCAGGTCGTCCCTGGTATCGCCGACAACGTCCAACGCCGCCGCCAACTGCTCACCGAAGCGGTCCATCACGGGCCCTCGCAGCGCCCGGCGCAAGGCGCGCAGGGGCGCCGTTACCCGCGCGGTCGCGGGTGACGGCAGGCGGGCCGTCAATCCAAATAGAAGCCGTCGCAACGCGTCGTCGCTGACCGACCGACCAACTGCGGCAAAGGCAGACTGGTAGGGGATGCCGCCCGGCAGACTGCCGAGAAAGCTGTGCGAGACCAGGACCAATGGCACGATGTTCTTATTTCGTGCCGCTACGGCCATCGCCACCGAGTAACCCAGATTGTGTCCCAGCGCGCTCGTCAGGCCGGGATCCGCGATAATCAAGCGCGGCGGGAGGCTCATTGGCGGACTCCCGATGGAACTCTCTCCACTTGCTGGAGTCTGGACGGCGCACGGCTGCTGCTCAAGGTGAGCCAGAATAAGCGGAGCACCGGGCCACGGCTGCGGATATCAAGCCAGGCCAGTGCAGCGCCAAGCCACTTGCGCCGCGGGCCACTCTCGATATCGACGGATAATCCCGGATAGGGATTCTGCCAGTTCGAACGAACTATGAACAAGCCTGCGGAGCCAGCTCCCCGTGATCTCGCAGGGTCGAAATCACCGCCCAGTGGCACAGGCGTCGGCGCGCTCAATCGCGGTGCGGTGGTCTCTTGGCCTAGGGATTGCGGGGGAGCACTGTAGCGCACGTCTATCCTTAATCAGAGGGCCGCGGGACCAATCGTCCCCGAGCATACCAGCGTAGCCGGTGAATTTACTGGGGGTTTCAGCCGCGTGCCAGCCCACGGCGCCCGGCGCTTCGTGGCCACCTGACCCGCCGGCATCGAAAGGGCGAGGCATTCGCGGATGTGCCCCGTCGGGCTCTCTTGTTCGGTCAACCGCGACCGTGCCCCTCGAAGGCGATCACCGCGGCGCTGTGAGCGAGATCCCCGGCGGGCGGTGACCCGCCCGGGATGGACGCGATGGCGGCTTTGCTGGCAGGTTTGCCCGATGAACGATGACCAAGCCGAATTCGAGTCCGATGTGCGACCGGGCGAACTGTCGGTTCCGCTGCCGGCGCATGTCGATGCCGGTCTTTATTTCATCGGCACCATCCACACGCCGTGGCACTCCCGGGGCGACTGCCCGAAGCGCGGCAGCCCGGACGGGCCGATCTGCACGATCGAGGTGGATGAGCGCTGGCGCGCCGCGCTTACGGACGTTGACGGTCATCGGCGTCTTCAGGTCCTGTACTGGATGCATCGCGCGCGCCGCGACATCGTGTTGCAGACCCCACGTCGCACCGGGCAGACGACCGGTAGCTTCGCCTTGCGTTCGCCGGTGCGGCCGAACCCGATCGCGTCCTCGGTGGTCGATCTCGTGGCGATCGAGGGCACGGTGCTGCACGTGCGTGGCCTCGACTGTCTGGACGGCACGCCGCTGATCGATCTGAAGCCGGAGCGCGACGCGTCGTGTTAGCGTTCCGCGTCGACCGCGCGCCAGACATGGGTTGCCGCATTCAGCCGGGCCTTGAGATCTGCCGGCAGGGCGCCGCGTTCCGCCGCCGCGAGGCTGTCGGCGAGATGCCCGGGCCGGCTGGCGCCGATGATCGGCGCGGTGACGGCCGGGTTCGACAGCACCCACGACACGGCCAGGGTGGCCATGCTCATGCCCGCCTCCGCGGCGGTCGCGCGCAGGCCGTCCACGGCCTCGAATTCCTGTTCGTGCCAATAGCGGTCTTGGTAGCGGGAGGCGGCATTGCCCAGCGCGAAACGTGTGCCCTCGGGCGGCGGCACGGTCCGGTCGTGCTTGCCGGTGAGCAGACCGCCGGCGAGCGGGTTGTACGGGATCACCGCAATCCCCTCTTCCTCGCACATCGGCAGGAGATCCCGCTCGAACGCGCGGAACAGCAGGTTATAGCGCGGCTGCACGGACGCGATGCCGACCAGGTTCTTGGTTTCGCAACGACCCAGGGCACGCGCGATGCGGTGCGCCGGCCAGTTCGACACGCCAATGTAGCGTGCCTTCCCGGACCGCACCACCGTGTCGAGCGCATCGAGCGCCTCATCCGTCGGCGTATGCGGATCGAAGCCATGCAGCTGGTAGAGATCGACGTAGTCGGTACCGAGACGGCGGAGCGAGGCGTCGATCGCGTCGAGAATGTGCTTGCGCGACATGCCCTGGTCCCACGGCTTCGGCCCCATCTGGCCGACGCATTTGGTCGCCAGGATGTACTGGTGGCGCTTGCCCTGCAGCCACGCACCGACGATCTCCTCCGTCCGGCCCGCCGTGGTCCGGCCGCCGCCCAGGGGATAGACGTCGGCGGTATCGATGAAGTCGATGCCGCCGTCGGCCGCCGCGTCCAGGATCGCGCGGCTTTGCGCTTCGTCGCATTGCAGCCCGAACGTCATGGTGCCGAGGCAAAGCTTCGATACACGTAGACCGGTGCGGCCGAATTTCGTGTGGTGCATGGCATGACCTTGTGGCTTCGAACGTGATGGAGCGAGGACATGCGGCCGGTCCGGAACCTGCCATGCCGGCGTTGGCGCGGCAGGATCGGCCGCAACGTCCGGCGCGCGGGCATCCGGATGGCTCAGATGGCGGCGTTCCGGCAGCCGCCCAATCGGCGAAATCCTAGTGCCGTCATCGGCTGCCGACAACAGGACCGAGCGCGCGGCAGGTGCGGCTTGCCGTTCGTCCTGCTGACAATCCGGGTTGGATAACGTCGCGGCTACACCCGCTCCTACGCGTGCAGCACGCCGCCCGGGTTTCTATCCCCGGAAGATGCTGAGCCCTAGTGCTCTGACTCAAACGGAAGCTCCAGGCAGACGGTCGAGTTTGGCGAGGATGACGTCGGCTGGCTTGGTCCAGACGAATGGTTTGGGATTGCGGTTGTGC
>JABBNW010000073.1 GCA_019352115.1 Pseudomonadota bacterium
GCGGCGCGGCCTCGGCTGCGAAAATCGATCTTGTCCATGCCTGAGACTATAGGCGTAACAAGCTAATATGTCACGTATAGTGTTGGGGTATTAGTAAGGTGATGGAGGGCATCCAGTGTGAGTGTCAATATACCGGAGAACCGAAGAACTGCGCGAGAAGGTGTAAACTTCGTCCAGGCATTCTTCGAACGTCACGGTTGTGTCTTTATGGAAGTCTCGCAACAGAATGACTTCGGTAAGGACGCCTATGTTGATATTGGGGAGAGGGGCAAGTTAACGCCTCTCTGCATCGCCGTCCAGATCAAGTCTGGGGAGTCAAATCGAACAGCAGACGGGGATTACTTTGTGCCCGTCGAACAACATGCCGCCAACTGGCGACGCTCCACGGTTCCGGTATTCGGAATGGTTTATGACCCAGCTGACAAGCTTGCGCGCTGGGCTGATCTGACCGCGTACCTTCGTGCGCACCCGGATCAGAAAACTGGGTCTCGCGCGACAAACAACCTGAGAATCCCGCGTCAATCAGGATGAGAAAGCGGCTGGGGAGGCGATGGCTTCGGGCGTAGCCCGGAGCCATTGCCTCCCCAGCCGGCGGCGCCTCCTGGTCTGGGGCGTCGTGGTGGTCGCGGCCGATCGGGTCGCGGAGGATTTCCCCCGTCATCGGGGAGGCCTCCGTGCCCGGCCGCCACATCAACGATCACCAGAAGAGGCTGTTCATGAAACATCGGCAGAACGACGGCGTCGCCGTCGCGGCCGCCAAGGCCGGGCTGAGCACGGCGACGGGCTATCGGCTGGAGAAGGCGCGATCGGCGCCGCCGCCCCCCAGGCCTCCGCGCGGCCGGCGCCGTCCGGACCCACTGGCCGATATCTTCGAGGCCGAGGTGGTGCCGATCCTCGAAGCCGCCCCCGGCCTCCGGGCGGTTGCCGTCTTCGAGGAGCTGAGGCGCCGCCACCCGGAGGACCTCGCCCCCGGCATCCGCCGCACCCTCGAGCGCCGCATCCGCGCCTGGCGCGCGATCCACGGACCGGATCAGGAGGTGATCTTCCGCCAGACCCACGCGCCCGGCGTGATGGGCCTGTCGGACTTCACCGACATGAACGACTTGGGCGTCAGCGTCGCCGGCGCGCCGCTCGATCACCGCCTCTATCACTTCCGCCTGGTCTGGTCGGGCTTCGAGCACGCCCATGTCGTGCTCGGCGGCGAGAGCTATGTCGCCCTCGCCGCGGGGCTGCAGAACGCCCTCTGGCTGCTCGGCGGCGCCCCGCACGAACACCGCAGCGACAGCCTGTCGGCCGCCTTCCGCAACCTCGACGCCGAGGCCAAAGCCGACCTGACCGACCGATATCAGGCGCTCTGCGCCCATTACGGCATGACGCCGACCCGCAACAACCGCGGCATCGCCCACGAGAACGGCGCCATCGAGAGCGCGCACGGCCATCTCAAGAGCGCGATCCGCGACGCGCTGCTGCTGCGCGGCACCACCGCTTTCCCCGACCTCGAGGACTATCGCCGCTTCATCGCCGAGATCGTCGGGCGGGGGAACCGCCGCCATGCCGCCCGCATCGAGGCCGAGCGCGCCGCCCTCAGCCCGCTGCCGGTCCAGCGCACCGCCGACTACGAGGAGACCGTGGTCACCGTCACCTCCTCCTCCGGCTTCACCCTGAGGAAGGTGTTCTACACCGTCCCCTCCCGGCTCATCGGCCAGCGGCTCCGCGTCCGCCTCCATGACGATCGCCTGGAACTGTTCCTCGGAGCCACCCCGCTCATGACCCTGCCGCGCGGGCGCGCCCAGCCGAACGGCAAGCACGGGCATGTCGTCGACTACCGCCACGTGATCCACAGCCTGCGCCGCAAGCCGATGGCGCTGCTGCACCTCGTCTATCGCGCCCAGCTCTTCCCCCGCGACGCCTACCGCCGCGCCTTCGAACGCCTGCTCGAACATGCCTCCGAGCGATCCGCCTGCCGCACCATGGTTGAGATCCTCGCCATCGCCCATGAGCGCGGTTGCGAGGCCGACCTCGCCGCACACCTCGCCGCCGACGTCGCCGCCGGCCGCCTGCCCGACCTCGATGCCCTGCGGCGGCGCTTCGCCCCCGATCCCGCCGCGCTGCCCGCGGTCACGGTCCGGCTCACCCCGCTCGCCGACTACGACACGCTGCTGACCGGAGACGCCGCATGAGCGAGACAACCAAGGCCATCGACGCCCAGCGCCTGACCCTGATCCTCAACGACCTCCGCCTGCCGGCGATCAAGCAGGCCTGGCCGGAGTTCGTCGCCCGCGCCGACACCGAGGCCTGGCCCGCCGCCCGGCTGCTCGCCACGCTGGCCGAGCACGAGATCGCCGAGCGCGACCGCAGACGGATCGAACGGCACCTCCTCGATGCCCGTCTGCCGCCGGGCAAGACCATCGATGCCTTCGCCTTCGACGCCGTGCCGATGATCTCCAAGGCCAGGGTCCTCGCCCTCTGCGCCGGCGACCTCTGGCTCGACCAGGGCGCCAATCTCATCCTGTTCGGCCCGCCCGGCGGGGGAAAGTCCCATCTTGCCGCCGCCATCGGCCTCGCCCTGATCGAAAACGGCTGGCGCGTCCTGTTCACCCGCACCTCCGATCTGGTCCAGAAGCTCCAGATCGCCCGCCGCGAACTCGCCCTCGAAAGCGCCATCGTCAGGCTCGACAAATACCACCTGCTCATCCTCGACGACCTCGCCTACGTCGCCAAGGATCAGGCCGAGACCTCCGTCCTCTTCGAACTCATCAGCGCCCGCTACGAACGCCGCTCGCTGCTCATCACCGCCAACCAGCCCTTCGGCGAATGGGGAAAGGTCTTCCCCGATCCCGCCATGACGCTCGCCGCCGTCGACCGCCTGGTCCATCACGCCACCATCTTCGAGATGAACGTCGAAAGTTACCGTCGCAAAACCGCCGTCCAGCGACGGACCGGTCCAGGACGGCCGCCAACCCGCGCGACAATCAACGAGAACGGCAGATTGTCGCGCGCCGACAATCAGACCGCGCCGACGCCCTTGCCACCGTCAGACAACCCCGACTAACGTTCCCAAGCCGCGACCACACTTTGTCACCCTGATTGTCGCGCTTCTCATCCTGATTGCCGCGCTACAATGCTGGGATGAAGGTCTTCTTCCTCGATTTCGAGGCCTCATCGTTGGCAGAGGTGTCATTCCCGATCGAGGTCGCCTGGGTCGATCAGTCCGGCCAGGGGGAACGCTATCTGATCCGTCCGGCGCCGGACTGGACCGACTGGAGCGGCGAGGCCGAGATGCTGCACGGGATCGGGCGGCAGGAGTTGATCCGGCACGGAACTCCCCATGTGCATGTCGCGCGGCGGGCGGTGAAAGTCCTGGCCGCCGATGGGGCGCTCGTTTTCTCGGACAGTCCCCAGTTTGACGGCCGCTGGCTGCACCGTCTGCTGGGCGTGGCAGGGATCACGACGCCGCTTCCCGTTCTCCACATCGCCCGGCTCTACGGCCACGTCTGCGAGCCACTGCGCCAAGCTTTGCCGGCCCCCGACGCGCCGGCGTATCGCGACGCGCAGGAGCGCGTGCGAAACCTTGTTCGCGAGATCGTCGCGCGGGCGGAGGAGGCCGAAGCCCTGCGGCCGCGGGTTCAACACCGGGCGCTGCCCGATGCCGAAAGCCTGTGGCGGACTTGGCGGCTGGTCCAGCAGGGTGTCGCCAAGGCGATCGAAGCGGGACAGGTCGGGGGCTGAGGGCCGGGTTGGCCGGATTCCTGGCCGCCGACGCTGCTCGAGGAGAGAGGTTGCCGGTGGTGCAGCCGTCGAGTCCATTGCCGTTTCACTGACTTCGCGAGGCAAATGGGGTTGGTTTCCGACCGATCTGCCGAGGCATCGCGGCGGGGTACCAGAGGTCGATCAAGCGGCCGTCAACGACCGTTCGCCGGCGCGCGACAGCGAGTCCGGACCATATTACGCAACGTCTGTCGGAGCCCGATCCGCCGAGACATGGGTTGGGATGTCGGCGACCTCGTCCAGGATGTTCGTGAGGATTGGGTCTGGCGCAGAAAGGTAGCCGAACCAGTAGCGATGGACCTTGATCCATCGGAAGCCGTATTGGGCGAGCTCCGGGTATGGCTTGAGTGGGTGAACCAGGATTGCGCGCCGGTTGCGATCTCCTCGACCGCCAGTGCGTGAGCCCCGATCAGCTTTTGCGCCGCCGCCGGATGGGCAGTGCGCCGGGACGGGGCGAAAAATAGCGACGGACTATTCCGAGATACTGGGCCCGCGCAGCACTCGTGACGCGGACGGGCAGGCGCTATCCGCGCAAAACAGCGGAGAACCAGAAATTCGGAAGGGCAACTTCACCCCATGCCCATGACCTTAGGCAGCCACAGTACAATACCCGGAAAAGCAGTCAGCAGCGCCAGCACGGCCAGATCGGCAATGACAAAGGGTATCACGCCTCGATAGATGGTGCGCATGGGAATATCGGGGGCCAAGCCATGCAGCAGGAAGACGATAACGCCGAACGGCGGATGGATTAGCGCCAGCTCCGCTTCGATAACGCACATGATTCCCCACCAAATGGGGCTATAGCCCGCATGCAACACGATCGGCAGGACGAACGGAAGCGTGATCAGGATGGCCGACAGCTCTTCGAACACCGTGCCCAAGACAATGTATGACAGAAGCAACAGGACGATCACTGCCAGTCGCGGGAGGTACAGGTTGTCGATGCCATCCGGCTGCCCGCGTCTTCGCAACCATCCGAGTCAATCCCAAAACGCCGCGCCGCCTCACGACGGCTGATCCCCTCGATCCGCACCGCATAGCGAACCCGATCATACAGTTCCAAGAGCTTTGTCCCCAACCCTCTGCGCTCAACGCAAAGAGATTCACACCGATGGACTTTTACACCGGCACAGCCGGAGTACCCGGCCGACTCCGTGAGGGATTTTGTCTCCGGCGCGTACACCCGCGAAATTCCCGCCGACTTGCTAAACCGAGTCTTCCAGACGCTCTGTCTCACAGCCAGAATCGCACAAAGTCGAGGTCAGGCCGCTGCAGAATCGCGCCAAGCTCACGAGTGTTGCGCGATGAATACGTATGTCTTGGCGCGTTGTGTGGCATCGACGGATCTGCTGGCGCCATCATCCTCCCAGATATGACTCGCGCAGCCGTGGATCATCAGCCAGAGCGCCAGCCGTGCCCGCCGCAACGATCCGGCCAGTCTCCATGACATAGGCCCGATCCGCCAGCCGCAGCGCGGCCTTGGCGTTCTGATCGGCCAGCACCACGGTCACGCCGGACCGCCGCAGGCGATCGAGGGTCTGGAACATTTCCGCGACCCGCAGCGGCGCCAGCCCCAATGAGGGCTCGTCGCACAACAGCAACCGCGGCCGGGCGATCAGCGCGCGACCGATCGCCAGCATCTGCGCCTCCCCACCTGACAGGCTTGCCGCGGTCTGGTGCTTCCGCTCCGCCAGCCGCGGCAGCAGCTCGAAGACATGCGCCATGGCGCCGGCCCGCGGCGGCGGTCCAAAGCTGCGCCGCACATAAAGCCCCAGGGCCAGGTTCTCGAGCACGGTCATCTCGCCGAACAACTGCCGGCCTTCGGGGATGGCCCCAATGCCGAGGCGGACGCGCCGCGGCGTCGCGAGGCCGGCCAGGTCGCGGCCGGCAAAGCTGACCTGCCCGCTCGCGCCCGGCATCATGCCCAGGATCGCCTTCAGCAAGGTGCTTTTGCCGGCGCCGTTCGCACCCAAGATGGCAACGAACTCGCCCGCTTTCACGTCCAGATCCACCCCGTGCAGCACGGTGATCTTGCCATACCCGGCATGCAACGTGCGGACGGTCAGCAGCGGTGTCACGTCACGCTCCAAGATAGACCCGGATCACGTCGGGGTTGCAGGCAATCTCCGACGGCGTTCCCTCGGCCAGCTTGCGGCCAAAATCCATCACGATGACGCGCTCGGCCAGCCCCATCACCAGCGGCATGTCGTGCTCCACCAGCAGCAGCGCGCACCCGCTGTCCGCCACCACCACCCGGAGAAGCTCGGTCAGCCGCGCCTTCTCGCCTGTGTTCAGCCCCGCCGCCGGTTCGTCGAGCAACACGAGGCAGGGCTCGCCGGCGAGCGCGCGGGCCACCTCGGCGACGCGCTGCAAGCCGAGCGGCAAGGTCACCGCAGGCTGCGCCGCATACTGCCCAAGGCCCAACCGCTCGATCCAGTGTAGCGCCACATCCCGCGCCCGCCGTTCCGTGCGGCGATGCCGACCGACCCGCAGCATCGCGGCGAGCAGGCCGCAACGTCCGCGGCAGAACGCCCCCATCATGACGTTCTCCAGCACCGAGAGTTCCGCGAACAGCCGCACGTTCTGGAACGTGCGGGTGACCCCGGCGCGGCTGACCTGCTCCGGCGGCAGGCCGGTGATATCGCGGCCGCGCAACGCCACCCACCCGGCCGTCGGCGGATGCAGGCCGCTGATGGCGTTGAAGGTGGTCGTCTTGCCGGCGCCGTTCGGCCCGACCAGGCCGACCAACTCCCCTGCCCCGATGCTGAAATCCAGCGCCTGCACGGCCTGAAGCCCGCCAAACCGCACCTGCAACGCCTCGATGACCAGCAGCGGAGGAGCCGGCGCGTTTATGTCGGCCATCGCCCCCACCCCAGGCGCAGCCCCAGCCGCGCCATCGGTCGCAGCGACCAGGCGCGCAGCGGGCGCAGTTCGCCCGCTGTCTGCAGCAGGATCAGCCCGATCAGCAACCCGCCGAAGACCAGATTCTGCAAGCCGGCAAAGGATTGCGTGACGGCGCTGCCGCTGATCCACGAAATCAGCAGCGGCAGCGCGATGATGGCGATCGAACCGGCGTAAGCACCCGACACCAGCAGGTAGCCGCCGACCGTCAGGGCAGTCACCTGGGCGATCGTTGCTTCGATGCCGAACGGCGATGGGTTGGCGATGCCCACGTAATGGACGTAGAGACTACCGGCCAAGCTGGCGAGTGCTGCGCTGGCCGCGAACGCTTGGGCCTTGAGCCACACGACATCCACGCCGCAGGCGCGCGCCGCCGCCTCGCTGGAGCGCACCGCCAACAGCGCGCGACCGAAACGCGAGCGTGCCAGCGACAGCATCAGGAAGCCGGCAAGCCCGGCGGCGGCGATCACCAACTCGCACGTGGCCCGGTCGCTCGCGAACACGAAGCCACCGAGGGAAAATGGTGGAATGCCGATCAGGCCATTGGCGCCACCGGTGACCGCCGTCCACTGCCGCGCGACGGTCAGGACGATCATCAGCACGCCCAGGCTTGCCATCGACAGGTAATAGCCTTGCAGGCGGAAGATCATGCGGCCCAGGGCCAGCGCGGTCGTGGCCGCCAGCATCATGCCGCACACCAGTGCCGCCGCCGGCGGCCACCCAAGCCGCACCGTCAGGTAGCCGCTGGCATAGGCGCCGATCATCATGAACGCGCCTTGTCCCAGCGCAAGCTGACCGCCATACCCGGTGACCAGCATCAGACCGAGCACCACGATCGCCAGGATGCCCGCCAGAATAAGGCTGGTCTGAACGGTATCCCCGAGCCGCGTAGCGGCGAGCATCAGCGCCACGGTCGCCAGCAGCAGCGCGCCGACGTCGCGCCAGCCCAGGGTCGTGCGGCGCAGGGTGGCGGAGACGCTGACGGCCTTCTGGTCAGCGCCCGCACTCGTCCGCTTCCCCAGCAGGCCCTGCGGGCGCAGGAACAGGACCAGCAGCATCAGACCATACAGAATCGCATCCTGCCAGGACGGAGACACGTAGAGGGCGACCAGCGCCTCCATCAGCGCCAGCGCGACGCCGCCCGCGAGCGGCCCCCAAGTGGTCGCGATCCCGCCGATCACGGCGGCGGTGAACCCCTTCAGCCCGAGCCCAAGGCCCACATCCACCTGGGCGAAATAGATCGGCGTCCAGATCGCCCCACCAAGCCCGCCAAGCAACCCGGCCAGCACGAACGCCACCAGACCGAGGCGCGCGGGATCTATCCCGGTATAGGCGGCGCCGAGGGGGTTGGCGGCACTGGCGCGCAGCGCAAGCCCGATCATGGTGCGATGGAAGAACAGCCAGGTTCCCGCCACCGCCACCAGCAGCGCGCCGATCAACCACAGTTCCTGCGGCAACATGCTCACCCGGCCCAGCCGCAGCGGCGCGTCGCCGGAGAACGAAGGCAGCGCACGCGGATCCGATCCCCAGATGGTCACGACGGCACCGCGGATTAGGATCGACAGGCCGATCGTCATGATCGTGAGCTGGGACATCCCGGCCCGACGTGCAGGACGGATCGCAAACTGGTAGAACAGGCCGCTGACGCAACCGCACAACGCGACCGCCACCGGCACCGCCGCCCATAGCGGCAGTCCGGCGGCGACCAGCACCGCGCTCAGCAAGCCGCCCAGCATCGTCAGATCGCCCTGGGCGAAGTTGATGATGCCGGTGCTCCGGTTGACCAGACTGAACCCCAACGCGATGAACGCGTAGAGCGCGCCGTTGGCGAGGCCGGAGAAGCAGAGCTGAGCGAAGCTCTCAAACCCCATGCCAGGCCCCGTCCCGGTACACCATCGTCGTGATCCCGGCGCCCAGCAGCGGCCCGTGATTGGTCGCGGTGAACGTCCAGGTCCCCTGGATCCCCGGCACGTCCGAGACCTTATCCAGCGCGGCGCGCAACGCTTGCGGGTTGCTCAGGGACGCGCCGAGATGCGCGGCGGCGGCCTGCACGACCAGCATGGAATCCACCGGGCCGGCGGTCAGGATATCCGGCATCGGCCTCTTGTACATGTGGAGATAGATCGCAAGCAGACGCTGGACATTGGTGGTCGGCGCCGCCGAGCTGTGCTCCAACAGTGCGCGCGGCCCGACAAAGATCGTGTGCGTGAGCGCGCTGCCCGCCAGATGCACGAACTGGTCGTTCTGCAGGTTGATGCCGACGATGTCGGGCACGGTGACACCCAGCTGCACCAGCTTCCGACCGATCGACACGCCCGCCGGAACCGTCGGGGCGTAGTTCATCACGACGTCCGGCTTTGCCGCACGGATGTGCAGGACCTGCGGGGTCATATCGGTCTGAGTCTCGCCGTAGCCTTCGTCGGCGACGATCGTCAGCCCGTTCGCGGCGGCAAGACGCTGCATCGTCTTCTGCACGTCGCGCCCATAGGCACCCGTATCATGGATAATCGCCACCCGGGTCCAGCCACGCCGCTTCGCCAACAGGAACGCCGGCGGGATCTGATCGGGATTGCCGGCCAGCCCTTTGAACCCCCATGGTTTCCCCGCAGCGTAAGGTCCGCCGCCACCGCACATAGCGAATAGCGGCACCTGGGCCGCGGTCGCGGCGGGAACCACGGCAATGGTCTGCGGTGTGGACCCGGTGCCGATCAGAACCCGTGCATGATCCTGATAGACCAGCCTCTTCGCACAGATCACGGCCTGCTGTTCCAGGCTCTGGCTGTCGCACACCGCAAGCCGGACCTTATGGCCGTCCACGCCGTGGGTCTGGTTCAAGAGCACGACGCCAGCGGCGGCGCCGCGGGCATAGGATTGGCCGTTCTCCGACGCCGCGCCGGTCAACGGCGTGATCAGGCCGAAGACGAAATCGCCGCTCTTGCCGGCCGCGTTGGCCGGTGTCGGGGCCATGGTCATCGCCGGTATGGCCGCAAGTGCCACCAGGGCAGCGACCAGTATTTTCATCGCAGGCTGCATTGCATTTCCTCCTTCGTTCCGTTTCGTTTACATTACTTCCGGGTCGGCGGTGTGATGCCGTCCCGTCGCAATACCGCGATCTCCGCCCTGCTGTAGCCGTGCTCGCGCAGGATCTCGTCGCTGTGTTCGCCGAAGCGTGGCGGCCGTCGCCGCAGGCACCCCGGGGTACGGGACAGGCGGATCGGCGTGCTAATGCCGCGATACCCGTCTTGCTCCAGTATCGTCCCACGCCAAGCGGCATGTGGCGTGGTGGTCGCCTGATCGACCGGCAGCACCGGTCCGACCGGAACCCCAAGCCCCAGCAGACGCGCGGCGATCGCGGTTCCGTCCAGATCCGCAAACGTCGCCTGCAGCTCGGCCCGCAATGCCTCGGCATTGCGAACCCGTTCGCTGTTGGTCGCGAAGCGCGCATCCGCCGCCAGCTCCGGCCGACCGAGCCCAGCCGCGAGTTTGCGGAACTGGCCGTCGTTGCCGACCGCCATGAAGATCTCGCCGGTTCGGGTCTGATACTTGTCGCACGGCGCCAGGTTGGAATGTGCGTTGCCGGTCGGTGCTGGCCGCTTGCCGCCCAGCAGCCAGTTCGCGCCTTGTGGATGCAGCATCGCCATGCCGCAATCGTGCAACGTCATATCCAGCGACTGGCCGCGACCCGAACGGTGCCGCTCCTGCAACGCCATCAGAATGGCGATAACCGAATAGAGGCCGGTCGCCAGATCCACGACCGGCGTGCCCAGCCGCAGCGGTCCGGTGCTGGCATCCCCGTTCACGCTCATCAGCCCCGTCATCGCCTGGACGACGGCGTCGTACCCGGCCATCCCTCCGAGCGGCCCGTCCGCGCCGAAACCGGAGATACGGCAATGCACGAGGCGGGGAAATCGCGGTTCCAGCACCTCGGCATAGCCCAGTCCCCACTTCTCAAGCGTGCCGGTTTTGAAATTCTCCACCAGCACATCGGCCTCTCCCAACATGCGCAGCAGCACCTCGCGTCCGGCCTGGGCCGAGACGTCCAGCGCAACGGTGCGCTTGTTGCGGTTGACGCCGAGAAAGTAGCTGGCGTCGCCGCGCTGCCCCCCTTGGGTCTCGAATGGCGGTCCCCAGTCGCGCGTCTCGTCGCCCTGCGGCGGTTCGACCTTGATGACCTCGGCGCCGTGGTCGGCGAGGATCATCGTGGCATACGGGCCCGCCAGAACGCGGGCGAGATCGACGACCTTGATGCCGGCAAGCGCGCCGGCAGCCGCGACAGTCGTCATTGCACCGCTCCTGCGTTGCGTGGATGGAACACCAGGCGCCCGGACGGTTCGAACGCCGCCGTCAGCGCCATGCCGACGCGCAGTTCCACCGGGGCGGCGATCACGGTGCTGACCAGATGCGGTCCCTCCGCAAGCGCGACCAGGGCGACGTTGTACGGCGGCGGGAAATCGGCGTGGTACGCGCGGTGGTAGATGCAAAAGGAATGCAGGGTCGCCGCCCCGCTCGCGGCGACCCATGCCACCTGCCGCTCGCCCTCCGCCGAGGGCGCGCGCGTGCCGTAGCCGAGCACCGTCCGGCTGCCCGCCCAGCAGGCGACGCGCAGGTCGCGCGCTTCGATCAGGCGCTGGAAGGTCGCCTCGAACGCTTCGATGTCGCTAACGATCTCGTCCTGCATCGTCAGTTCAGTCCGCGATGTGGGCTGAGCACCAGCGCGGCGTGATGCTCCAGCCATCCGCCGGAGCCGTTCACCAGGATGGCGTCCGGCTGCGGCACTTGGCGCGCGCCGCCGGCACCGCGGCCTTGCACCACGGCCTCGGCGAGCGGTGTCATCCCTTGCAGGTAGCCCCCGGCCAGATGGCCGCCGCCGGTGTTCAGCGGCAGGCGTCCGCCGGGGGCGGTGTGCCCATCGGCGACGAACCGGGCGGCCTCACCGGGCCCACAGAACCCGTATTCCTCCAGCGCCAGCAGCGCGGTGAACGAGAACGAATCATACAGCTCGCACAGTGTCACGTCCGCCGGTCCGATCCCGGCCATGCGATAAGCCCCCTCCGCCGCCAGCGCCCCGCCGCTTCCCGGGTCCGCCCCGTCGCCGGCCACCGGGCGACACGGATGTCCACCCGGATGCCCTTGGCCCATGCCATGCACATAGACAGGCTTCGGCTGCGCATCCGCCGCCCGCGCGGCATCGGTCACAACAACCGCCGCGGCCCCGTTCATCGGATACGCGCAGTCCAGCAGGCGGAACGGTTCGACGACCCACGGCGCAGCCCGATACTGCTCCATGGTCAGCGGCGCGCGCAAAGCCGCCGCTGGATGCAGCGCCGCCCAGCGCCGGCAGGCCAGCACGTAGGCGCCCAGATCGTCCCCGCTCCATCCATGCAGCGCCATGTGCCGCCGCGCCGCCAGCGCATAGGCGCCGGTGGCGCCGAACAACCCATACTGCCGCTCCCACCCGGCGATGCCGGTGATCGGCGAGGTGATGGCGAACGTGTCGCCCGCGCCGCGCTGTGGAACCACGGGCGTGTCGGCAAACACGCAGGCTACGCACTGCGCCAGCCCGGCGCCGATCGCCATCGTCGCCTGTTGCACCATCTGCACCACCGCGGAGCCTTTCGCGTCGATGATCGCCAGCAGATGCAGATCGCGCAGCCCGATATCCTCCTGCAGCTTGAGCGGCAGCGCATCCTCGGCCGCCAGGGAACTTGGGTTCAGCAGCAGCCCGTCCATGTCGCCAAGACGCAATCCGGCGTCATCGATCGCCGCGCGCACTGCGGTTGCCGCCAGCGCGCGCGCCGACCCGATCGGCTTGCGTGAGATCGCGCTGAACCCAAGCCCGACGATTGCCGCCAGTGCGTATCCGGGTCGCGGCGAAATCCGGATGGCCACTCTCACCACCCCTCAGATCAGGAACGACAAGGTAGGTAGCGGACCGGTGCGGTGGATCAGCAGCACCGTCTTGGCGCATATCCGCAGGCCGTCCGCGGTCCGCCGGATGCGATAGCGCACCTGGCCGGGCCAGACGATCACCTGGGATACGGATTGCATCTGGTATTCGAATACGGCGAAATTCGCCTCCACCTCGTATTCGTCCGCCGCGACCCGGGCCGCGGTCAGGTTGCTGATCAGCCGCCGCATCACCGATGGCGGGGACTGGCTGTGCCGCGTGCCGGTGCGAAGTTGGCGCAGCCGGGTCGCCAGGCGGGAGCGGTTGT
Source organism: Pseudomonadota bacterium (assembly GCA_019352115.1). Taxonomy (GTDB): domain Bacteria; phylum Pseudomonadota; class Alphaproteobacteria; order Acetobacterales; family Acetobacteraceae; genus JAJZVS01. Next base: position 12,885 of record JABBNW010000073.1, read on the forward strand.
CGTTGATGATCGAGGGCGCCAGCTCCGACGGGTCGTCCCCGTCGCCGGCGGGCACGTGATACTGCATGTCGTCCGTCAGCAGCGCCTCCCACGCGTCGTAGCGGGATTCGTCGGCATATTTCGCTTCCAGGAACACGAAATCCTGCAACGCCCGGTATTCCGCGTCGGTCAGGGGCTGCATGAGGGTGCTCCTGCGGACCGCACCGCGACCGGCGGTTGCTCCATCACGTCCAGATAGTGCCGCCAGAAGCCGCGATTCGGCGTCTCGTCGGTGTAGTGCGAGACCACGACGCCGTCCTCCCGCTGCTGCTCGCGCTGCGCGCCGCGCGTCAGATCCAGCCAGCCGGGCGAACCGAGCAGCGCCCGCCATTGCCGCTCGGCGATCACGGCATCGTCCGCGGTCAGGAAGGCGGACGGGCCGAGCGCCACCTCGCCCTGGCGCAGGATGCGCCGGTTCAGCTCCACCGGCGCGTCGCGTAGCAGTAGCGGCGTATGCCAGTTGACCGTCTGTCCCACTGCCAGCGGCTGGATCATCACCAAGCAGGTCTCGGCCAGGAACAGATTTGGGAAAATGAACGTATGCGGCGGCCCGGCGCGCATGATCTCGGTCGCGCGCACGACCCCATAGGCCCCCTCCATCGCGGCGGTGTAGTCGGGATAGCGGTCCGGCCCCACGGCCAGCCAGGCCAGCGGACGCCGATAGGTGGGACCGTAATCCAGTTCCGTATGGCCGTTGCCCAGGGCGCGGGTGACGGCGGTGAACCCCGCCTCGTCGCCCTGCAACACGTCGCTGTACTTGCCCTGGACCTTCACGCTTCGGGCGAAGCTGTCGTGCACGAAGTTGACGTGATAGCCATCGGCTTCGTTCTCGGACAGCATCTTCCAGTTCGCCTGAAACAGATGCTTGATCCATGTGCGTCCAATCTGCACTTCCCCGGACGGCGACAGGTCGGAAGCGCGATCCAGGGCCTGACGGGCATGGCCCAGATGCTCGGCGAGGCGACAGGGTCGCGCCGCAAAGCTGGCGAAGATGAAGCCGCGATAGATTTCCACCGTCGCCCGTCGCAGATGCAGCCCCGCGCGGTCGGCCTCGGCACCGGCCGGAAACGGCACGTCCACCAGCGCGCCGCCCGCATCAAATACCCAGCCGTGATACGGGCAGGCGAAGGCGCGCCGCCGGCCGCGTTCGGCCTGGCACAGCAGGTTGCCGCGATGGGTGCAGCGATTGGCCAGCACGTTCACCCCGTCGGCAGCCCGCACCACGATGACCGGCTCGGTCCCGAGCGTGCGCCGCACGTAGTCGCCGCGTTCGGGGATTTCCGAAGTATGGCCGACATAGACCCAGCCCTGCCCGAAGATGTGCTGCATCTCGGCATCGAAAACGGCCGGATCGTTATAGAGTGCGCCGTGTACCCCGGTCGGCCGGACGAGCGCGCGAAGATCGGTCATACCTCGTCATTCCTTCCCTCGTCGGCCACCGCGTGCGTCAGGTCGATCACGACCTCCCCCAATTCGACGCCAGCCGGGTAGGTGCGCAACGGCGCAGTGCAGGGATGCAGGGTTGCCGCACCAGTACGGATATCGAAACGTCCGCCGTGATACGGGCACTCCACCTCCCCGTCCTCGACGAAGCCGTCCGCCAGGGACGCCGCGCCATGCGTGCAGGTGTCGTCGGTCGCGAAGAACTGCTCGCCCAGGCGGAATAACGCGATCGGGGACCGGTCCGGCAAATCGATCCGGCGGACGTCACCATCTTGCAGGGTATCGGCCGCGCAGGCCCGGATCCGCGCGCCGCGCACGACACTCACCGCGGGCGTCCACGGGAATCGCGCGCCATCCCAGTGCAGGAAAATGGCCTTGTTTGCGCGATACCGGACTGGATCATCGCTTCCTCCTTTCTTTCATTGTGGGATAATTATCGCCCAGATCGCCCCTGTCAATCGGATTATGTGGCGAATTTCCATATTACGGTATTTTGGTTGACTTTCCGGTCGCCTCGAGGCATTCAGCGGCCGGAAATCAGCGGGGTCACTATGGAACTGAGGTCGCTCGGCTATGTTGGTATCGGGGCGCGTGACCTTGACGCGTGGGAAACGTTCGGCACGAACCTGCTCGGCATGCAGGTGGCGGAGCGGGCGCGGTCGAGCCTTGCCCTGCGGATGGACGATCGACGCCAGCGCCTGATTGTCGATCGGGACGCCCCCGACGGGCATCGCTATTTCGGTTGGGAGGTCGCCGACCATGATGCGCTGGAACGTGTCGCCACGGCCGTAGAGACCGCAGGCCGCGCGGTGACGCGGGCGCCGGCCGCTCTCGCTGACCGGCGACTGGTGCGGGAGATGATCAGCTTCACCGACCCGTCGGACAACCTGCTTGAGGTGTTTCACGGCGCCCGCAGCGCCGCGGAGGCATTCCGCCCCGGCCGCGCGATTTCCGGGTTCCGCACCGGGCCCCTGGGGCTTGGTCACGCGGTACTTATGGTCGCGGATGCGACGGAAGCAGCGCACTTCTACCAGGGAATCCTGGGGTTTCGCCTGTCGGACTACCTGCTTCGGCCGTTCAAAGCATATTTCTTCCATCTCAACCCGCGGCATCACAGCCTGGCCCTGATCGAGACGGGCCGCAACGACTTGCATCACCTTATGGTCGAACTTCTGGATCTGGACGATATCGGACAGGGCTATGATATCGCGCAGCAGCAGGAGGGGCGCGTCGGCGTCACTCTCGGACGACACAGCAACGACTACATGATATCGTTCTATGCGCGCTCACCCTCGCGATTTCTGATCGAGTACGGATGGGGCGGGCGCAGCATCGACCCGGCGGTATGGAACTCCCGGGAACTGGCGGAAGGGCCAAGCCTGTGGGGCCACGAGCGCGACTGGCTGCCGCCGCACGACCGGGAGGCGGCACGCGCGCTGCGGATGCAGGCTGCGGCTTCGGGCTTGCGCGTGCCCGTGCAGGTGATGGCGGGGAACCACACGGTCATGGATGGGGCGTGCGGTTGGTGGGAGGACGTGGTCGGGCAACATCGCGCGGACGAGATGCCGGACGGACCCTGCGACCCATGAAGCCGGCGGCGATACGGCGACCGGCGGCAGAACTTGCGTCCTGCGACCGGCCGCAGCCGGCCCGGATGATCACGCCTCGATGCTGGAGAGCGACGTGTCCAGCCTGAAGCGCATGCTGACCGTGCTCGACGTCTTCTCGCCCGCCAATCTGGTCTGCGGCGCGGACGAGATCGCTGGCCGGCTCAACTACAGCCGGGGGACGACCTATCGCTACATCCGCGAGCTGTGCGCAGCGGGCCTGCTGTCGCGCATGCCGGCCGGCTTCACCTTGGGACCGCGCATCATCGAGCTAGACTTGGCGATCCGGCAGTGCGACCCGGTCCTGGCTTCCGCGCGGCCGGCGATGGAGGCGCTGCGCGACCGGTTCCATTGCGATGTGCTGCTGATCTATTTCTTCGACGACCGCGTAGTTGTGAGTCACCACGAGCGCGGCACCGATGCCCTGCAAGTCAGCTACGGGCGCGGCCACGTGATGCCGCTTTTTCGCGGAGCCGGGTCGAAAGTGCTACTAGCCAACCTGTCACCGCCCCGGCAACGCCGCCTGTTCCAGGCGCACAAGGCGGAGGTCGCCGCATGCGGGTTGGGCGAGGATTGGAAATCGTTCCGTGCCGCGATGGTCGCATTTCAACGCGCCGGCACAGCGGTCTCCGTTGGCGAGTTGGATGAGGGGAATGTCGGGGTTGCGGCATCGATCGCGGGGGCGCAACCGAACCATCCGAGCGGGTTCGTGATGGTCTTCGGCACCGCGCGCTATGCGATCCTCGACAAGGCACTGGTGGCGGAGGCAGTGCGCGATGCGGCAACGCAGGTCGGGACTACCCTGAAAGCTGACAATCTCGCCGCCTACGGGTTTGGCAGTATGCACGATACCGCGCGGGGCGCCTCGAATGCCTTCTGAAAGCTGGTCGTCCATGCCGTCAGGGCATCCTTTCATCCGCCGTTGACACCGTGAAGCAGCCCCGCGCCGGCTCATAGCGTGCGTGCAGCCGCCAGTCGCTGCGGCTCTGGTGCAAAATGGCGGCTCGGGTATCGTGCCGGGCCAACCGATAGCTTTGAGGGCGGCGCGATGGCCAGGTTCCTGGGTTTGGGTGAGCTGTTTGAAGGGCGGCACTTCGACCGCGAGATCATTGTCCTGTGTGTTCGGTGGTATCTACGCTTCAAGCTCAGCTTCAGGGATCTGGTCGAGATGATGGGGGAACGTGGTCTGTCGCTGGCCCACACCACGATCATGCGTTGGGTTCACCATTATGCGCCCGAGTTCGAGCGCCGCTGGAACCGCTTCGCGCAGCCGGCCGGAGCGTCGTGGCGAGTGGACGAGACTTACGTGAAGGTCCGGGGTGAATGGGTCTATCTCTACCGGGCTGTCGATCGTGCCGGAAACACCGTTGACTTCCGTCTCAGCCGAAAGCGTGACGTTGCCGCGGCGAAGGCGTTCTTCCGCAAGGCGATCAAGGGTCAGGGATCGGGTCCACGGACGGTCACGTTGGACGGCTATGCCGCATCGCACCGCGCCGTGCGCGAGATGAAGGCTGACGGCGAACTGGCTGCTGAGACGAAGCTGCGATCGTCGAAGTACTTGAATAACCTCATCGAGCAGGACCATCGCCGCGTGAAGTCGCGGATCGGTCCGATGCTCGGGTTCAAGCGGTTCAAGACCGCCGCGCTCACCATAGCCGGAATCGAATTGCTGCGACGGATCCGCAAGGGGCAGTTCAACCTCGGTCGGCTGCGTCTTCGGGATCGACGTGCGCCTGCTGTCTGGGATGCAGTCCTGGCAGCCCGATAAAGCGACAACATCGCAGACCTCGCAGCCACGACCTTTGGCTCGCCACTCCATTTGCACCAGAGCCGCATTTTGCACCAGAGCCGGTAATTGAGAGTCAGGACACTAGTGTCCTGACTCTCAATTGCCCACCAATAACCATCTGGACCAAATACGCACGGGTGGGCGCCGCGCAGGGCTAGTAACGCTGGCCAAGGCCGCCGCGCGGCCTACCACGATGCGGTTTTCCCATTGGCGTAACCGGTCGGTATTTGCGAACCAGGACACTAGCAGAAACGTGTTGGGCGGCCGATCGCGTGGCGCTCACGCCGTGGCCATCAACAGCGGGGGCGCATTGGCTTTGTCGTGCGTCAGCATGGCGGACCATTCGATATTGCGCTCGTAGCGCCAGGCCATGCGGCCCTTGTCGTCGAGCGCGAAAAGGTGCAGCCATCTGTTGTCGAATAGGGCGCGGACATTGTCGTGGCGACGCAAGACATCGCTCATCGCCTGGCGCGGCGCCTCGATGTAGACCGACAGGCGTAATGGTTCGTGGGCGAACTTCTCGCCGTCATGGATCGACTGCCAGGGCAGCCCGGCCCGCAACAGACCGCCGTTGCCCTCTACGACGCCGATGCCCCCTACGACGTTGTGCAGGAGTTTGTTGCCACCACCGAAGACCCCGGGCGCCACCGTCGACCCATAATACTGAAGACTGATCCAGCTCGCGACGACGACAGGCGCGGTCAGGATCAGCTCCAGAACGCTGAAGCTCTTGTCCTGCTTCCAATCGTAGTCGTGCAGGAATGCGCGTCCCTCCAGGCTCTTACCGACCGTCCGCGTCCGGGGGGCGGCGATGAACGCCTTGCAACCGGCGAGCGCCCACTCGGGTCTTGTCTCGGCCCAGTTCCGGCTCCGTCCAGGGACCGCGTTTTCGTGCGCGGTGCGCGGCAGCCGGAGGGCGCGCTCGCCCCGGGCGAGCTTACCCGCCGCCGCGAACCAGGCCTTGGCTTGGCGGATATCGTCCTTATGAGGGTCGGAGGGATGATCGCCGTCGTAGAGGGTCACCCGATCCGTTGTTGTGTCGTGAAGTGCCGCCATGAAAAGCGTGTCCGCGGGGATCTCGACGCCATTTGGCGCCAGCCCCGCCCGCACCTCGGGATCGTTCAGGAGCGCCGCCAGCAGCCGGGCGTTCACCTCTCCCGAATAGCCACCGCAGGCGCCGCAATGCGGCCAGAACTAACGAACGGCCCACCCTTGTAGCATAAGCCGACGAAGCGAGAAC
>JABBNW010000074.1 GCA_019352115.1 Pseudomonadota bacterium
CGCGGCTGATGATCACCGGCACGGATTTGTAGGACGGCGTGCCGCTCTGCGGATCCTTGTAGTCGAGCGGCACCAGCGCGTTCGCCTCCGGGTAGTAGGCCGCCGCCGAACCACGGGCGATATCGTACGCAACCGCCGTCAGCCCCGCGAGCCGCCGCGGCGATCCGCCCGGCAGCGCCGTTTCGACATCGACGACATCCCCGTGCGCGAGGCCGCGCGTCGCCAGGTCCTGCCCACGCGTGAACACGCTATCGCGCCGGCCGAACACGCCGCGATAGCGGTCGTCCAGCCCGTAGATCGTGGTGTCGTACTGGTCATGGCTGCGGATGGGCGTCAGAGGCAGCACCGCATCGCCGACCACCGGCGCGTCGCGACCCCGGGGTCCGCGCGCCAAGCCGGCTGGGCGCCGGTTTGGGTGCGGTGCAACGTCCAGCTTGCCAGCGCTGCGGTTTTCGCGCCTGATTGGCGTGCGCCGCGCCCGCGACAGGCCCCTGTGCGCGCGCCCCGATGCCGGAGACCAGCCCATGGACGAGCAGACCCCCTCCCTCGACCTGCTGCGCGACGTCGATCGCCGCCGCCTGGTCCACCCGCTGCACCATCCGAAGGAGCACGCGAACGCGCGCATCTTCACTCGCGGCGAGGGTGCGATGCTGCACACCGCCGACGGCAAGACCTATATCGACGGGCTGTCGGCGCTGTGGAACGTGAACGTCGGCCATGGGCGCCGCGAACTTGCGCAAGCGGCGGCGCAGCAGATGGAAACGCTCGCCTACGCCTCCGCCTACGCGGGATTTTCCAACGAGCCGGCGATCCGGCTGGCCGACGCGATCGTTTCGCGCGCCTATCCCGATTCCGCCGCGGTCTATTTCACCACCGGCGGGGCGGAATCGAACGAAAGCGCGTTCAAGACCGCGCGCTATTTCTGGAAGCGCCAGGGCAAGCCCGGCAAGGTGAAGATCATCTCCCGCCGCTACGGCTACCACGGCGTGACGATGGCGGCGATGAGTGCCACCAGCCTGCCCGGCTATCAGAAGATGTTCGGCCCGCTGGTGCCCAATTTCGTCCAGGTCCCGCCCCCCTACCCGTACCGCTGGCCCGGCAACGGCGATTGCGGCATCGAGGCGGCGGACGCCGTTGAAGCCATGATCGAGGCCGAGGGCGCCGACACGGTCGCCGCGGTGATCGCCGAACCGGTGATCGGCGCCGGCGGCGTCATCGTTCCGCCGCCGACCTATTTCCCCCGGCTGCGCGAGATCTGCGACCGCCACGGCGTGCTGCTGATCGCCGACGAGGTCATCACCGGCTTCGGGCGCACCGGCCGCTGGTTCGCGCTCGGCCACTGGAACGTGCAGCCGGATATCGTTTCGTTCGCCAAGGGCGTGACCAGCGGCTACCTGCCGCTCGGCGGGATCATCCTGAGCACGCGCGTGCACCAGGCGCTGGAGGACGCGCCGATGGACGAGCGCTACATGCACGCCGCCACCTATTCCGGCCATCCGACCTGCTGCGCCGTGGGGCTGGCGAATATCGGCATCATCGAGCGCGAAGGGCTGGTGGAGCGGTCCGCGGTCATGGGCCGCAAGCTGCTGGCCGGGCTGGAGACGTTGCGCGCGTTGCCGCAGGTGGGCGACGTGCGCGGCTTGGGGATGCTGGCGGCGGTGGAACTCGTGACCGACCAGGCCAGCCGCACGCCGGCGCCGGGGCTCGGGGCCAAGGTGGTGGGGGAGGCGATGGCGCGCGGGCTGATCCTGCGCCAGCGCGCCGGCGCCGAGGGGCCGCCGATCAGCGGCGATGCGCTGTGCCTTGCGCCGCCGCTGATGACACCGGAGCCGGTGCTGGAACGGATCGTGCAGATCCTGGGCGAGGCGATCGCCGCCGCGGCGGGGTGAACACCCGACCCCGCGGCGCGGCTGCGCTTGGCTGGCGCCCGCTTTCAAGCGGGGGGTTACCGGCCAGGGTCCGGCCGGTCCGCCGGTTCGCCATTCTTCGTGCGCCCTCCGTGGCTGCCTGCTCTGTGCGCGGGCGAGTCTGTGCGTAGGGTGGCGATCTCTCGCGGGCATGTTTTGCACGTCACGCGCGCAGCAGGTCCCGTGCATTCCGGACCCATAGCGGCGGCTGGGCCGTCGTGCGCCGCGGGTCGTTCGGAGCCCGGGTGACGTCCGGAGCCGGGGCGGAGAAAGTGTTGACAAATTTTATGACGCCCTCCATCAAGGGAAAAATATTGCGTAAATGCGCTCCCCGAGGGAATGTCCAGCCCAATGCGCCGTCGCCTATTCGTCGCCACCCTTGTCGCGACCAGCCTTGCCGGCCCGGTGCTCGCGGCACCGCCGGGGGCGGTCCCTGAGGCTGCGCATCTGGTCCGACCCGGCGATCCGATCCTGGGCAATCCCGAGGGCGATCTCACCCTTGTCGATTTCTACGACCTCCGCTGCGGTCCCTGCCGGGCGATGGAGCCGCGGCTGCGGCGGCTGCTCGCGGTCGACCATGGCATTCGCTACGTTCCGATCGACGACCCGATCCTGGGCCCGGCCAGCCAGCTCGGCGTTGCCGCGCTGTTCGCGGCCCAGGCGCAGGGCGCCTACGCCGCGCTGCGGGCGCGGCTGCTCACCCAGGCTCGGCCACCCAGCCTCGACGTGATCCGCGCCGACGCGCTTGCGCTCGGGCTCGACTGGCCGCAGCTCGAAATGACCATGAGCGGCGATGCGGTGGCGCATCGGATCAGCACCAATCTGGCGCGCGGGCGCGCGCTCGGGATTCGCCGGGTGCCGACCCTCGTCATCGGTTCGATCCTGGTGCCCGGCGCGCTCGACGAGGCCGATCTCGTATCGCTGGTCGGCAGCGCGCGCCGGCGGGCCGACCGAAGGGCGGCGGCAGGCGGCCCGGCGGCGGACCGGGCCGGCCTGTCATGGCACCGCGCATGAGCCGTCGCGCCCCGCCATCGTCGCAACAGAACGGCACAGTCGAAGGAACGCGTATGACCCAGGAAGCAGCGGGGACGGAGGAGGGATCCGGCGCGCCGGCGATGGCGAGCCGGCGTCGGCTGTTGCGGACCGGCGTGGTGGCCGGCGGCGCCATGCTGGCCGCCTCGGCGCGCGCGGCATCGCCGCCGGACGATCCGATGTGGTCGCGCACCCTCGGCCCCGGCGTCGCGGACCGGCCCTACGGCCAGCCGTCGCAGTATGAGAAGGACGCGATCCGCCGCTACGTGCCGTGGCTGACCCAGTCCACCCAATCGGATGTCAGTTTCACGCCGTTGCAGGACCAGCCCGGCATCCTCACCGCCAACGGGTTCTTCTACGAGCGCTATCATTCCGGCCGCCCCAGCGTCGATCCCGCCCAGCACCGGCTGCTGATCCACGGCCTGGTGGACCGCCCGCTGCTGCTGAGCATGGATCAGTTGCAGCGGTTTCCCTCCGTCGCGCGGATCCATTTCCTGGAGTGCGCGGCGAATGGCGGGCCCGAGTGGCCGGCGGCGCAGCTTAACTCGTTGCAGTTCACGCACGGTATGGTCGGCTGCGCGGAATGGGTGGGTGTGCCGCTTTCGACCCTGCTCGGCGAAGTCGGGGTGAAGAAGGAAGGCAAGTGGGTCCTCGTGGAGGGCGCCGACGGCGCACACATGGACCGCAGCCTGCCGATCGAGAAATGCCTCGATGACTGCCTCGTGGTCTGGGGGCAGAACGGCGAGGCGCTGCGCCCCGAGCAGGGCTTCCCGCTGCGCCTGATCGTGCCCGGCTGGCAGGGCAATGTGAGCGTGAAATGGCTGCGTCGCATCGAGGTCGGCGCGACCCCCTGGTACACCCGCGAGGAGACCGGCAAATACACCGAGCTGCTGCCGAGCGGGAAAGCGCTCGGCTTCACCTGGGTGAACGAGGCGAAATCCGTTCTCACCTTCCCCTGTCCGGAAAAGCCACTCACCAGCGGCGCCGGATTCTACGAATTGCGCGGCCTGGCCTGGAGCGGGCGCGGGAAGATCCGGCAGGTCGACGTGTCGACCGATGGCGGCGTGAGCTACACCCGGGCCGCCTTGCAGGAGCCGGTGCTGACCAAGGCGCTGACCCGCTTCACCCTGCCGTGGCGATGGGACGGCAAGCCGGTGCTGCTGCAATCGCGCGCCACCGACGAGACGGGATACGTCCAGCCGGGCATCGCCGAGCTGCGCAAGGTGATGGGCACCGGCTCGGTCTATCTCAACAATTCGATCCAGACCTGGCAGGTACTGGCGGACGGGAGCGTGAACAATGTCCAGCTCTCCTAGGCGCTGCGCGCCGGCGCGCGGGTCGGCCCCGATCCTGGCCGTGATCCTCGCCGCAACCGTTGTCGTCGGTGCGGCGGTGCTGGTGCCGGCGGCCCACGCCGCGGCGCCAGGAAGTTACGGAATCGGCACGACCCCGACCGAGGCCGAGATCGCCGGTTGGTCGATCGCGGTGCCGCCGAGCGGGGCCAACCTGCCGCCCGGCCACGGCTCCGTCAGCCAGGGCAGCGACCTGTTCGGCACCGTCTGCGCGGTTTGTCACGGCGCGTTCGGCGAAGGGGTTGCGGATTATCCGCGCCTGGCGGGCGGGGTCGGCTCGCTTGCCACCGTCGCGCCGGCCGAGACGGTCGGCAGCTACTGGCCCTATGCCACCACGTTGTTCGACTTCATCAACCGGGCGATGCCGTTCTATGCGCCGCATTCGCTCACACCCGATCAGGTCTATGCGCTGACCGCCTTCATCCTCAATCTGAACGGTATCGTGCCGGATGGGTTCGTGGCGGACGCGCAGACGGTGCCGGCGGTGAAGATGCCCAACCGGGATGGATTCATCTGGAAGGACCCGCGACCGCTGACTCATGATACCGAATGCATGACGAAGTGCGTCGATCCGGCCAGCCTGCGAATCACATCCACGGCGAAGGGGGATCATCTGACGCCGCGCACGACCGGCCCGGTCGACGACATGAAGGCGAAGCATCCATGAGGCCGCTCGGGATGCATCGCCTCGGGATGCGCCGTATCGTCGTCGCACTGGCTGCCGCCACGTTGGCAGCCCTGCCGGTCGCGGGCCTGCCGTCTTCTGCGCGGGCGGCCGACGCGCCGGTATCCAACGCGCCGGTATCCAACGCGCCGGTATCCGGTGCACCGCCGGCCGCGTCGGGGCCTTCATCCGCGGCGGCCCGATCGCCTGATGCGGCCCTCTCGCCCGATGCGGCCGCCGGGCGCGCGCTGGCGTTCGACCGCGGCATGGGCAACTGCCTGGCGTGCCATGTGATCGCCGGCGGCGAACTGCCGGGAAACATCGGGCCGCCGCTGCGCGACGTGCGGACGATGGTGCCGGACCGGAAACAACTCTACGCCGTCATATACGACGAGACCGCGCGCAACCCGCAGACGATCATGCCGCCGTTCGGCCGCAACGCCATCCTGACTCGCAAACAGATCGGTCAGATCGTCGACTTCCTCGAAACCCGATGATCTTTTGCCCGACGCTGCCTCCGAATGAACCCCACCGCATGAGCCCCGCCATGACCGAGACCGCAAGCGACAACCTGGCCGACTTCCTCCCCCGCCGGCGCCAGATGTTGGCCGGCACGCTCGCCGGCAGCCTGGCCGCCCTGTTCGGCGCCGGTCCGGCGCAGGCCGACGATGTCGTCCTGGCCGACCCCAAGGCGTATCCGACCGCGGCGTTCGCGCAGAAGACCGAGGCCGACGCGCTCAAGGCGATGTTCGGGCGGACCGCGACCGTCTCGCCCAAGATCAGCCTCGACGCGCCCGACATTGCCGAGAACGGTGCGGTGGTCCCGATCGCGGTGAAGACGGACCTGCCGGACGTGACCGCGATCGCGATCCTGGCGCTCGATAACCCGTTCACCATCAGCGCCGCTTATCGCATCCCGCCCGGAACCGCGGCGGCGGTCTCGAGCCGGATCAAGCTCGCCAAGACCACCACGGTGCTCGCGGTAGTGGAGGCAGGCGGGCAACTCTACAGCGCATCGCGGAGCGTGAAGGTCACGCTCGGCGGCTGCGGCGGCTGAGGGGAGGCGAACATGGCCAACACGATTCTGGTGCGTGCCAATGCCGACGGCGAGACCACCGTGGTGCAGGCGCTGATCCGCCACCCGATGGACAGCGGCTTCATCAAGGACAAGGACGGCAAGCTGATCCCGCCGCACTACATCGAGGTGCTAGAATTCGCCCATAACGGCACGGTGGTGCTGACCGCGTTCTGGGGCCCGGCGGTGTCGAAGGATCCGTTCATCAAGTTCAGCTTCAAGGGCGGCAAGAAGGGCGACACTCTCTCGATCTCCTGGGTCGACAACGAGGGCATGAAGGACAGCCGCACCGCCGCGATCATGTGACCACGCCGCACGGCGACGGCGCCGCTCCGGTGGCTTGGTGGCGGGGGACGTCCCCGCGGGGAGAAACGACGGAATGAAACGACTTCTGATCCTGGCGCTGGCCGCGCTGCTGCTCCGCCCCGCGCTGGCGGCGGAGCGGATCGATCCCGCCCGGGCCGATCCCGCCCAGGTCAATCCCGCTGCGGACGTCGCGGCCATGACGGCGTATTTCCAGAAGAAATTTCCCCACGTGCCGCCGGCCGATTTCGTCAACGGCCCGTACGCGATGGACGCCGGGATGCGGGCACAGTGGCAGCAGATCATGCAGTTCCCGCCGTATCAGTTCGCGCTCGATCACGGCAAGGACCTGTTCGCGACGGCGTTCCCGAACGGGCGGCACTATGCCGACTGCCTGCCGCGCGGGGGCATCGGCATCGCGGCGGCCTACCCGCGCTTCGATGCGAAAACCGGCCGGGTGGTGACGCTCGAAATCGCGGTGAACCGCTGCCGGGTCGCCAATGGGCTGGCGAAGCTGAAGCTCACCACCGGCGACATGGCGGATCTGATGGCCTACCTCACTGATCGCTCGCGCGGGCAGCCGATCGCGGTGGTGGTACCGGACGATCCGCGCGCCCTGGCCGCATACCAGCGCGGCAAGGCGTATTTCTATTCCCGCCGCGGCCAGCTCAATTTCTCCTGCGCGAGCTGCCACGTGCAGGGCGCGGGGCAACACCTGCGTGGCGACGTGCTGGCGCCGGCGCGAGGGCTGATCGCGGCGTTCCCGATCTATCGCTCGGACTGGGGCAGCATGGGGACCGTGGTGCGCCGCTTCATCGGCTGCAACGAGCAGGTGCGCGTGGTGCCGGAGCGGCCGGACAGCGCGGACTATCGCGACCTCGAGTATTTCCTCGCCTACATGAACAACGGCCTGCCGGTGGCCGGCCCGGGGACGCGGCCATGAGCCCGCGTGGTGGGCCAGGCGCGATCGCACGACGCGCCTTGGTCCTGTTGGCGGTCGCATGGGCGCTGGCGCCGATTGCCGTCCGCGCTGCCGGAATCGGTGTGCCGGCCGGCAGTCCGGCCGGTGTGGCCATCGGGCGTGCCGAAGCCGCGGCGCACGAAGCTGCCGCCCTGCACGACCAATGGACGCCGACGGTCGCGACCTTGCGCGCCGCCAGGGCTGCCGCGGCCAAGGGTGACAACGCAGCGGCCATCCGGCTCGCCGACCAGGCCCGTCACCTCGCGAACCTGTCGATCCGCCAGGTCCATGCGCAGCGGAAACTCTGGCACGATGCGGTCGTGCGGTGAGCGGGCGAGAGGATCGGATGGGTCTCACCCGCCGCGCCATGCTGGCCGGTGCCGGCGCCGGGGCTCTGGCTGGTCGCGCCCGCGCCGCGACCGACCCCGCCGCGGCGAACGCGGTCGGCGGCCCCGCCCCCCGTGGCCCCTCTCCCGCGATCGGCGTGCGCATCCTGCACATCACCGACACCCATGCGCAGGCCGCGCCAGTGCGGTTCCGCGAACCCGCCGCCAATATCGGCGTCGGTGCCGCGCGCGGACGGCCGCCGCATCTCGTGGGCGAGGCGTTTCTGCAGGATTTCCACCTCGCTCCCGGCACCAGCGCCGCGCACGCCTTCACCTTCCTCGATTTCGAGCGGCTCGCGCACCGCTACGGCCCGCTCGGCGGCTTCGCCCATCTCAAGACCCTGATCGACGCGCTGCGCGCCGAGGCCGGGCCGGGCCGCTCGCTGCTGGTCGACGGCGGGGATCTCACACAGGGGTCCGGGCTCGCCAACCTCACGCGCGGGCAGGACATGGTCGCGCTCGCCAACCTGCTCGGCACCGAAGTGATGACCGGGCACTGGGAGTTCACCTATGGCGAGGCCGGGCTGCGGGCGCTGCTCGCCGCCTACAAGGGCAGCTTCGTCGCGCAGAACGTGTTCCTGACCGACGAGGCGGCGTTCGCCAACGCCCCCGCCTTCGACGCCGCCAGCGGGCGCGTGTTTCCGCCCTACGTGATCCGCGAGCTCGGCGGCCACCCGATCGCGGTGATCGGCCAGGCCTTCCCCTATGTGCCGATCGCGCACCCGAAGCGGCTCACGCCCGACTGGACGTTCGGCATCCATCCGCACAAATTGCAGGCGGTCGTCGACGAGGTGCGCGGGAAGCACAAGGTCGATGCCGTGCTGTTGCTGTCGCACAACGGCATGGACGTCGATCTCGCGCTGGCGGCGCGGGTGCGCGGGATCGACGTGATCCTCGGCGGCCATACCCACGACGCGGTGCCCGTCCCGCAGGTGGTCGGCAACCCCGGCGGGCGCACCTTCGTCACCAACGCCGGCACGGCCGGGAAATTCGTTGCCGTCCTGGATCTCTCCCTGGCGCGCGGCCGGCTGGTCGACCTGCGCTATCGCCTGCTGCCGGTGTTCGCCGAACAACATCGGGCGGACCCGGCGATGGCGGCGGCGATCGCGCACTGGCGCGCGCCGCATGCGGCCATGCTGGGCGAGGAGCTCGCCGAGGTCGGCCCGCTGCTGTATCGGCGCGGTAATTTCACCGGCAGCATGGACCAGGTCATCTGCGACGCGCTGCGCACCGAGCTCGACGCCGAGATCGTGCTCTCGCCCGGGTTCCGCTGGGGCAACAGCTTCCTCCCCGGCCACAAGCTGACCATGGAGGACCTGCTCTCGGAGACCGCGATCACCTACCCCTCGGTCTATGTACAGACCATGACCGGCGCGGCGCTCAAGGGTGCGATGGAGGACGTCTGCGACAATCTGTTCAACCGCAACCCGTTCTACCAGCAGGGCGGCGACATGGTGAGGCTGGGCGGGATGGACTACGCTTGCGCTCCGCGCGAGAAGATTGGTAACCGCATCTCGGCGATGACCCTGAACGATGGCACCGCGATCGAGGCGTCGAAGAGCTACAAGGTCGCCGGCTGGGCGTCCGTCAGCCTGCCGCAGGACCGCGAGCCGGTCTGGGACGTGGTGGCCCGCCACCTGCGCCGGAACCGGCACATCGTAATCCCCCGCCCGAACCGGGTGAAGCTGATCGGCGTTGCCGGCAACCCCGGCTACGCCGCGACATGATCGTGCGCCCGCGCGCCGGCGCGGCGGCGCGAGCCAGGGTCGTTGCGGCAGCTTTCCTGGCAACTGTGCCCCTGGGGACGGTAACCTGGGCTATCCCGGCCGCAGCGGCACCGCCCTTCGCCACCCACCACCTCGTGCTGCAGCTCTCGGACGCTTCGGAAGCGAAGCGGCGGCTCGTGCTCAGCGTCGCCAACAACATGCTGAAACGATACGGCCCGGATCGGATCGCGATCGAGGTGGTCGCCTTCGGCCCCGGCGTACGCCTGCTCTATGCGGCCGGCCCCGATCGGGTCGGGGTGGACAGCCTGATCGCCCAAGGCGTGCAGTTCGATGTCTGCATGACGACGATCGGCACGATCGCCCGCGACACCGGGCATGCGCCGGCGCTCGATCCGAAGGCTGTCCGGGTTACCTACGGGGTCGGACGGATCATGTCCCTGGCCGAAAAAGGCTACGTGCTCGTACGCCCCTGAGGGCGCCATCCGGGAGTATCGCCATGACACGCCTGATCGTTATACGCCCGATCGTTACGAGCCCGATCGTTATGCGCCAGATCGTCATGCGCCAGGTCGTGATGCGGCTGATCCTGCTGTTCGGCCTCGTGCTCGGCGCCGTCGCCGCGCGCGCGGCACCACCCGCGCCCTCGCACGACATCGTGGTCCAGGTCGACAATCCGTCGCACGTCGGCCTGGCGTTGAACAACGTCGAGAACATCTACCGCTACTATGTCGAGAAGGGCGAACCGGTGCGGATCGAAGTGGTCGCCTTCGGCCCCGGCCTCGTGATGCTGCGCGCCGATACCTCCCCGGTGAAGGCGCGCGTGCACCACATCGCCGAGGAAGGGCTGGGACGGATCGTGTTCTCGGCCTGTAACAACACCTTGCACGGCATGGAGCGGGCGGAGGGCCACAAGATCGCCATCGTGCCGGACGCGCGTATCGTGCCCTCGGGCGCCGTGCGCATCACCGAGCTCGAACACAGCGGATGGAGCTACCTTACGCCCTGAGCCGGCTTTACGGACGGTCGGCCATTCCAGCTAAGGCCGCACACTGCCGAAGGGCGCTCAGAACGCCTGCCCGATCCCCACGTAAACCTCGAACGCCCCGCTGTTCGGCAGCCGCACCGCCGGCACCGCGAACTCCGCCCGGATCGGCCCGATCGACGTGTAGTATTGCACCCCCACACCCACCCCCACGCCGAACCGCACCGGCGCGTGCGACCCGGCGGCGGAGACCTCGCCGGCGTCAGAGAACACCGAGAACCCGAAGCTCTTGCCCACCCGCTGGCGGAACTCGATCGTCCCCGCCGCGATCTGCGTACCCCCGATCGGCGTGCCGTCCGGGAACTGCGGGCCGAGCGACTGGAACTTGTAGCCGCGCACGGTCCCCGACCCGCCGGCGTAGAAGCGCTGATCCGGCGGCATCGAGAAGGCCGAGGTCGCCCCCGGCATCGCCCCCACGAGCCCGCGCAGCGCCAGCACCCCGCGCCCGGCGCCCTCGACATCAAGATAGGTGGACCCGGTCAGCTCGCTCACCAGCGCCCCGCCGTGGCCCAGCACCGACTGGGTCGGGGTCAGCAGCAGCGCGACCCGCATGCCTCGGGTCGGGTTCAGCTTGCTGTCGGTGCTGTCGTAGCGCAGCCGCATCGGCAGGCGCAGCAGGTAATAGATCCGCGAAACGCCCTCCTGGAGGATCGTCTCCTCCTCCCCGGCCACGCCGAGACTGAGCGTCCAGCGCGGCGAAAGCCGCCGATTGACCCGGATGGCCTGGGTCAGCGCGGTCTGGGTATAGGGGATCAGCGCCTGGTGGACCGCGCCGAGGTCGAGTTCCAGGGTCTGGTTCCGCGCGTGCCAGTCCGGTTCGAGATACGCCGCCTTGGCCAGGTAGCCGGGCTGCAGCACCGCGTTGCCGCCGGCCTGGATGGCGCCCGTGATATTGAGCTGCTCGGCGCTGCCGAACAGGTTGCGGTCGTGCCAGCCGCCGATGAGGCCAAGCCCGAGGTCGGTCGAATAATCGGCGCCGATATCGACCGCGTGCCGCGGCCGCTGGTCCAGCCGGAACGTGACGGGCAGGGTGCCTTGCGCATCGAGCCGGCTCGCCGGCTCCGCCTGCACGAAGGAGAAGATCGGCAGGTCGAGCAGGGATTCGCGCGCGCGCGACAAGGCCGCCGGGCTGAAGCGCGTGCCCGGACGCAGCGGCAGGCGGCGGCGCAGGAACGCCGTGTTCACGCCCTTGGCGCCGGTGAACCGGATCGGGCCGATGGCGACCTCCGGCCCGCTGTCCACCCGGTAGGTCACGTCCATGACGTGCCGGGCCGGATAGACGACCGCGGGTTCCAGGGTCACCGTCGCCAGCGCGTAGCCGTCGTCGCGCAAGCGGGCGAGCAGCCGGCCGCGCGCGGCGAGCACCGCCCCGGCCGCGGCCGGCGCGCCGGGCGCGAGCGCGAGGGCGGCGCGCACGTCCGCCGGCACCGGGCCGGCCGCGGGGGCGTTGGCCAGGGTCACCTTGGCGAGATGGAACAGCGGGCCGGGGGCGAAGCGCACCACCACCGGCACCGGCGGCTGCGCAGGGGCGGCGCCGAGCCTTGCCACCAGTCCCGGCGCGTCCAGCGGCTGGCCATCGATGCGAATCGTGACCTTGCCCGCGTAGTAGCCGAAGCTGTGCAGGGCGGTGAGGAAGCGCTGCGCGTCCTGGCGGGCGCGCAGCACGAGCGCGAACGGCCCCACCGGAGCGGCGGTGCGCAGCGAGACCAGGGTCGAGGACCCCAGCAACGCGGCATGCAGCGCCGGATCGGCGGTCGGGCCGAGGCTGACCGTGTAGGGTTGCGGACTGGCCGCCCGGACCGGCGCGCACGTCGGCACGCCGAGCGCCGCGACGAGGAAGAGCAAGCTGGCAGCGCGGCCGGCAGCACAGGCACGATTCATGCGCCCGATTATACATGCCTGTGCGGCGGGGGGATGTCCCTGCGCCCGACCCGGGGGAGATCCTGCGGACACATCTCGCTGTGCACGCGCGCGGGGGACCGGCGGCCGTGCGGCGGTTCCGGCCAGGTCAGGGCGGGAAACGCACGCGAACTTGCGCAAGAATGCCCGCCGGAATCGCTTGGGGAATGGGGGCAATCTCGGCGGGCATTCTTTCGCAAACTCAGACCGATTCCGGCGCGTGCAGGAAATTCGCCGCCGCGCAGGCGCGCGCCAGCAGCGCCCGCAGGGCCGGGTCGCGCGCGCCGTCCTTGGCCACGAGACTGTCCATCGGCACGAAATATTCGTGCGGATGCGGCAATTGATGCCGGGCGAAGCCCTCGTAGTGCGGCTGCTTCAGCCCATAAAGCACCCGCATGTCGCGCACCGGCAGCACGACGGGCAGTACCGGCTCGAAGCGCAGCACCCCGGTGGCGCGCCAGCGCGGGGTGGAATCGCCGGGTGCGACCGGCGCCAGCAGCCAGGGGACCGGGCAGACCGCCAGCAGGGAATGGGTGCTGGGGGCGAAGCGGGAGCGTTTATCGAGCAGGTTCTGCAACGAGCCGCAGGCTTCGACGGCAAAGATATCCACAAAGGCATCCACCGGCGTGCCGCCGAAATTGAGCCACAACCCGTCCGGCAGGGTGCGCAGGCGGGAACTGCCGGGCAGCTTCAGGAACGGATGGCAGGAGCCGAGGTCCTCGGCCGGGCGGCCGCGCAACCAGGTGGCCCGGCCGTTCTCGCGCCGCTGCAACCCGGGCGGGCACTGCGGCCACTCGCGCAGACGGTCCCGAACCAATTTATCAAGCACTTTTCCCTTGGCCACCGTCACTCACTCCTTCTTACGCGGCGCAGGTAAATACAACCTACAGATGTATTTCAACACCATGTGAGCAGGGGTTGCCAAGCGTCATCGGGGCAGCGGCGGGAGCAACCAGGCATAAACTGCCGGCCTCACAGCAATCCCATATCATTTTCCGTGTTTGTTCCAAGCATCTGACCCGGCCGCGACTGTTGCGCCTCGTCCGTCTTTCTCTCCGGTCGTGCGCGAGATTCGCGAGTCCTTGGAATCGGTTCCGCGCCATTGCTGATTTTACTTATCAACAACCTGTGGATGGATTTATCCCCGGAAGCGCACCGGGGCCGAATTTCGCCAGGTAAAACGGCTACAACCTGGACGTGTAAATTTCCCGTGAACGCACCGCCATCGGCGCATTCCCACACCGCATCCTCCCTTCCCGGCGCGCAGCTTGTATAACCGGGGGATGCTTCCCGACCCGCGCGCCAACCCGATCCTGCTCGGCCATGAGGCGGCGGAGACCGCGCTCGATGCGGCGCTCGCGGGCGGCCGGCTGCACCACGCCTGGCTGATCACCGGGCCGGAGGGGATCGGCAAGGCGACGCTCGCCTATCGCTTCGCCCGCCGCCTGCTGGCCGGCCGGCCGCGCAGCGCCGCCCGTGCCGAGGCGGGGGCGGAGCCGGCACGGCCGAACGAGCACCACACGGGGGAACATCGGCCGGGGGAACCCCAGCCAAGCGGGGAGGGCGCGCTGGCGCTCGATCCCGCCCACCCGGTGTTCCGCCGAGTCGCGGCCGGTGCCCACGCCGACCTCATCACCGTCGAACGCGGCTACGACGAGAAGCGAAAGCGGGTCCGCTCCGTCATCACCGCCGACGACGTCCGACGCATCGCCGGCTTCATGGCGCTGACCCCGGCCGAGGGCGGCTGGCGGGTCGCGATCGTGGACGGCGCCGAGGACATGCACCCCGCCGCCGCCAACGCGCTGCTGAAAGTGCTGGAGGAACCGCCGGCACGCGCCGTGCTGCTGCTGGTCTCCGCCGCCCCCGGCCGGCTGCTCGCGACCATCCGCAGCCGCTGCCGGCGTCTGCGCCTCGCACCGCTGCCCGATGCGGCCATCGCCGCGCTGCTGGGCCGCGCCCTGCCGGACCTGGCCGAGGCCGAGCGCGCCCGGCTGGTGACGCTCGCCGAAGGCTCGCCCGGTCGCGCCCTGCTGCTCGCCGAGGCGGAGGGCCTGGCGATCGCCACCCTGGTGGACGACGTGCTGGCCGGCCTGCCCAACCTGCCGCCCACCCGCGCCTACGAGATCGCCGACAAGATCGGCCGCGCCGAGACCGGCTTCACCACCTTCATGGACCTGCTGCGCGCGGCGCTGGCCGCCGCGGTGCGCGAGACCCTGTGCGGGCGCGCCGACCCGGCGCAGGAACGGCTTGTCGCGCTGCGCCCCCTTGAAGCCTGGGGCGACGTGTGGCACGGCCTGAGCAAGTTGCAGGACGAGACCGAGGGCTTCGCGCTCGACAAGCGCCAGGCGATCGTGGCCGGCCTGGCGCTGCTCGCCCCCTCCGCTCAAGGCTCCGGATGACCCAGCGTTTCTACGTCACGACGCCGATCTATTACGTGAACGGCGCGCCGCATATCGGCCACGCCTACACCTCGATCGCGACCGACGTCCTGGCCCGCTTCAAGCGGCTGGACGGCTTCGACGTGTTCTTCCTGACCGGCACCGACGAGCACGGTCAGAAAGTCGCCCGCGCGGCGGCCGACGCCGGCACCGACCCGCAGAGCTTCACCGACAAGGTCTCGGCCGATTTCCGCGACATGTCCGACAAGATGGGCGTGTCGTACGACGACTGGATCCGCACCACGGAGGACCGCCACAAACGCTCCTGCACCGAGCTGTGGAAGCGCATCGCCGCCGCCGGCCATATCTACCTCGGCCATTACGAGGGCTGGTACGCGGTGCGCGACGAAGCCTTCTACGACGCGGCGGAACTGACCACCGCGCCCGACGGGACCAGGCTGGCGCCGACCGGCGCGCCGGTCGCCTGGGTGCGCGAGCCGTCCTATTTCTTCCGCCTCAGCGCCTTCCAGGAACCGCTGCTGAAACTGTACGAGGACCAGCCCGACTTCATCCTGCCCGCCGGGGCGCGCAACGAGCTGCTGAGCTTCGTGCGCGGCGGGCTGCGCGACCTGTCGATCAGCCGCACCAGCTTCACCTGGGGCATCCCGGTGCCGGACGCGCCCGGGCATGTGATGTACGTCTGGCTGGATGCGCTGAACAACTACGTCACCGCCTGCGGCTTCCCCGATCCCGACGCCCCGCGCTGGCCCTTCTGGCCGGCCGACGTGCACGTGGTCGGCAAGGACATCATCCGCTTCCACGCCGTCTATTGGCCGGCCTTCCTGATGGCGGCGGGATTGCCCCTGCCGCGGCGCGTGTCCTCGCACGGGTGGTGGACCGTGGCGGGGGAGAAGATGAGCAAGTCGCTCGGCAACGTGCTGGAGCCGCGCGCGCTCGTTGCCACCTACGGGCTGGACCAGGTGCGTTATTTCCTGCTGCGCGAGAAACCGTTCGGCGGCGACGGCACCATCAGCCATCCGGCGGTGGTGAGCCGGATCAACGTCGAGCTGGCCAACGAGTTCGGCAACCTGGCGCAGCGCAGCCTGAGCCTCATTGCGCGCAACCTGGGCGGCGCGCTGCCGGCCCGCGGGGACGCGACCGCCGAGGATCGCGAATTGCTCGCCGCCGCCGCGGCGCTGCCGGACGTGGTGCGCGGGTTGCTCGACCGGCAGGTGTTCCACGAGGCGCTGGAGGCGGTATGGCAGGTGGTCCGCGCCGCCAACGCCTATATCGATCATCAGGCACCGTGGGCGCTGCGCAAGACCGACATGGCGCGGATGGGGGCGGTGCTGCGGGTGCTGGTCGATGTGCTGCGGGTGATGGCGACGGTGCTGCAACCGTTCATGCCGGGGTCGATGGCGCGGCTGCTGGACCAGTTGGGGGTGGCGGCGGAGGCCCGGGATTTCGCCGCGCTCGCGGTGCCGTTGGCGGACGGTACGGTGCTGCCGGCGCCGGCGGGGGTGTTCCCGCGCTACGTCGAAGATGCCGCATAAGAAATCGGTATTGTGACTTTGTGCGTGCCCATCTCCCCCACGCCTGGTCCGCCTTGCGGCCCAGGTCCGCACGTGGCGGGGGCGGGCCGCATGGATCGCCGGACAACCCGCTGATGCTGATCGATTCCCACTGCCACCTGGACATGTTCCCCGCCGCCGACCTGGCGGACCTGCTGGCCCGCGCCGCGGCGGCCGGGGTGGGCGAGATGGTCAGCATCGGCACCACCCTGGACCAGGTCCCGGCGGTGATCGCGATCGCCGCCGCGCATGCCAACGTCTGGGCCACGATCGGCGTCCACCCGCACCACGCCGCCGAGGCGGAAATTCCGCACCCCGAGGCGCTTGCCGCCCTGGCCGCACATCCGAAGGTGATCGGGATCGGCGAATCCGGCCTGGATTACTTCTACGACCGCGCCCCGCGCGACATCCAGCAGGCGAATTTCCGCGCCCATATCCGCGCCGCGCGCCTGGCCGGGGTGCCGCTGGTGATCCATGCGCGCGACGCCGACGCCGATATCGCCGCCATCCTGCGCGAGGAAACCGAGCGGGGAGGGGCGTTCGACCTCCTGCTGCATTGCTTCTCCTCCTCGCGCGCGCTGGCCGAGGCGGCGGTGGCGCTCGGTGGATTCGTCAGCCTTTCGGGCATCCTGACTTTTCCGAAATCGCAGGAAATCCGTGATATCGCGCGCGATCTTCCGCCCGATCGGCTGCTGGTGGAGACCGACGCGCCGTATCTCGCCCCGGTGCCGCGTCGGGGCAAGCGCAACGAACCGGCTTTCGTTGCGCATACCGCCGCGGTGCTGGCGGAGGTGCGCGGGATGGAACCGGCGGCGCTCGCCGATCTGACGACGGCGAATTTCCGCCGGCTGTTCCGGAAGGCGGCCTGATGCGGGTGGTGCTGCTTGGCACGGGGGGCTCGGCCGGCGTGCCGATGATCGGCGGCGCCGACGGGACCGGCGACTGGGGGCGCTGCGACCCGACGGAGGCGCGCAACCGGCGCACCCGCAGCAGCATCGTGGTGGAAAGCGCGGGCGAGGAACGGCTTCTGGTCGATACCTCGCCCGATCTGCGCACCCAGTTGCTGGCCTGCGGCATCCCGCGCATCGACGCGATCCTGTTCACCCATGCGCATGCCGACCACATCACCGGGCTCGACGACGTGCGGATCCTGAACCGGATCGCCGGCCGGCCGCTGCCGGCGCTTGCGATCGCCCCGGTGCTGGCGGAGCTCACCGCGCGCTTCCCCTATGCGTTCCGGCCCTGGACGCCGCCGGGGTTCTTCCGCCCGGTGCTTGAGACCCGCGCGATCGTGCCCGACGGGGTGCTGGACGTCGCCGGCCTGCACGTGCGGACCTTCGCCCAGGATCACGGCTACGGCGCGTCGCTGGGCCTGCGGATCGGGGCGTTCGGCTATTCCACCGACGTCGTGCGGCTCGATGACGCGGCCTTCGCCGCGCTGGCCGGCGTCGCGGTCTGGGTGGTGGATTGCTTCGGCCTGACGCCGCATCCCACGCACGCACATCTGGATCTGGTGCTGGCCTGGGCGGCACGGGTGGGGGCGCGGCGGACCGTGCTCACGCATATGGGCACCGACATCGACTGGGTGCGCGTGGGGGCGAACCTGCCGCCGGGGGTGGAACTGGGGTTCGACGGGATGGTGCTGGAGGTAGGCTAGCGCCTCGGGTTCCCCTTTCCCGCGCGCGCCGGGCGCTTCGACGCGGACCAGGTGGCGGCGCACATCGGCACGCTCGGCTTCGCGTTCCGCGATGCGGCGCTGACGTCGATGTTCGTCGTGGCGCCGACCGCGGCGATGCGGGACAGCTTGCAGGCGTGCCGGCTGGCGCATCCGGAGAACGGGTTTCCGCGGGTGCTGCTGATCCAGGTGGCGCCGGAGGAAATCCACGTCGCGCCGGCGTTGGACGGGGCGCTGGCCGAGCTGTCGGCGGCGTTCATCACGTGGCTCGCCGCGACCTATCCCTGCCAGGTGTTCAACGAGTTCGGCACCGACGTGTCGGCGGCGCTGGAGCCGGCGCCGTAGGGTCCTGTCTTCCGCTTCCGCAGGGCGGATATTAGGTTCGATATCGTAACGATATAGGCGTGCGTGGGCCGGGCCGGCTGGGTGACGAATTTGCATCCCATCCGGCGGTTTCAGCGCGGCGCGTCCGGGCCGGCGGGTCGGCGGTTTGTCGCGCCTGCCGCGGGGCGGGCGGCAGCGTGCGCGCTGCACCCCGAACGGCCAGCCATGCGGGCGCCGGATTGGCCCCAGCCGGGGATCGGCGGCCAGCAGGGCGGCCATCGCAGGGCGGTGCCGCAAGTCTTCCGTCTGTGCCCGGCTGGTCGCCGGTTGCGGGAGCGGTTGCAGCCGCAGGCGCCATGATCGCGGCAGCCGAGGGTGCGGGCGTCGCGGGGGCAAGCGCAGCCGGGGGATGGGGGAACGAGTCGCGGTCCGGCCGGCTTGAAAGCGGGGTTCCGGGGCGGGATTCGGGGGCCGACGACGGCGCGGAACCGGGCGGCGAGAGGGGGCAGACGGCCAGC
>JABBNW010000075.1 GCA_019352115.1 Pseudomonadota bacterium
GCGTCATTTCGCTCGGCAGATTCGCCAAATAGGCGGTGGCCTGTGGTGGAAGGCGAGCCTGGGGGGCGTGTGGGCGATCCGGGCGGCGGGGATCAGGGGCGATCCGGGGTTCGTGGTGATCGATGAGGTGGCCGGGCAGTGGCTCGCGCTGTTGGGGCTGGCGCCGGCTTGGGGCTGGCCGCCGCTTCGGGGGGTGCTGGCTGCGTTCGTGCTGTTCCGGGTGCTGGATGTGGCGAAGCCGGGGCCGGTGGGATGGGCGGACCGGCAGGCGGGCGCGTGGGGGGTGATGGGGGACGATCTGATCGCGGGGACGGGGGTGGCGGTGGTGCTGTGGGGGGTGCGACTGGTCTGGCCGGGAGCGTTCGGATAGGGGGCGGTCCTGCGATATCGAGGGATGCGAAGGTCCGTCTGCGGGTCACGGGGTCGCGCGTGACGCCGGAACCGCTTGCAGCGATCCGGCGGCAGATCGCGCTGGCGGTGGGAGTGGAGGGGGAGGAACGGCCGGCGAATCGTCCCGCCCGGACTACGTCGGCCGCGTCCGCGCACCGCGGACCTTCTTCCCAGCTTTATTTCCGAGCGTCTTCCCGTTTCAGGACTCGAGGGCGTATCGATTGTTCGGAATGGACCGCGTTGTTCAGACCCGGCCTGGGCAACATCGAGCCCAGCGTTGGTTGCCCAACCGATTGAATTCCGCGGAATAATCGGAACTTTCCATGCGATGGCGTACCGCCGCCCTCGAAGTCTCGGCCGGAATGTCCACATAGTGGACGGGGTTCCTTCAATTTCTATTCTATCTGGACAGCCCGGTCGGAGCGCGCCATAAAACCAACATAACACCAAGCTGGAGCGTCCAAGCTGATCTTCACCCCTTCCCCCTCCGCCGAAGTCGTGCTGGCCGAAAATGCCGGCGACGCGGCCTTTGCCACCACCCTCGCCAAAGGCCTCGTCGTGCTCGAGGCCTTCGAGGCCGGGGCAAGCATGCTCGGCAACATGGAAATCTCGGCCCGCAGCGGCCTCCCCAGGCCAACGGTCGCGCGATTGACCCACACGCTCGCCGAGCTCGGCTACCTGCGATACGACCCTGTTCTTGCCAAATACCGGCTTGGCGCCCGTGCGTTGCGCATGGCGCATCCGCTGCTTGCCAGCATGCAATTCCGCCAGGTTGCGCGCCCGCTGATGCAGGACTTCGCACAGAGCGTCCGCGGCACAGTCTCCATTGGCCTGCTGGACGGAACAGCAGCGATCTATGTCGAAACGGCGCGGTCCGGCGATGTCGGACCGCATGTGCCCGATATCGGCATGCCGATTCCGGTCATCCAGACTGCAATGGGCCGCGCCCTCGCCTCGCTGCTGCCCGCTGCCGAAGCTGCGGGACTGGAGCAACGTATGGAACGGGATGATCCGGCGCTGTGGTCCGGATGGCGCGACAAATATTACGCTGGCATGCGGGACAGCGCGGAGCGCGGCTTCTGCCTCTGCTACGGTGAATACATGCCTTCGATCCATGCCGTCGCCGCGCCACTGTTCCAGTACCAGCCTATGAAGCAGCCCTTTGCGATCAACTGCGGCATCCCGGCATTTCGGCTGCAACCCGGGCAACTGGAAGCCGAAATCGGTCCACGCATCAAGGCCTTGGCCGTCAGCATCCGCGCGCTCGCCAATGAGGCCGAACCGGTGTTTCGGCCGCCCGCTCCACCCAGGCGGAAGGCTGCGAAATGACCGGCGAGCCGACTGCCTTCGACGTGCAAGGAGACGAGACATGCCAGGACCGCTCGCGGGACTGAAAGTTATCGATATCGCGACGATCATCGCTGCGCCGTTCGCTGCCACGCTGCTGGCGGACTACGGCGCCGAGGTCCTGAAGATAGAAATGCCGGGGCACGGAGATGGCGTGCGGTCGTTTCCGCCGTTCAAGGATGGCAAGCCGCTGTGGTGGAAGGCGGCGAACCGCAACAAGAAATTCGCCACGCTCGACCTGCGTATCGCCCAAGGCGTTGCCTTGTTCAAACAGATACTGCCGCGCTTCGATGTGCTGATTGAGAATTTTCGCCCCGGCACACTGGACCGTTGGGGACTTCCGAAGGAGGTCTTGTGGTCGATCCAGCCGCGCCTCGTCATTCTGCGCGCAACGGCCTTCGGACAATACGGCCCATACAGCAACCGGCCCGGATTTGCCCGGGTTTTCGAGGCGATGGGCGGCCTGACCTACGTGACGGGCGAACCCGACGGCGAACCTACGCATCCCGGCTACCCGATCGGCGACGCGATCGGTGGGCTGTTCGGTGCCGTTGGCGCACTTGCGGCGCTGTGGAAGCGGGCGCGCGAGCCGGATGCCCCAGGGGAAGAGATCGACCTCGCCCTGACCGAAGCCGTGTTTCGTTTGCTCGATGTGTTGCCAATCGAATTCGACCAGCTCGGCTTCGTGCGCAGCCGCATCGGCAATGCCAATGGCTACTCCGCACCCGCAGCCGTGTTCTGTACCAAGGACGGGCGCTGGGTCACACTGGCCGGCTCCACCAATGCGCTGTACGCCGCGAATTGCCGTGCGATCGAGCGGCCGGACCTGATTGATGACCGGCGCTTCGCCAGCAACGACCTGCGAGTAAAGCACATGGCCGAACTCAACGGTGTCTTTGCTGCCTGGTGTGGCGCCCATACGCTGGACGAAGTGCTGGCTGCCTTTGCCAAAGCGGAAGGAACGATCGCGCCGATCTATTCAATCGAGCAGATCGCCGACGACCCGCAGACGAAGGCGCGCGAGATGATCACGCGCGTGCCGGATCGCGACTTCGGCTCGGTGGCGATGTCCAACGTGGTGCCACGTTTCACGGTTGATCCAGCGCAGGTGCGCCATGCCGCCGGTGACCTGGGGCAGGACAATCGCGAAGTCTATCAGGATTGGCTGGGTCTTTCGCCAGGCGAGATGGATCGGCTTAGCCGAGATAAAGTGATCTGATCTGCTACCGGGTGATAACAAAAATAACGGAGGAAAGTCATGGAGACATCGGACGCGGAACCGCAGCGCGATCGCAAGCGGGCTTGGATCGTTCTGGCGATGGTGGTCTTGTTCATGATGATCAATTTCGGCGACAAGGCCGTGATCGGCCTCGCCGCCGTGCCGATCATGACGGTCCTGCATCTGACGCACGCGCAATTCGGCGAGGTCGGTAGTGCATTCTTCCTGCTGTTTTCGGTGTCCGCGATCGCCGTTGGCTTCGTCGCCAACAGGGTTCCGACCAAGGCGGTGCTGACCGTCATGGCCCTGATCTGGGCGCTGACGCAGATGCCGATGCTGGGCATGGTCTCGCTGAGTACCCTGATGGCGAGCCGCATCATCCTGGGTGCCGCCGAAGGCCCCGCCTATCCGGTCGCTCTGCATGCGATCTACAAATGGTTCCCCGACAACCAGCGTGCCTTTCCCACCGGCTTTGCCTCGATTGGCGGCCCGCTCGGGATCGGCCTGCTGTCGCCGCTGCTGATGTGGATTATCGTGACCTACAGTTGGCACGCTGCGTTCGGCTTCCTCGGCGTGGTGGGGTTCGTGTGGGTCGCGGCCTGGCTCACGATTGGCAAGGAAGGACCGCTGGACTCGCATCATATCGTAACCGACGCGGCCCGAGCGGACGGCGTGCCCTATGCGGCGCTGCTGACATCGCGCACGTTCATCGGTGTCACGCTGGCGGGCTTCGCCGCCTACTGGGCCGTGGCGCTGGCGGTCGTATGGGTGCCATCCTTTTTGATCAAAGCGGGCGGCTTCTCGCCAATGGCGGTAGGCTGGATCCTCATGCTGCCGCCGATGCTGCAACTGGTACTTGGTCCCAGCCTGGGCCTCATATCCCAGAGGCTGCGCGCACGGGGCGTTTCCAGCCGCGTGGCACGGGGGATTTTTACCGGCGGCAGCGTCGCCCTGGCGGGTGTGGCGATGGTTCTGCTGGCGCAATCGGCCGGTGCGGTTGAGCAGATTCTGTTGGTGACGGTGGCGTTCTCGGTCTGCGGCGTGACCTATGCGCTCGGGCCGACATTGATCGGCGAGATCAGCCCGGTGCGACAGCGGGGCGCAATGCTGGGCCTGAGCAACGGGTTGTTTTCGACCGCCGGTCTGATGGCGCCGTGGCTGATGGGTCATATCATCGATGTCGGCGTCACGCCGGCGCAGGGCTTCCGGGACGGATTCCTGTACGCTGGCTGGCTGATCGCGATTGGCGGCGCCATTGCGGTGTTCCTGATCGACCCTGCGCGCGACCTGGCGCGGTTCAGTCGGCGCGCGGAACTGGGGGGCCGGTAGGAGCGGAACCGAAAGCTCGTTTCCGACAAAGCCCGGAAGCGCCTGGACCGCAAGACCGAGTCCGGCCCGAAGAGGTGCGGGCGCGGCTGCCGTTACTGGCCCAGGTCGCGCTCCCAGTCCTCACCCAGCATCGCCGGACCGAAATCGGCGTGCGGCTTGCTGGCGACCAGGCGGAAGCCGGCGGCGTGGTAGATATGGCGCGCGGCGGTCAGCACGTCGTTGGTCCAGAGCGTGATTCGCCGGTAGCCGGCGGCACGGGCGAAATCGAGGCAGGTTTCCACGAGCCGCCGGCCCAGGCCTTCCCCCCGCGCCGCGGGTTCGACGAGCAGCAGGCGCAGCCGCGCCAATTCGTCGCCGGCGCGGACCAGGAACACCGAGCCGAGGTTGACCCCGTCGCGTTCGGCGATCCAGCACGCCTCGCGCGCCGGATCGTGCGCGGCCAGGAATGCCGAGGCGACCGTGCCGACCAGGGCTTCGAACCGGGCGTCGAGCCCATATTCGGCGGGGCACCGGCTCGCGTGCGCGGCCTGCGCTGCCGCGCGCGGGACCGGGGCAACGCCTGTTCCCCCCTGCCCGGCTGGCGTAATCTGCCGCCCAAACGGAGCACGTCCATGGCCAATCCCGCCTACCTCACCGGTCTTGACCGCAACCAGGCGAACTACACCCCGCTCAATCCGGTGACATTCCTCGAACGCGCCGCCGCGGTGCATCCCGGGCGCCTCGCCGTCGTGCACGGCGCGGTGCGGCACAGCTGGCAGCAGACCTACGACCGCTGCCGGCGGCTCGCCTCGGCGCTGGCGCAACGGGGGATCGGCCGCGGCGACACGGTCGCGGTGATGGCGCCCAACGTGCCGGCGATCTACGAGGCGCATTTCGGCGTGCCGATGCTGGGCGCGGTGCTGAACACCCTGAACACCAGGCTCGACGCCGAAACCATTGCGTTCATGCTGCGCCACGGCGGCGCGCGGGTGCTGATCGCCGATCGCGAATTCTCCCCCGTCGTCGCCCGCGCGCTGGCCCTGCTCGACGACAAGCCGTTGGTGATCGACATCGACGATCCGGAAGCGGCGGGCGGCGAATTGCTGGGCGCGATGACGTACGAGGCGTTCCTGGCGACCGGCGATCCGGCGCACGCGTGGGCGAACCCGCCCGACGAATGGGACGCGATCGCACTGAACTACACCTCCGGCACCACCGGCGATCCGAAGGGCGTGGTCACCCATTATCGCGGCGCCTATCTGAACGCGCTCAGCAACATCGTCGGCTGGGACATGCCGCATCACGCGGTGTATCTCTGGACCTTGCCGATGTTTCACTGCAACGGCTGGTGCTTCCCGTGGACCCTGGCCGAGCGCGCCGGCACCAACGTCTGCCTGCGCCGCGTGGAAGGGGGCGCAATCTGGCGCGCCATCCGCGACCATGGCGTCACCCACATGTGCGGCGCGCCGATCGTCTACGCGACCGCGATCAACGCGCCGGTCGGGTTGCGCGCGGGCCTTGGCCATCGCATCGCCGGGCAGGTAGCCGGCGCGGCGCCGCCGGCGGCTATTATTGCGGGGGCGGAAGAGGCCGGCATCGACCTCACGCATGTCTACGGCCTGACCGAAACCTACGGGCCGGCCGGGGTCTGCCCCAAGCAGCCGGAGTGGGAGGCACTGCCGCCGGATGCCCGTGCCGAGCGCAACGGCCGCCAGGGCGTGCGGGTGGCGATGCAGGAAGCGATGACGGTGCTCGATCCGGAAACGATGCAGCCGGTGCCGGCGGACGGGACGACGATGGGCGAGGTCATGTTCCGCGGCAACATCACCATGAAGGGCTATCTGAAGAACCCCGCGGCGACCGCGGCCGCCTTCGCCGGCGGCTGGTTCCACACCGGCGACCTCGCAGTGATGCAGCCGGACGGCTACGCCAAGATCCGCGATCGTTCCAAGGACATCATCATCTCGGGCGGCGAGAACATCAGCTCGCTGGAAGTGGAGGAAGCGCTGTATCGCCACCCCGCCGTCATGACCGCCGCGGTGGTCGCGCAGCCGGATGCGAAATGGGGCGAATCCCCCTGCGCCTTCGTCGAGCTGAAGCCCGGCGCCACGGTCGATGAAGGCGCGCTGCGCGATTTCTGTCGTCAGCACCTGGCCGGATTCAAAGTGCCGAAGCGCATCGTGTTCCGCGAGGTGCCGAAGACCTCCACCGGCAAGATCCAGAAATTCGTCCTGCGCGCACTCGCCCGCTCCACCGACGCGATCGGCTGAAAGGCGCGCGGCCCCCTGGCCTTTCCAGCCAACTGCCGGTACTCCGGAAGCTCGTCACCCCGCTCCGGAGGCCTGCGATGGACCCGACCGCGCTACCGTTCGATGCCGACACGATGCTGGCAGGCCTGTTCGCCTGGGTGAATTGCGAAAGCCCCACCTGGGACACGGCGGCAGTGAACCGCATGATGGACCTGGCCGCCCGCGCCCTGGCGGTCGCCGGCGGTCGGATCGAGCGCATCCCCGGTCGCATGGGCTTCGGCGACTGCGTGCGCGCCCGCTTTCCGCACCGGCACGCCGATGCGCCG
Source organism: Pseudomonadota bacterium (assembly GCA_019352115.1). Lineage (GTDB taxonomy): Bacteria > Pseudomonadota > Alphaproteobacteria > Acetobacterales > Acetobacteraceae > JAJZVS01. The sequence continues at coordinate 6,840 of JABBNW010000075.1, forward strand.
GGGATCCTGGTGATGGGCCATCTCGACACCGTGCACCCGGTCGGCACCCTGGCGCGCCTGCCCGCCCGCCGCGACGGCGCGCACGCCTGGGGTCCCGGCATCCTGGACATGAAGGGCGGCAACTACCTGGCATTGGAAGCGATCGTGCAACTGGCGCGCGCCGGGATCGTTCCTAACCTTCCCATCACCGTCCTGTTCACCAGCGACGAGGAGGTCGGCAGCCCCTCGACCCGCGACCTGATCGAGGCCGAAGCCGCCCGCCACCGCTACGTCCTTATCCCCGAACCCGCCCGCATGGACGGCAGCGCGCATGGCGGCGTGGTCACCGGCCGCTACGCGATCGCCCGCTTCAACCTCGAAGCCACCGGACGGCCCAGCCACGCCGGCGCGCGGCTGGCCGAGGGCCGCTCCGCGATCCGCGAAATGGCGCGCCAGGTGCTCGCGATCGAGGACATGACGACGCCGGACTGCACCTTCAGCGTCGGCGTGATCCGCGGCGGGGAGTGGGTGAACTGCGTGCCGTCCGCCTGCACGGCGGAGGCGCTGTCGATGGCGAAGCGCCAGTCCGACCTCGATGCAGCGGTCGCGCAGATGGGCGCGCTGGCGGCGGCGTCCAACGAGGTTTCGTTCCGTGCGACACCGGGCGTCACCCGGCCGGTGTGGGAGGCGGAGGCGCGCGGCATGGCGCTGTACGAGCGCGCCCGCGCGGTGGCCGGGCGGATGGAAATGGACCTCGGCCACCAGAGCGCCGGCGGCGGCTCGGACGGCAATTTCACCGGCGCGATGGGGGTCGCGACCCTGGACGGGCTCGGCGTGCTCGGCGCCGGGGCGCATACCTTGGACGAGCATATCGTGGTCGACAGCCTGGCGCGCCGCGGGCGGCTGTTCGCCGGGTTGCTGGCCGGGCTGGATTGAGGCGGCGCGGGGCGTCGTCGCTGCAACGTCGCGGGGTCGCCGCGGACGCCCGTGCACCGTCCCCCCTTACAGCCCCCTCACCCAGTCCCGCAGCACCCCCCACGACGCGCGCTCGGCCCCCGCCCCTGCGACCATCCCGATATGCCCCGCCGCCGGCGTCACCACCCGCGCGCCCGCGATCGCGGCGGCCAACGCCAACGCGCTCGGCGGCGGCACGATCCGGTCGTGCCCCGGCACCACGACCAGGGCGGGCAGAGCCAACGCACGCGGCTCGACCGGCAGCCCCGCCACGCGCCATGCCCCGCGCGCCGGCGTGTTCGCCCCGTACCACCCCGCCAGGCATTCCCGCGCCACCGGCGCGGCCAGCGGCACCCCGTCGTTCAGCCAATCCTCCAGTGCCACGAAGGCGAGCGCCCGCGCCCCCGCCGGGTCCAGCCGCGCAAAGCCGCGGTATTTCTCCGCGACCCCCCAGGGATCGAGCAGCGCGAACAGCACCTGCAGCGCATCCACCGGCAAGGTCCCGGACAACGCCAGCACCGGCTCCAGCAGCGGCAGCATCCGCCCGACCGCGCCGGCCGCCTCCGCCCCGCCCGCGTGGAAGTCCCACGGCGTGGCCAGCAGGGCCAACGCGGCCACCAAATCGCCCCGCCGCCCCGCCGCCGCCAAGGCGAGCAGGCCGCCCATGCAGTAGCCCGCCAGTACCACCTTCCCGCCCGCCACACCCGCCGCCGCCACCAGCGCGCGTTCCAACCGCCCGGCGATGTAGTCCGTGAGGGTGAATCCGCGCTCGATCTCCCCCGGCCAGCCCCAGTCGAGCAGCAACGGCCGCACCCCCTGCCCCGCCAGCCAGCGCAGCATCGACCGCCCCGGCGCCAGATCGAGCACATAGGCGCGGTTCACCAGGCTCGGCACGAACAGCATCACCGGCCCGCCCGCCCCCGGCGCGCCATAATCCAGCAGGCGCGAGCCGCCCTCGGCCCACAGGCTCGGCGGGTCGGGGAGCGCGCGCACATAAGGGTGGCGGCGATAGGCGGCGATCCCGGCCACGAGCGCCCCGTCCTGGCGCTGTGCCTCGGCCAGCACCGCAGCCGGAAAGGCGGTCTCAGACCCGCCGGCGCGGAGCGCGGCGGCGATCGCCGCGGCTGCCGGCGGCAGGAAGCCGGGATTCGAGCTCGGCCAGGCGGGATTCAAGGACGCCGATGCGGCAGCGGAGGCGCTCGATCTCAGCATCGCGAGGCTCAGGTGCAGCGCCAGCGGCCGCGGCCCCCGCCGGCGCAGCGGGCCCGGCGCGTCGGTCCGTTCGCTCATCGCCGGCCAAGGCCGCGTCGGTTGCCGCGGCGGAAGGCGCGGGGTCGGGTGCGTCCGCGCGCGCGCCGGGCGACGGCGGGCGGGCGGAAGTCCAGGCGGAGGCGGTCCCCATCGGCGGGACTCCGCCCGCGCCGGGCGCGCGCCGTATGCCGGCCAGCGCCGACCCGGCCGCCCCCGCCCAGAGCGCGGCCAAAGCCTGCCAACCTTCCTGCACCTCCCGATCGGCCGCCAGGGCAGCGAGTTCGCTCTGCCAGACGGTGATCCAGTCGCTGGCCAGGGCCGCCAGATCGGGCGGCGGGGGATCCGGATCGGGCCGCGGCGGGGCGGCGTCGGTCGCCGTCGAATCGGCCTTGTTCCGGTCGGCCCCGGTCCGGTTGCCCGTATTCGAATCGCCGCCAGGCCGCTCGGGCGTCCCCTCGCGCGCCGCCGGCTCCGGCGCAACCGCCTCGATCTCGGGCTGCCCGGGCACCGCCGAAGCCGGCCCGGCCCGCCCGCGGCGCGCACTCATGCCCCATCCGCCCCCCGCGCGGTCGGGGAACGCGACGGCCACGAGCGCCGGACGGCATCACGAGTTCTGGTCAAAGCTGGTATCGCCTGTATGCTGGTCCCAGGATCGTTCAAGAACCGGAGGCAGCATGGCCGAGCCGACCCGCAGCGAACCGGACCCGAAAGCGGCCTCAACCGCCCCGGTCGTCGTGAAGAAATACGCCAACCGCCGTCTCTATAACACCGAAACCTCCAGCTACATCACCCTCGACACCCTGGCGGAAATGGTGCGCGCGGGACGGGACTTCGTGGTCTACGACGCCAAGAGCGGGGAAGACATCACCCGCGGCGTGCTGACCCAGATCATCGTCGAACAGGAAGGGCGCGGGCAGAATCTGCTGCCCACCGGCTTCCTCCGCCAACTGATCGGCTTCTACGGCGGGCAGATGCAGGGCCTGCTGCCGCGCTACCTGGAACAGGCGATCGGCGCCTTCTCCTCCCAGCAGGAACAGATGCGCTCCACCATGCAGAAGACCATGGGGTCGATGGGCACCCTGTTCCCGTTCGGTAGCCCCGCCGCGATCGAAGAAGTCAGCCGGCAAAACATGGCCATGATGGAACGCGCCATGAGCCTGTTCACCCCGTTCTATCGCCCGACCGAAGGCGAAACCGCCGTCCCCCCCGATAGCGAAATCGCCGAACTGCGCGCCGAGGTGGAACAACTCCGCCGCCAACTTGCCGCAACCCGGAAAGACAAGGCCGGCGCTGGGGGATAGAGGCGCGACGAAGGCCAGGGGCGCTGCCCCTGGACCCCGCCAAGGGCATCGCCCTTGGAACCCTTTCGTTGGTTCCGGGCGGGTGGGCGGCTGCGCCACTGGCCTTTGTGCCCGGAGTCGACATTCCCCCGGTCGAGGAGAGAACGCGCCGTGTTGCGACTGCTCGGCGGATGGCCGCTCGATGCGTGGCCCTGGTTTCCCGTCCGCCTGCTGGTCCTGGTGGGCGTCGTCGCCGCCATCCTGGTCAGCTTCCATGCCTTGCTGCACAAGCGTGACGTCGGCTCGACGATCGGCTGGATCGGCCTCGCCTGGCTGTCCCCCCTCGCGGGTGGACTGCTCTATCTGACCTTCGGCATCAACCGGGTACACCGGCGCGCACGCCGGCTGCGCGGCCGGCACGGCCCCGCGGTGCGCGGGGGCGCCGGAACGCACGTGTTCGTCCTCGATCACCGTCTCGCCGCGCTCGCGCAGGCCGCGACCCGGATCAGCGGGCGGGCGGCAGAAGGCGGCAACGCAATTGCGCTCTTCCGCAACGGCGACGCCGCCTATCCGGCGATGCTGGAGGCCATCGCGCAGGCTCGCCACAGCATCGCCCTGTCAAGCTACATCCTGCGCGACGACGCCGCCGGCGGGCAGTTCATCGATGCCCTGGTCGCGGCCCACCAGCGCGGCGTCGCCGTGCGCGTGCTGATCGACGGCATCGGTGGCGGCTGGTTCCGCTCCGCCGCCTACCGACGTCTGCGCCGCAATGGAGTGCCCGCCGCCCGCTTCCTGCACGCGCTGCGGCCGTGGCGCATGCCGGTGCTCAATCTGCGCACGCACCGGAAAATCCTGGTGATCGACGGGCGCCTGGCCTTCACCGGCGGGATGAACATCGGCGCCGAGAACGTGCTCGCCGGTCATCCGCCGCATCCGGTGCGGGATACGCATTTCCGCTTCGACGGACCGGTGGTGGACCAGTTGGTCGCCGCCTTCGCCGAGGACTGGTGGTTCGAGATGGAACAGGAACTCACCGGCGAGGCCTGGTTCCCCCCGCCGACGCCGGCCGGGAACGCGGTCGCCCGGGTCGTCACCTCCGGCCCCGACCAGGACATCGGCAAGATCGAATTCCTGATCCTGGAGGCGATCGCCTGCGCCCGCCACTCGATCCGCCTGATGACGCCCTACTTCCTGCCGGCCGAGCGGGAGATCACGGCGCTCGCCCTGGCGCAGTTGCGCGGGGTGGAGGTCGACATCCTCGTGCCCGAACGCGGCGATCACCCGATCATGGACAGCGCGATGCGCGCGCATGTCGGCCCGCTGCTCGCCCGCGGCTGCCGCATCTGGCGCAATCCGCCGCCGTTCGACCACTCCAAGATCATGGTGGTGGACGGGGAATGGTGCCTGATCGGCAGCGCCAACTGGGACATCCGCAGCCTGCGGCTGAACTTCGAGCTGAACGTGGAGGTCTATGACAAGGACCTCGCCGCCCGGCTCGAAACCCTCATGGAAAGCTGCCGCGGGCGGCGCCTGTCGATCGAGGACCTCGATGCCCGCAGCCTGTCCGCACGCCTGCGCGATGCGGCGGCGCGGCTGCTGATGCCGTATCTGTAAGGACGGAGCAAGCAAGGCCCGGTGCGCTGCCGCCTGGCTTTGCTCGCCTGACTGCCCACCCGCGCGTCACCCGCGCCGGCGGGTATCCAGCACGTCGCGCAGGCCGTCGCCCATCAGGTTGAAGCCGAGCACGACCAGGAAGATCGCGAGGCCCGGGAAGATCGCGAGCCAGGGCGCCTGGGTCAGGAACTGCTGGGCGGCGTTCAGCATGGAGCCCCAGGACGGTTGCGGCGGTTGTTCGCCCAGGCCGAGGAACGACAGCGACGCTTCGGCGATGATGGCGGTGGCGATCGACAGGGTGACCTGAACCAGCACCGGGGCGGTGATGTTGGGGGCGATGTGGCGCACGGCGATGCGCCAGGGCGGGTTGCCGACGGCGCGGGCGGCTTCGATGAAGTCCAGCGTCATGGCATCCAGCGTGGCGGCGCGCGCCACCCGCATGAACACCGGGGCGGTGCTGATGCCGATGGCAATCATGGCGTTGCGCAGATTGGGGCCAAGGAAGGCGGCGAGCGCGATCGCCAGGATCAGGAACGGGATGGCCAGCATCGCATCGACGATGCGGCTCAGTACCCCGTCCACCCAGCCGCCGGCAAAGCCTGCGATCAGTCCCGCCGGCACGCCGATGACGCCGGCGATGAACACCGAGACGACGCCGGCGGCGAGGCTCGCGCGCGCGCCCCACATCACGCGCGAAAGCTCATCGCGCCCGAGCTCGTCGGTGCCCATCCAGTGCGCCAGCGACGGCGCCTGGCGGATGGCCGACCAACTGGTGGCGATTGGCGAATAGGGTGCCAGCACCGGCGCGGCGAGCGCCATCACGATGAAGGCCGCCACCACCAGGAAGCCCAGCATCCCGGTGCGATGGCGGCGAAAGCGGCGCAGCCCGACGCGGAACGGGCTCGCCGCCGGGGCAAGCGCGACGGTCGCGCTCATTGCCCGCGCAGCCGCGGGTTGATCACCGCGTACAGCACGTCGGTGGCGAGGTTGATGAGGACATACAGAAGCCCGGTCACCAGCACGACGCCCTGGATCACCGGATAGTCGCGGTTGAACACCGCATCGACCACAAGCTTGCCGATGCCGGGGATGTCGAACACCTGCTCGGTCAGCACGGCGCCGGACAGCAGGGTGCCCAGTTGCAGCCCGGCCAGGGTCACGACCGGGATCAGCGCGTTGCGCAGCGCGTGGCGCAGCACGACCTTGCGTTCGGACAGGCCCTTGGCGCGCGCGGTGCGGACGTAGTCCTGTTGCAACGCGACCAGCATGGCGCTGCGGGTATGGCGCATCAGGATGGCCGCGATGGCGTTGCCGAGCACGAACGCCGGCATGATGGTGGTGGCGAGCGAGCGCCAGAAGTCCTGGCTCAGCGGCACATAGCCCGAGGGCGGCAGCCAGCCGAGGTCGACCGAAACGAACAGGATAAGCACGATGCCGAGCCAGAACGTCGGGATCGACAGCCCGAACAGCCCGATCGCGTTGGCGAGCCAGTCCCACGCCGTGCCCTGCTTCACCGCCGAAATCACCCCCGCGGGCACGCCGATCACGACCGAGAAGAAGAACGCCATCACCGAAAGCTGCAAGGTGACCGGCAACTTCTGCGCGATCAGCTCCGAGACGGGTTCCGACAGGCGCCAGCTATAGCCGAGGTTGCCGTGCAGAGCCGCGAACAGCCAGTGCAGGTATTGTGCCCAGATCGGCCGGTTGAGCAGCAGCTCGTCGCGGATCGCCGCCACCACGCGCGGATCGCCCGCCGCGTCGCCCGCCAGCATCACCGCCGGATCGCCCGGCATGAGCTGCTGGAGGGCGAAGACAATGATGGTGACAAGCAGGATCGTCGGCAGCAGCTGAACCAGGCGGGCGCCGATCGGTCCCTGCATCGCGGCGGCCCGGCTACTTCGCGAACCGCATCCCTTGCAACCGGATGATCCCGTCCGGTACCTGGCGGAAGCCGAGCAGGGACTTCTTCAGACCGACGATGTTCTTGGGCGACCAGAGATAGATCACCGGCATGTCCTGGCGCTCGATGGTCCAGATCTTGGCATAGACGGCCTTGCGCGCGGCGACGGTCGGCGCCTCGCGCGCCTGGTCGAGCAGGGCGTTCACCTTCGGGTTGTCGTAGTGCCCGTAGTTGAACCCCAAGCCGCTGTGCAGGAACGAATACATGTTGCCGTCGGCGTCCGCGCGGCCCGACCAGCCGATGAAAAAGGCCTGGAAGTGGCCCGAGCGGGCCGCGGCCAGACCGGAGGCGAATTCGATCGCCCGGATTTTCACGTCGAATCCGACCGGCTGCTCCATCGACTGGATTACCTGCGCGGCCTGCAGCAGGTCGGGGCTGTTCGGCACCAGCAACGTCACCGGAATCGGCCCCTTCACGCCGGATTTGGCGATCAGAGCCTTGGCCGCCGCGACGTTGCGCGCCGGCGGCACCACCGAGGGGATGTAGAATTTCGACGACGGCGGATTGGCCTGCGCGATCGGCGTGTAAAGCCCGTTGTAGACCACCTGGATCAGCGCGGTGCGGTCGATCCCGAGTTCGAACGCGCGGCGCAGGCTCGCGTGCTCCCCGATCGCGGTCTTGGCGGCCGGCCCGTTGCCGGTGTTGAAGGTGATGCCGTTATAGGCGAGCGACGTGTCCATCGCGATCCGCAGTTTCGGATCCTGCTTCACCAGCGGCACGTCGGTCGGGACCACGTATTCCGCGAGATCGAGCGTGCCCGCCTTCAGATTGTCCACCGTGATGGCGGAGTTCACGATCGGGATGTACTCGACCTTGTCGAAATGGATCGCCTTGGCGTCCCAGTAGCGCTTGAACCGCTCCAGCACGATCTTCTGCTGCGGAATCCGCTGCACGAAGCGGAACGGCCCGGCGCAGACCGGGTGCAGGCCGAACTTCTTGCCTTCCTTCTCGGCGACTTTCGGCGCCACCATCATGCCCGGCCGACCGGCGAGCTGCGCGAGCAGCGCGGAATCCGGCGCCTTCAGCACGAGTGCCACGGTCAGCGGGTCGATCACCTCGATCGACTTGATGTCGTTGATCTGGCCCTTGCGCAGGCTGCCCGGCATCGTGAGGTCGCGGGTCAGGGTGTATTTCACCGCTTGCGCGTCCATCTTCTCCCCGTCCTGGAACAGCACGCCCGGGCGCAGGTGCAGGATCAGATGGGTGGGGTCCTTGTAAGTGTAGCCGGTGGCGAGCTGCGGCACGATGTCCAGCTTCGTGTCGTAGTCGAATAGTTTGTCGCACATGCCGGCGAGGACGATGCGGCCCACGTAGCTGCCGGTGAGCGTGGGGTCCAGGATGTCGGGGTCTTCCCGCAACCCGATCTTCAAGGTCCGGTCGGGCGGGGCCGCCAGCGCCGGTGCGGCAACGGCGGGAGCGGCGAGGCTGAGCGCCACGACGAGGCCAAGCAGACTGTGTCGCATCCGATGCGGGCTCCGCGTCATCAAGGGGGGGACGTCGTTGTGGTTTCGTATCTTCCCCATGGTAGGGCAAGCGCCCTGCCCCCGGCAAGTACTGCATTGCACCACGATGACGAAAACCTGCCCCAGCCGACAGCCTATCCGAGCCGGCCGGCGAGGTCCTGGATGAACTGCCACGCCACCCGGCCGGACCGGGCGCCGCGGGTCACCGACCACTCGTTCGCCTCGGCGCGCAGCGCCTCCGGCCCGATCTTCAGGCCCAGCGCCGCCGCATAGCCCTCCACCATCGCGAAATAGGTCGGCTGGTCGCAGTTGTGGAAGCCGATCCACAGGCCGAACCGGTCCGACAGCGATACCTTCTCCTCGGTCGCCTCGGACGGGTTGATCGCGGTCGAGCGCTCGTTCTCGATCATGTCCCGCGGCATCAGGTGGCGGCGGTTCGACGTCGCGTAGAACAGCACATTCTCCGGCCGGCCCTCGATGCCGCCGTCCAGCACCGATTTCAGCGCCTTGTAGTCGGTGTCCTGCGCCTCGAACGACAAATCGTCGCACAGGATCAGGCAGCGCCGCGGCTGACCGCGCAGTTGGTTGAGCAGCTCGGGCAGGGTCGCGATATCCTCCCGGTGGATCTCGATCAGCACCAGCCGGCCCGGATGCGCCGCATTCACCTCGGCGTGCACCGCCTTGACCAGGGAGGATTTTCCCATCCCCCTGGTGCCCCACAGCAGGGCGTTGTTGGCGGTCCGCCCGGCGGCGAATCGCTCGGTATTCTCAAGCAGGATGCGCTTCTGCTGCGCCACCCCCTGCAACAGACCGATCGGCACCCGCGCCACCACCGCCACCGGCACGAGCCGACCCGATTCGGGCGCCCACACGAACGCCTCCGCCTGCCCGAGATCGAGCGGCACCGGCGGCGGGGGCGCCAGGCGTTCCAGCGCCGCGGCGATCCGGGTGGCGACTTCCAGCAGGCGAAGGTCCATGAGGTGACTTTCCGGAAAACTTGACGGGCGAGGGGCGGAAACTATGGTCCCGCCACGAATCCGGCAACCACGGCTCCCCGCAACCCGGGTCCCCCGCACGGGACCCACCGCCCCGAGCAGGACCCCATATGCTGATCACTCCGGCCTACGCCCAGGGCCTCAACATCGGGGGCTTCGACCTCGGCGGAGCCTTCGGCAACGCCTCGCAGTTCATGCCGCTCGTGCTGATCTTCGTGGTGTTCTACTTCCTGCTGATCCGCCCGCAGCAGCAGAAGCAGAAGGAACTCCGGCGGATGCTGTCGGAATTGAAGCGCGGCGACCGGGTCGTCACCGGCGGCGGCATCCTCGGCACGGTGCAGAAGGTGACCACCGCCACCGACCGCAACGGCAAGCCGGCGCCGGGGTCGGAAGTAGAAGTGGAAATCGCCCCCAACATCCGGGTCACGGTGCTGCGCGAGACCATCACCACCGTGATCAAGCCCGTCGTCGCCAACGACACCAAGCCGCCCGCGAAAGCCAAGGCGTCCTGATCGGACGCCGCCGGCGGCCGTCCGCGAAGCGTGCGGCGGTCACCGGTCGGTCGCGGCGGCAGGAGCCGGCGTCCCGGGTTCGAACGTTCCGGTAGCGGGCCTCCCGGGCGGCAGGCGCGCGTCCGCACCGAGCGTCCGACCGGCCCCGACCGGGCGATCCCGCCCCTTCGGCCGGCCGCACCCGGGACCGGCGCGATCCCGGAATAGATGCCCCCCTGCCTGACGGACCGATCCGCCCCCCCAGACCATACTTGCGTCCTGCTACCCTCGTGCCATATGACTTGCATCGTGCAAGCGTCGCACCCCGCGCCGCCCGCATCGCAAGGACCACGCCTATGCGCCTCCACAGAAAAATCGCCCGCATCACCGGCGGCAGCCGCGGCATCGGCCTCGCCACCGCACGCCTCTTCATCGCCGAAGGCGCCATCGCCGCCCCCGCCGCCGCGCCCGCCTGGCGCGGCTGACCCCGGCGGAGACACCCCGGCATGTCCCCCGATCCCGCCCCCCACAGCCCGCGCACCCGCATGCTGCTGGCCGGGCCCATCCTGCCGACCCTGCTCCGGCTCGCCTGGCCCAACGTGCTGGTGATGCTGGCGCAGGCGGCCACCGGACTGATCGAGACCTTCTGGGTCGCCCGCCTCGGCACCGACGCGCTGGCCGGGATGGCGCTCGTGTTCCCCGGCGTGATGCTGATGCAGATGATCTCCGGCGGGGCGATGGGCGGCGGGATTTCCTCGGCAGTGGCGCGCGCGCTGGGCGCGGGACGGCGCGACGAGGCCGACGCGCTCGTGCTGCACGCCGTCCTGATCAACGTCGCGCTCGGCGCGATCTGCTCGGTCCTGGTGCTGGCGTACGGACCGGCGCTCTACACCGCGCTCGGCGGTACGGGAGGCGCGCGCGCCGCCGCGCTGCGCTATTCCAACATCGTCTTCGCCGGCACCGTGCTGCTGTGGCTGATGAACGCACTCGCGAGCGTGATCCGCGGCACCGGCAACATGGCGGTCCCGGCGGTGGTTATCTGCGCCGGGGTCGTGCTGCTGGTGCCGCTGTCACCTTGCCTGATCTTCGGCCTCGGCCCCTTCCCGCGCATGGGCATCGCCGGCGGCGCGGCGGCGCTGCTGGCCTTCTACGCCGGCGGCACTCTGGTGCTGGCGGGCTATATGGCCTCCGGGCGCAACCTGGCGCGGTTCCGGCTGGTGCGGCTGCGGTGGTCGCTGTTCGCGGCGATCCTGCGGGTCGGCGGCGTGGCCGCGCTGACATCGTTGCAAACCAACCTGACGGTCGCCATGACCACGGCGCTGGTCGCCCGCGCCGCCGGCACCGACGCCGTCGCCGGCTACGGCACCGGGGCGCGGCTGGAATACCTGCTGATCCCGCTGGTGTTCGGCCTCGGCGCGCCGCTGGTCGCGATGGTCGGCACCAATATCGGCGCCGGCCAGCCGCAACGCGCCCTGCGCATCGCCCTCGCCGGCGGCCTGGTCGCATTCGTGCTGACCGAGGCCATCGGCCTCGCCGCTGCCGCCTGGCCGGACGCCTGGCTCGGCCTGTTCGGGTCGGACCCGAACATGCTGGCCAGCGGCGCCGCCTACCTGCACGCCGTCGGACCGGCCTACGGGTTCTTCGGCCTGGGCCTCGCACTGTATTTCGCGTCGCAGGGCGCGGGAAAACTGTTCTGGCCCGTAACGGCCGGGCTGCTCCGCATGACGCTCGCCATCGGCGGCGGCTGGCTCGCGCTGCGATGGACCGGATCGCTGGAATGGCTGTTCGTCGCCGTCGCCCTGGGACTGGTCGCCTACGGACTGACCATCGCCGCAGCCATCGGCTCCGGCGCCTGGTTCCGCACACCGCGGCGGCTTGTGCCGGTGCGGGCGTAAGGTCAGGAAGCAAAGGCCAGGGGCGCTGCCCCTGGACCCCGCCAAGGGCATCGCCCTTGGAACCCTTCCGTTCGGTTCCG
>JABBNW010000363.1 GCA_019352115.1 Pseudomonadota bacterium
ATCACACGCGCGCCGCGGACGCCCTGATCGCGCAAGTCAGCGGGGAACTGGCGACCGCGAACCCGGCGGCGCCGGCGCTGGCGAACCTGCGGTTTGCGCGCCAGGCCCTGCGATCCGGCCACGCCGACGGGGCGATGCAGGATTTATATGCGGCGCTCCCGCTGGTGCGTGCCGCGGCCTGAGGGGGGCTCCTGACGCGGCGGGTCGCCCCCCGGGCCGACCGCACGGGCCTGCAGCACGGGGCGGACCCGCAAGGCCGGCGCGCGGCGGCCGGGTGCGGCTCGCCCGCGCAGCGCCGCTACCACCATCCATAGGGCGACGGCATGCCCCAGGGACCCCACCCGGAACCCCAGCCAGGACCCCAGGTCGCGGCGTTCAGGTTCATCTGCGCCGCCGCCCGGCTCTGCGCGACGACATGCCGCTGGAATTGCATGCGTCGGTAGGCCTGGTAGTTCGCCTCCGAGCCGACGAACAGGCACCGGCAGACCTCGGGGTCGGCATAGAGAAAAGTCAGCTTGCCGGCATGACCCTGCCACACCAGGCGATGCGGCGGCAGGTGGCTCAACCGGGCCGCGACGTCCGGCCTGGTTGCCGGCAGCAGCTGGAACCCCGCCGCCGACAGCAAATGTTCGCGGCGCTCGCGGTAGGCCTGCGGGCCGGCGCACCCGGCCAGGATGCTGGTGGCGAGGACAGCGGCGATGAATGCGGGGCGGGCCATGAGGGCTCCTCCGACGGGCCGGGACCGATGGGTGTGGCGCATGTGGGATGAGGCCGTCCGGTTTTCAGCCGGCGGCGCGGCCGAGCCAGGCGTCACGTGGCGCAGGTTTCATCGGGACGTCGCATAGCGGCGGCAGCCGGCGGTCCTGCCTCGACCCGACCGGTCTCATTCCGCGGCGACGAGCCGGCGCGCGATGCCGATCACGCGATGCGCCTCGTGCCAGAGCGCGAACGGCTCCAGCGCGTCGAGCGGCGCCCACACCGCCTCCCCGGCGTCCGATCCGCCGCGCGGCTCGCCCGCCAGCCAGCGGGCGGCGAAGTCGATGATGGTGTAATGGAACTGCACGCGCCCGGTCGGGGCGGGACGGATGTTGTCCACCACCGCGGCGAGATGCAGCGGGCCGGCGGCGACCCCGGTTTCTTCTTCCAGTTCGCGCCGCGCGGCCTGTTCTACCGTCTCGCCGAGTTCCTGCGCACCGCCCGGAAGGCTCCAACTGCCGACGCCGGGGGGCTTGGCGCGGCGGATCAGCAGGACATGGTCGTCCTTCAGCACGACGATGCCGATGCCGACGATCGGGCGCGGCGGGTATTCGCGGTCGCTGGCAGGCGGAAGGTCTGGCACGGGCGGGGGTCTCCTTGCGGGATCCGGGTCCGACCAAGGGGGCCGGCGGTGGATCCGCTTCCGCCAGTGTGGGTCAGCCCGCCCGCGCCGGCCAGACCGCAGCGGCTTGACACCCCGAAACCCCCGGCGTTTCTCTCCCCGCCCTTCCGCCCTTGACCCGAGAGCAACCAAGCGATGCACGCCTACCGTACCCATACCTGCGCCGCGTTGCGCGCCGCCGACGCCGGGCGGACCGCACGCCTGTCCGGCTGGGTGCACGCGAAGCGCGATCACGGCGGACTGTTGTTCCTCGACCTGCGCGATCATTACGGCATCACCCAGTGCGTGTTCCCCGCCGGCAGCCCCGCCTTCGCGCAAGCCGACGCCGCCCGGCCGGAAAGCGTGATCACCGTCACCGGCACCGTGGTCCCGCGCGCGGAAGGCACGGTGAACCCGCGCCTGCCCACCGGGGAGATCGAGCTGCGCGCCGAGGCGCTGGACGTGCAATCCGCGGCCGAGGTGCTGCCGATCCAGGTCGCGGGCGAGGAGAAATATCCGGAAGACCTGCGCCTGACCTACCGCTTCCTCGATCTGCGGCGCGACAAGCTGCATCGGAACATGATCCTGCGCGCCGGCGTGATCGCGTCCATCCGCCGGCGCATGATCGAGGCCGGGTTCACCGAGTTCACGACGCCGATCCTGACCGCGTCGTCCCCCGAGGGCGCGCGCGACTTCCTGGTGCCGGCGCGGCTGCATCCGGGCAAGTTCTACGCGCTGCCGCAGGCGCCGCAGCAGTTCAAGCAGTTGCTGATGGTGGCCGGCTTCGACCGCTATTTCCAGATCGCGCCGTGCTTCCGCGACGAGGCCTCGCGCGCCGACCGGTCCCCGGGCGAATTCTACCAGCTCGATTTCGAGATGAGCTTCGTGACCCAGGACGACGTGTTCGCGACGATCGAGCCGGTGATCGCCGGCGTGTTCGAGGAGTTCGCTTCCGGCCGCGCCGTCAGCCCCGCCCCGTTCGTACGCATCCCCTACGCGACCGCGCTGGCGGAATTCGGTACCGACAAGCCGGACCTGCGGAACCCGTTGCGGATCACGGACGTGACGGACCAGTTCGCCGGGTCAAGCTTCGGGTTGTTTGCGCGCATCGCCGCGTCGGGCGGCGTGGTGCGCGCGATCCCCGCCCCCGGCGCCGGCGGCCATCCGCGCAGCTTCTTCGACAAGCTGAACGACTGGGCGAAGGAGCAGGGCGCCGGCGGATTGGGCTACATCACCTTCGACTCGGACGGCGCCAAGGGCCCGATCGCGCGCAACCTGGAACCGGATCGCGCCGCGGCGATCCGCGACGCCTGCGGGCTGGGCGCCGGGGATGCGGTGTTCTTTGCCGCCGGCAAGCCGGACGAAGTGTGGAAATTCGCGGGCGCCGTGCGCACCAGGCTCGGCACCGACCTCGGGCTGGTGGAACAGGGCGCGTTCCGCTTCTGCTGGATCACCGATTTCCCGATGTACGAGTTGAACGAGGAAACCGGCCAGATCGACTTCAGCCACAACCCGTTCAGCATGCCGCAGGGCGGGCTGGAGGCGCTGAACGGCCAGGACCCGCTGACGATCAAGGCGTTCCAGT
>JABBNW010000364.1 GCA_019352115.1 Pseudomonadota bacterium
AAGGCGGCACCCCGGCGCAAATGGCCCGCGTCAACGCCGCTTACGCGCAGGCGCGGGCCAACCCGGAGGACCGCCTGCCGACCGGGAAGCCCCCTCCCCGTTCCTAACCGGCTGTCGTCTGCAGTGACGCGCTAAAGGACGGATTGAAGCGAGGAGGGAAGATCGACACTGTGACCGGCCAGCCGGCTTGCCCGCCAGGCAGCGGGCTCCTGGCCATGGCGCGGCTGATGCGGGCCGGGAGGCCCGTTTCATGACGTCTGGCCTCGTCGGCGAATCCCGGCTTGCGCCACGCCGGCAGGTGCATATATTGTGCATATCCTGTGCAGGAGGCAGTGATGTCAGCGGCGGCACAGCACACGATCAGCATGGTCTCCGGGTTCATGGACAGTATCCAGGAACCCCGGAAGCCTTATATCTCGCCGGCGCGGTTCGCAAAGGCGGCAGGGGTGTCCGTCCAGGCGCTCGCCGCGCTGGCCGGCGTGCATCGCAACACCGTCAGCCAGCACCCGGACTCCGGCCGTCTGCAGGACCGGTTGCGCGACATGGTGAAGGCCATCGTCGCCGCAGTCGCGCTGACCGGAGACCTCGACAAGGCGATCTACTGGTTCCGCAACGAGCCGATCGCCGACTACCGTCACAAGACCGCGGCCGAGCTGGTCGCCGAGGGGCGGCTCGACGCCGTGCTGGCCTATCTGGAGGACCTACGCAACGGGGCCAGCGGTTGACGCCGACCCGGGTCGGTCCGGATGCGATCTTACATCGTTTCCATTCGCCCGACTGGGCCCATCTGCCGACGAGCGGCGCGGGTGCCGCCGCCAATGGCGGTCGGTTCAACCGTCCAGGTGTCGAAGCGCTCTATCTGTCGGTCGAGCCGGAAACCGCGCTGGCCGAGTACCAACAGGGCGCGACCATCACCCCGCCGGCAACTCTGGTGGCCTACCGTGTCGATGTTGAGGGCGTCGTCGATTTCTCCGGCGGCTATGACCCGACGGCTTGGCCGGATGACTGGGCCGAGGCGGGCTGCGACTGGAAGTACATCGCTCGCATCGAGCGCCGTAATCCAACCACTTGGCGGATCGGCGATGCGCTGATCCGCAGTGGGGTCAAGGGAGTGCTCTTCCCGTCCTACCGGCATCCGGGCGGCACAAACCTCGTGCTGTTCAGTGCGAATCTGGGGCCGGATGATCGCGCTGCGCCGCACGATCCTGCCGGCAAGCTGCCGCGTGATCGGCGGTCATGGAGTTGAAAGCAGCACGTGTCCGGGCGCGCGGGCAAGCTCGCGCGAAACGGCGCTGCCAAGCCAGCTTCCCAGCACCGGCAGCCCGCAGATCGCCCTGAAATGGCGCAGCCCGTAGGCTGTTCAACATGGGTTCAAGGACAGACGGTCGGTTGTCTGTCATCTGAACAGCGCTCTGATGTCCGTTTTGAAGAGTAGGAAGCTGCTAACCTTGCGGAGCCGCGCGCCGGAATCGGCGGAAAGCGATCCAGACAGTAGCGCCATCACGGTAATTCCCCCCTGCCCTGCTCCTCCCGGCCGCCGCTATCCGCGCCTGGTTCGACGCCGCGGCCGAAGCACTCGTGCTGGACGACACGCTCGCCGCCGAGCGGGGCCGCGGCCTCGCGCCCAACACGATCGACCTGCGCCGCCCCGCGATCCGCTATCTGCACCGTGCCGCCGGCTGCCCGGTGCCGACCGACGATGCCTGCGTCTCGGAGACTGTCGCCGGTATCCGCCGCGACGCCGCCCGGTGCGGCGAGCTGCCCGCCAAGAAGGTGGCGGCGACCGCCGCCATCCTGCGCCAGATCCTGGTACCCATCCCGGCGACCTGCGCGGCCTGCACGATCGCGCCCTGATCCTGACCGGCTTCGCCGGCACGCTGCGCCGCTCCGAGCTCGCCACGATCCGCGCCGAACACCTCGAAAAGACCGAGCGCGGGCTGTAGCTCACCCTGCCGCAGACCAAGGACCCGTAAGCCGACGCCGTGACCGTCCCCCTGCCCTACGGCCAGAGCGAGCTCTGGCCGGTGCGCGCTCCCGCCGCCTGGCAGCCGGCGGCCGGCATCACCCAGGGCCCGGTCTTCCGGCGCATCTGGCTGGCTGCCCAAAAAGGTGCATCCGGGCGAGCCCCCCCTACCCCGCCTCGGCTCCTTGGCCATCACGCCCTGGGCGATCGCCGCGATCGTCAAGGCCCACGCGGCCGACGGCCGGGTTCGGCGCCCGTGACTTCGGCGGCCACAGCATCAAGCGCGGCGCGCTGACCACCGGCATGGAGCGCGGCGTCCATCCGGCCAAGCTGAAGCGGCTCGGCCCTCACAAGAGTTTCGACGTACTCGGCGAATACCTGGAGTTCGGCGACTGTTCGAAGGACGTCCGCTCAGCGGCGTACTGTAGGCCCGCGACCGCTCGGAATCCTGCGCGGTGTCGAGACGCTGCAGCGCCGCCGCGGCCGCCGCCGCCGTCCGCGGCAGATCGCCGGTCGCGATCTCCCAAAGCCGCGCCCGGTCGACCTGGTCATAGGCATGACACAGGATAGTCCCGAACACCCTGACCGCCGGCCACGGCAGCCCCGGCGCCAGGTCGTGAGGGTGCGCGCCCAGCTTCGTCGCCGCCTCGCGCAGGCGCTCGTGGCAGCGTTCGACCGCGTCGTGCGTTCGGCTGTCGGCCTCAAACGCCGCACGATCCCCGCCCTGAAGATCGCTCTGGATCAGCCCGATATTGTGATCTGTTGTAAAGTTTCCCTACCGGGGATCACGGCGCAACGTTCAGTCTCTCGCCTGCGCTTTTTGGAAAGCACGATTGCACTACCGGTGGCGATCGCTTTGCAGATATTCCACGCCGGCGGACTGCCCGTGAACCTTGCAACAGATCCATCCACGGGGAGCAGGGCAATCGCATTTCAGAGCAGCGCCAATAAGCTATTGAGATAGCTTTCGTTC
>JABBNW010000076.1 GCA_019352115.1 Pseudomonadota bacterium
CCAGCTTCAAAGGTGTCTCGCGTTGCGTCGAGAACCGCCGATTAACCGTCTCGCGCGATAGATCAAGGGAGAGAAGGTGTTCCATAATCGTAGGATCCTTCCGATTGCACGCGCGGTCCATGGCGAGAGAGAGCGGCCCCTGACCGGATTCAGGAATGAACTCATCAGGGTTGCCTCTGGCATCGAGAAGACGCCTCACCTCCTCCACCGTCCCTTGCTGGACCGCTTCCATCAGCGGGGTACGCCGGGTGCGACCCTCCGCAAACTTTGCCTTTCGATTGGGGTTCGCGAGTTGCTGCCGCGTTAGCGCAAATGGACCATCCCGGTGAATGACTTCGAAGGGAGGAGGAACCCGCACTTTGGCCTTCTGCGGGAAAAATTCCCGCTCGAAGCCCATTGCGAGCCGCCGCAATTCCTGGTCATCCAAAGGCCGCTTCGGCCACTCGTTCAGACCCAGCAGGAATGCCTTGTCCCAATACCATTCGGCCGCGACCTTATCGCCGACGCCGATCGCATAGAGGAGGGCCTCTCGAATGATCCGTGTCTGCGCTTGACCACCATACCACCAAACCCCGTCAACGGCGGCTTTGTAGAGGTCGAGCGCCTTGGCTTCCTTGCCTGTGCGCGCGGCGAACCGGGCTGCAAGCCAGTCATGAGTGAATTGGCATCCGCGTCTGAGAAGCCCGGCGTCCCGGGAGATTGACACCTGAAGCTCGCTCAACGCTTCCTGAACTGCTGAATGATCCAGTTCCGGTTCGCTGAGCAATTCCGTGATTTGCCGAACGAGCGGGGCCATCTCTTCGAATAGGGGACCTTGTCCCCTTGACGCGGCACTCTTGCCGAGTTCGTTGATTGCAGCGCCCAGCGTCCAATTCAGACGGCGTCCGCTTTCGCGATACGATTTGACCGCTTGCCTTAGGTCAGACGGCAGAGACTGGAACGAGACGGCAAGAATGAGCCAGGCAGTGATCTGATCGATCGTCGACGAATCAGTCTGAGGTTCATGCTCCTCGCAACTCGCTGCTACAGCTACTTTCCGATAAGGGTAGCTCAAGAGCCCCAAGGGCGCACCCTTCTGCCACCGTTCGACGGTCCTCTGATCGACATCAACGTGATTTGCGAGTCGGTCAAGAAATTCGCTCTTGGGCACTCCGATCCAAGCTGATGCCCAGTTCACCCAGGCGGAAAAGGGGCTGTCCCACCATCGGCTGTTGTCTTCAGGACCACGAAGGGCATTCGAGGCAGCACTAAAAAAGCTAGACAGCATCGGAACTACAAGAACCCGGCGGACCAAATCCTTCCCCTGCTGATCCGCCATGGTGCTCGTATCAACGTGTTGGCTTACTGCTTGCAGAGTCTCGCGCGCCTTAGACCATGACCACCTGCAGAATTCGGAGAAATTTCGTCCACAATCCTTCTCCACGAACTTGAACAACATGTGTTCGAGTTCCATCATCAGATCGCAGGTCGATGAGCCCCGAGACTCGATCGCCATGTCATCGAGATCTTTGTCGTGGCCCTTTTTAAAGATCGCAGATCGAAATCCCGCACCTGTCACAAGCTCGCGGAGGACCTTCGCAGGATTTGGTATGATTGTGCCGTCCGACATTCCGGCCTGGTCCCCTGACTTGAAGAGGGTGGCGGACCGAGGCCCGCCCCCGAGCATGTTACTGCTTGCCGCCCTTTGCCGCGACACTCTGCGCAATGGCGGCGAAGCTACCCTTTGGTACAGAACCCCCATTGGCCTTGGCCGTGGCGGACTGGATCCGCGCGGCCGCGGTCGCGGTCATGGGCGTACGGGCGGTGGGGGTTGGTGAACTTTTGGTCATCTTGAGGTGCCTTTCGAGCAAGATCGCGCCATAGCGACGCTGTTGTCTTCTGCCTTGATGGCCCGTCAGCTCGCACGACATAGCAGCGAATAAATTTCCAAATTCTTCCGCTGCGGATCGGCCGCGGCAGTTCGAGGGCGACCGAGCGACCGTCCGACCCACGAACCTGCCCGGCGCGGCAGCAGCGACACACGCGACCACGGTGCTGTGGGCTACAGCAAAGGGCGGGATGGCCAATTTGACGTCGCCGTCCGTTTCTATTTCTCCGATCCTCTACGACCGCCGTTCTTTGCTGTTGCGCGGCAGAGTTTCCGTCTTTCTATCTGTGCCCCGTTCGCATCCATGAGCGGGGTCGATGACCGGGACGAAGATTCTCTGGGGCCAGATGCTGGGCGCACTCGCCATGGTGCTGCTCGGCTGCTGGGCCGCCACGGAATGGACCGCCTGGCGGCTCGGGTTCCAGCCGGCGCTCGGTTTGCCCTGGGTCCGAATTGGCGCGGCGCCGGTCTATCAGCCGCAGCTCTTCTTCGCGTGGTGGTACCATTTCGACGCCTATGCCCCCGGCGTCTTTGCCAAAGGCGCCGTGATCGCGTCCGCCGGTGGTCTGGGCGCGGCGCTCCTTGCCATCGCCGCCTCGGTCCTCCGCGCACGCCAGGCGCGGCACGTCACCACCTATGGCTCAGCGCATTGGGCGACGCACCACGACATCGAGGCGGCAGGCCTGTTCGGTGACGCCGGCGTGCAGCTTGGCCGGCTCGGCGCGCAGACCCTCCGCCATGACGGCCCGGAGCACGTGCTCTGCTTCGCCCCGACGCGCTCGGGCAAGGGCGTCGGCCTGGTCGTACCCACCCTGCTGTCATGGACAGGCAGCGTCATCGTCCATGACATCAAGGGCGAGAATTGGACCCTGACCGCCGGCTGGCGCGCGCAGTTCAGCCACTGCCTGCTGTTCGACCCGACCAATCCGCGCTCCGCCGCCTACAACCCGCTGCTGGAGGTTCGCCGCGGGGAATGGGAAGTGCGCGACGTCCAGAACATCGCCGATGTGCTGGTCGATCCCGAGGGCGCGCTGGAACGCCGCAACCACTGGGAGAAGACCAGCCACTCGCTGCTGGTCGGCGCGATCCTGCATGTGCTCTACGCCGAGCCGGACAAGACGCTGGCCGGCGTTGCCGCGTTCCTCTCCGATCCGGCGCGCCCGATCGAGCGGACCTTGCGGGCGATGATGACCACGCCGCATCTCGGCGCGCGCGGCGTCCATCCGGTGGTCGCGCAGTCGGCCCGTGAACTGCTGAACAAGTCGGAGAACGAGCGCTCCGGCGTGCTCAGCACGGCGATGTCGTTTCTCGGCCTCTACCGTGATCCGGTGGTGGCGAAGGTCACGTCGCATTCCGACTGGCGGATCGCCGATCTGGTCGGCGCCGAGCGGCCGGTGTCGCTCTTCCTCGTCGTGCCGCCCTCGGACATCTCGCGCACGAAGCCGCTGATCCGCTTGGTGCTCAACCAGATCGGCCGCCGGCTGACCGAGACGTTGGACGTTCCCGCGCGCCGCGCGACAGGCCAGGCGCCGTCGCGTCTACTGATGATGCTCGACGAGTTTCCTGCGCTCGGTCGGCTGGACTTCTTCGAATCGGCGCTGGCTTTCATGGCCGGGTACGGCATCCGAGCCTTCCTGATCGCCCAGTCGCTCAACCAGATCCAGAAGGCCTATGGCGAGCACGACGCGATCCTGGACAACTGCCATGTCCGCGTCTGTTTCGCGACCAACGACGAACGGACCGCCAAGCGCATCTCGGATGCGCTCGGCACTGCGACCGAACTCCGGGCGATGAAGAACTACGCCGGGCACCGGCTTGCGCCGTGGTTGTCGCATCTGATGGTCAGCCGCCAGGAGACCGCCCGCCCGCTGCTGACCCCCGGCGAGGTCATGCAGCTGCCGCCGACCGAGGAGATCGTCATGGTCGCCGGCCTGCCGCCGATCCGCGCCAAGAAGCTGCGCTACTACGAAGAGCCGGCATTCCGGGACCGGATATTGCCGGCGCCGACGCTGTCGGAGCGCGGCTACCCGGATTCCCCACCGACCCGACACGACGACTGGACCGGCGCGGGGCCGATCGGTGCCCAGGCTGCGGATGCCGCCGAGGCGGTGCTCCCGGACCCCGCCAATGGTGGCATCCGCCAGGAGCCGGAACTGCCCGAGCACGAAGCCATCGTGCCGTTCCGCGAGCCGGCCGGCGAGTTCGCCATCCTGGAGGACGAGCCCGACGACGAGCCGCAACGCCAGCGCGCCATGGCGGCGCTGCAACGGCAAGCCGTGCGCAATGCGGCGATCGACCGCGGCGACGGCATGGCGATGGGGATGTAGCCCATGAAAAGCCGGCTGAACTGCTACTTCGATCCCAGGCTCGCCGATCAGCTGACCGCCTTCGCGCTGCGCCAGGGCGTACACCGCTCGCAGCTGGTCGAGGCCGCCGTCACGTCCTTCCTGTCGCCCGACGCGCTGGATCGCCGCGAGGCCGCCTTCGTCCGCCGGCTCGACCGGCTGTCGCGGCAGATGGAGCGGATCGAACGCGATCTGACCATCGCCATCGAGGTCCAGGCCCTGTTCGTGCGCTTCTGGTTGTCAGCCTCGCCGCCGATCCCGGCCAGCCAGCAGGACGCAGCGAAGGCGCAGGGCGCCAGCCGCTACCAGGGCTTCATTGAGACCCTCGGCCGGCGACTTCAGCGCGGCGACTCGCTGGTCCGTGAGGTCAGCCGCGAGATCACCCCCGAGCATCACGGGCAGGCCGGCGCACCGGCAGTCGCCGGCGACGATGCGGACGAAGGACTCGCACCCGCCGACGCGGACATGGCCGGGAAGGAGGGTGCCCATGCCGGTCTCTGATGGCGCCGGCGTGATGCTGGCCCGCTCGGTGCGCATGCTGCGCACCGCGCTCGGTCCGGCGATCGCTGCCCTGCTGGGTCAGGCGGATATCGTCGAGGTGATGCTCAACCCGGACGGCCGGCTCTGGGTGGACCGGCTCGGCGCCGGGTTGGCCGATACCGGGCTGCGCATGCTGCCCGCCGACGGCGAGCGCATCATCCGCCTCGTCGCCCACCATGTCGGGGTGGAGGCGCACGCGCATAATCCGCGCATCTCGGCGGAACTGCCGGAGACCGGGGAGCGCTTCGAGGGCCTGCTGCCGCCGGTGGTGACCGGCCCCACCTTCGCTATCCGCAAGCCCGCCATCGCCGTCTTTTCGCTCGACGACTACGTCGCGGCCGGGATCATGCTGCCCGACCAGGCGGGCCTGCTGCGCACGGGGATCATCGAGCGCTGGAACATCCTGGTCGCCGGCGGCACCTCGACCGGCAAGACCACGCTCGTCAACGCGCTGCTCAAGGAGGTCGCGGCCACCGGCGACCGGATCGTGGTCATCGAGGACACGCGCGAGCTCCAGGTCGAGGCACCGAACCTGGTGCCGCTACGCACCAAGGACGGCGTCTGTTCGCTCGCCGACCTGGTCCGCTCCAGCCTGCGCCTGCGTCCCGATCGTATCCCGATCGGCGAGGTTCGCGGCGCCGAGGCGCTCGATCTGCTGAAGGCCTGGGGCACCGGCCATCCCGGCGGCATCGGCACCATCCACGCGGGATCGGCCCTCGGCGCGCTGCGACGGCTCGAACAGCTGATCCAGGAGACCGTGGTCAACATCCCGCGCCCGCTGATCGCCGAGACCATCGACTTGATCGCGGTGCTGCAGGGCCGCGGCCGGCAGCGCCGCCTCGCCGGTCTTTGGCAGGTCGGCAAGGTGCTGGCCGGCGGCGACTACGTGCTGACCGAGATCGGCGCCGAGCGCCCCTCCAACATCGTCCCCCTCCAGCCCGGGAGCCATCCGTGAACCCGAAAACCATCCTTCGTCATGGGCCTCAGTGCACGGCCGCCCTCATTGCGCTGGTGCTGTTCTGGCCGGCATCCGCCTTCGCGGCAGGGTCGAATATGCCGTGGGAGCAGCCGCTGCAGCAGATCCTCGACTCCGTGCAGGGGCCGGTCGCCAAGATCATCGCCGTGCTGATCATCATCGGCACCGGCCTCGGTCTCGCCTTCGGCGAGACCTCCGGCGGCATGCGCCGGCTGATCCAGATCGTCTTCGGTCTGTCGATCGCTTTCGCCGCCGCGAGTTTCTTCCTGACCTTCTTCAACTTCTCCGGCGGGGCACTGGTCGGATGAGTGACCCGGCAGAAATCCGCGGCTGGTCGGTGCCGCTCCATCGCAGCCTGACCGAGCCGATCCTGCTCGGCGGCGTGCCGCGCGGCATGGCGATCGCCCTCGGCACACTCGCCGCCGCGATCGGCCTCGGGCTGCAGCTCTGGATTGCCGGAGTCGCGATCTACCTGATCGGCCATGCCGCCGCTCTGTTCCTGACCCGCCAGGACCCGCAGTTCGGGCCGGTCTTTGCGCGCCATCTGCGCGCCGCCCGCCGCCATTTGGACGTGTGAGGGAGGCGTCGCCGGCCATGCTCGACCTCCGGGAGTACCGCACCAGACGCCGGGAGCTTGCCGACTTCCTTCCATGGGCGGGGCTGGTTGGGCCGGGGATCGTGCTGAACAAGGACGGCGCGCTCCAGCGCACCGCCCGGTTCCGCGGGCCTGATCTCGACGCCAGCACGCCGGCCGAGCTGATCGCGGTCGCCGCGCGGGTCAACAACGCGTTCAAGCACCTCGGTGAAGGCTGGGCGATCTTCGTCGAGGCGGCGCGCTCCGCCGCGCCCGGCTATCCCGAGAGCCGCTTCCCCGATCCGGTGTCCTGGCTGATCGACGAGGAGCGGCGTCATGCCTTCCAGGACGAGGGGGCGCATTTCGAGAGCGCGTATTTCCTGACCTTCGGCGACCTCGCCCCACCTGAGCGGGCCGAACGGGCGAGCCGGCTGCTCTATGACCGGGGTGATGACGGTCGGAACCGCGGGGCGGAGAGACCAGGCGAGCCTGGCGGCATCAACTGGCGCGGCATCCTGGACGCCTTCGCGGCCGAGACCGACCGGGTGCTCGACCTGCTGGCCGCGCTCATGCCGGACTGCGCCTGGCTCGATGACGCCGGCACGCTGGCCTATCTGCATGGCACGATCTCGACCAACGGACGCCATCTGGTCGGCGTACCCGAAGTGCCGTTCTATCTTGACGGGCTCCTGCCGGATTGCGATCTCACTCCGGGCGTCGCGCCGATGCTCGGGCGCTGCCATCTCCGCACGCTGACTCTGCGCGGCCTGCCGGACCGCACCTGGCCGGGGCTGCTCGACGAACTCAACCGGCTTCCGATCGAATACCGGTGGGTCGCGCGCTGGCTGCCGCTCGAGAAAGCCGAGGCGCAGAAGGAACTCGGCAAGAAGCGCCGGCACTGGTGGGCCAAGCGCAAGGGCATAGCCGCGCTGCTGCGCGAGGTGATCTGGCAGCAGGAAACGCGGCTGGTCGATTCCGACGCCGAGAACCAGTCGGTGGACGCCGACACGGCGTTGCAGGAGCTCGGCTCGGACGCCGTCAGCTTCGGGTATTTCACCGCCACCGTCACCGTCTGGGACGCCGACGAAGCTGCTGTCACCGAGAAGGTCCGGCTGGTCGGTCGCGCGGTGCGCGCCCAGGGCTTCGTCGCGGTCGAGGAGACGCTGAACGCGGTCGAGGCCTGGCTCTCCAGCCTGCCCGGCCAGTGCTACGCCAACATCCGCCAGCCGCTGGTCTCGTCGCTGAACCTCGTCCACATGCTGCCCCTCTCTGCAGTCTGGGCCGGGCCAGAGCGCAATGCCCATCTCGAGGGGCCGCCACTGCTGATCGCGCATACGGCGGGTTCGACGCCGTTCCGCCTCGTGCTGCACCAGGGCGATGTCGGCCATACGCTGATCGTCGGGCCCACGGGGGCGGGCAAGAGCGTGCTGCTCGCGCTGATCGCGCTGCAGTTCCGCCGTTACCCCGGCGCGCGGGTGGTGGTTTTCGACAAGGGCCGCTCGTCCAAGGCGGTGGTGCTCGGCATGGGCGGCGTGTTTCACGATCTCGCCCTCGGCGGTGACCTATCCGGGGAGCAGCACGTCGCCTTCCAGCCGCTGGCGCGGATCGACGATCCCGCCGAGCGGGCCTGGGCGGCGGAGTGGATGGCAACGCTCCTGGTCCAGGAGAGCATCGAGCTGACGCCGGAAGTCCGCGGCGCCATCTGGTCGGCACTGGGTTCGCTCGCCACCGCGCCGGTGCCCGAGCGCACCCTGTCGGGCTTCGCTGCTCTGTTGCAGGTCAACCGGCTCAAGGCCGCGTTGGAACCCTACACCATCGCCGGCCCGTTCGGCCGGCTGCTCGACGCCGAGCAGGAGAGCGTCGGGGACGCCGACGTGCTGGCCTTCGAGACCGAGGATCTCCTGGGTTCGAAACACGCGGCCCGCGCCGTGCTGACCTACCTGTTCCACCGCATCGAGGCGGGGCTGGACGGCCGACCAACCTTGATCGCGGTGGACGAAGCGTGGTTCGCGCTCGATGATCCGGTGTTCGCGCCGAAGCTGCGGGAATGGCTCAAGACCCTGCGACGGAAGAACGCCTCCGTCCTGTTCTCGACCCAGAGCCTGGCCGACATCACAAGCTCGCCGGTGGCACCCGCGGTCATCGAGAGCTGCCTGTCGCGCATCTTCCTGCCGAATGCACGGGCGATCGAGCCGGAGAGCCGGGAGGCCTATGCGCGGCTCGGCCTCAACGACCGGCAGATCGAGACGATCGCGCGCGCGGTGCCGAAGCGGGACTACTGGTTCCAGTCGGCCGCCGGTTGCCGGCTGTTCGAACTGGGCCTGGGCGAGGTGGCGCTTGCCTTCTGCGGCGCGAGCGCCGCCGAGGACCTCGCGGCGATCGACCGCGTGCTTGTCGCGCACGGTCCGGTCGGTTTCGCGGCGGCGTGGCTGCGGGAGCGCGGACTTGATTGGGCGGCGGCACTTCTGCCCACCGGGCTGATCGCGGCCGGGACCCATCCGGCCCCCGGCGCCAATGTCCGGGAAGATTTGACGCTCGATGCCGATGCCGCGCCAGACGCGGCACAGGCGTTTCTGCCCTTCGGCGACGATGCCGCGCCGAGGCCGAGGTCCAAGGTGCAAGTGCTTCCCGCGACGGAGACAACCCCATGAAACTGTCGCCGCAGATTCTGTCCCCGAGGCGGATCATCGGAGCTGCTGTGATCGCCATGGCGGCGGCCGTTTTGCCGCTCCCCGCGCATGCCACGGTGCCGGTGATCGATTTCGCAAACCTCACGCAGAATGTCCTGACGGCGGTGCGGACGCTGGAGGAGGTGGACAATCAGATCACCCAGATCCAGCAGGGCATCTCCATGCTGGAGAACCAGGCGCGCAATCTGACCGCGCTGCCCTTCTCCGTGCTGGCCCAACTGCAATCCTCTATGGGCGAGATCAACCAGCTCATGGGTCAGGCGCAGAGCCTCGCCTACAGCGTCCAGCAGGTCCAGCTTCAGTTCCAGCAACTCTATCCGAACTACCAGTCGTCGAATTTTCAAGGAACCGTCACACAGGCCAGTCTGCTCGCCGATGCCAACGCCCGCTGGCAGGCCGCGGTCAGCACCTTCCAGCATACGATGGAGGTGCAGAGCCAGATCGTTGCCTCGATCCCCGCCGACCAGGCCGATCTCTCCGCTCTGGTTGGCCAGAGCCAGGGTGCTGTCGGCGCGCTGCAAGCAATCCAGTCCGGCAATCAGCTTCTGGCGCTGCAATCGCGCCAGCTCTCCGCGACGCAGGATCTGATCGCCGCCGATGCGCGAGCACAGGCGGCGAATGCCATGCAGAACGCGGAGGTCAAATCGGCCGCGCAGGCCGACTGGCAGCGCTTCTATGGCAACGGCGTGAGCTATACTCCGACTCCGGTCAACGTGTTCGGAGGACCCGCACCATGAACGCCAAATCTCTCGTTGTCATCGGCATCTTCGGGATCGCCACACCCGCTTTGGCGGCGGCGCCGACGATCGATCAGCTCATCGCCAATCCGCCGCTGCTCAACGCCGAGATGGACCGCTGCAAGCATCTTGGTATGGCGGCGAATGACGATCCGCGCTGCCAGACCGCGTGGAAGGCGGAGAACAAGCGGTTCTTCGGGAATGGGGTCAGATACTCACCGGAACCGGTGAACATATTCCGAAACACCCCGGACAAACTGGTCCCCGCGGAGAAGCAGCAGCCGATTCCGCCTGCACCCGCTGGAGCGCCGCATGGGTAGCAACACGTCCGTCATCGACCACTTCCTCAATGTCTTCAGCAATTACATCAATTCAGGGTTCGGCCTGATATCCCCCGACGTCGGGTTTCTGGTCGCCGTGCTGATTGGGATCGATGCGACGTTGGCCGGTCTTGCATGGGCGCTCGGCGAGGACGACGCCATCCAGACGCTCGCAAAGAAGGTCCTGTACGTCGGCTTCTTCGCCTTCATCCTGAATAATTGGTCTTTCCTCACGCAACTCGTCTTCAACAGTTTCGCCGCACTCGGCCTGAAGGCAACCGGCTCCTCCCTTTCCTACGCGAACTTCCTCCAGCCCGGCAGACTTGCCCAGGCAGGCGTCCAGGGTGCCGATGTGCTGCTGACGCAGATCCAGCGTCTTGCCGGGTTCCCCAACGTGTTCTGGAACCTCGGCCAGATCCTCGTCATGGGTCTGTCCTGGATCGTCACCCTGCTCGGCTTCTTCGTCCTCGCCATCCTGCTGTTCCTGGCGATCATCGAGTTCAAGCTCACGACGCTGAAGGGCTTCATCCTCGTCCCCTTCGCGCTCTGGCGCGGTACTGCCTTCATCGCCGAGCCGGTGCTCGGCCAGGTGATCACCTCCGGCGTGCGCATCCTGGTCTTCGCCGTGATCACCGGCATCGGGACCCAGCTCTTCGGCCAGATCCTGCCCAGCAACCCGGCAACCGAACTCTCGCTCCAGGACGCACTCACCATCCTGCTTGCTTCGATGACCATCGCCGGGCTGGCCTTCTCGGCGAACCGGCTTGCCGCCGGCATCACCTCTGGCGCACCGCAACTGGGCCTTGGCAGCGCCGCCGCCGCGGGCGGCGCTGTCGCCGGCGCTGCGGCCCTGGCCGGGATGGGAGGGGTGGCAGCCGCCCGCGCCGTGGCCGGCGGGGTCGGTGCGGCGGCTTCACTCGCCGGCGGCGCGAGCGGTGCCTATACGCTCGGCAGCGCCACCGGCGGCGGGTCGGTTTCGGCAGGCTTGGCCGGTGTCGCTCGCGGGGCGGCCGGTGCGGCCACCAGTGGCCTGCGCGGCGCGGCCCAGAGTGCCTCGACGGCGCTGCGCGATCGCTTCGCCACCGGCCAACGCGCCGCCTGGTCGGCGACCGGCGGATCGGGCGGAGATGCTGCCGGCGCATCCCAGTCCGCAGCGGCGCCCAACGGCGCGCCGGCCTGGGCGCAGCAGCTGCGACGGCAAGCCGTCTCCCGGGCGGTGCAGAACATCCTCCACGAAGCCGAAGGCCGGGGCGGCGGCATGCGGCCCAACTTGCGCGGGGACGGAACATGAGGTGGCGTCGCTTCTCCTCCCGTCTCGGCGACACCGAGACGCCGGCCACGCCCTACCAGCGCGCCGGGCAACTCTGGGACCAGCGCATCGGCTCCGCCCGCGTGCAGGCCGCGAACTGGCGCCTGATGGCGTTCGGCTGCCTGGCGCTCGCCGCGGTCGTCACCGTCGATGACATCCACACCCATTCCCGCGCCATGGTCACGCCGTTCGTCGTCGAGGTCGATCATCTCGGCGCGGTGCAGGCGATCGCCCCTGCGCGGGCGGAGGTGCAGCCGACCGACCCCGAGATCGCCTACTTCCTCGCCCAGTTCATCGAGCGCGTCCGTGGCCTCTCGGTCGATCCAGTTGTCGTTCGCCAAGCCTGGCTCGACGCCTATGCGCAGATCACCAGTCACGCCAAGCCGATGCTCGATACCTATGCCCGCCAAGCCGATCCGTTCGGACAGATCGGCAAGCGCGCCGTGACCGTGGATGTCACCAGCGTCGTGCGCGCGAGCCCGAGCTCCTTCCGCGTCGCTTGGGTCGAGCATCCCTTCCAGGACGGCACCGCTCTGCCGTCCGAGCATTGGACCGCGATCCTGACCGTGGTGATCCAGACACCGCATACCGAGGCGGCCCTGCGGCAGAACCCGCTTGGCATCTACATCGATGCGATCAGCTGGGCCCGCGAGGTCAATACCGACCAGACCGAAGGATCGACCCCATGAAACTCTCGCTCCTCCTCGCGGGCGGCGCCGCGCTGGCCCTGTCAGCCTGCGCCCAGCCGGTGCCGAAGATCGCCTACGACAATCCGCAGCCCGCGCATCTGGTGCCGTTGCCACCAGCGCCGGTGCAGGTCGTCACCTTGCCGGAACCGTTGCCGCTGCCGGGGCAGCTCAAGAAGCTGCCGCCGGCTCCGGCGAACCGGCTTCGACCGCAGCCAGCCAATCCCGTCGCCCGAGTGGCCCTGGCCAATGCCGCGGCGCGCATCAATCCGACGCGCGACGGCTACATCAACGCCATGCAGGTGTTCCCCTGGTCGGACGGCGCGCTCTACGAAA
Source organism: Pseudomonadota bacterium (assembly GCA_019352115.1). GTDB lineage: Bacteria > Pseudomonadota > Alphaproteobacteria > Acetobacterales > Acetobacteraceae > JAJZVS01. The sequence continues at coordinate 12,381 of JABBNW010000076.1, forward strand.
TCTACGCCTCGCCGCTGCACGTGACCGACATCGCGCTACAGCCCGGCGAGCATCTGATCTCGATCGCGGCCGGCGACACCGTGCAATGGAAGATCGGCAACACCACCAGCGGCCCAGGAGCCGATCAACAGGTGCACGTGCTGATCAAGCCGATCTCGGCCGATCTGCCGATGAACAACATCGTCATTATGACCGACCGGCGCGCCTATCACCTCGAGGTGCATCCGACCAAGGACGCCTACATGGCCGCGGTGTCCTGGAACTACCCGCAGGATGATCTGCTGGCACTGCGGACGCAGAACGCGGCGGCGACGAATTATGCCAACGCGGTGGTGGCGAATGATGTGAACATCGCGGCGCTCCACTTCCGGTATCGGATCAGCGGCGATGACCCGCCCTGGCGCCCCGCGCAAGTCTTCGATGACGGCTCGAAGGTCTATGTCCAATTCCCGCCGGGGATCGCCCAGGGCGACATGCCACCGCTGTTCATCCTCGGCGCGCCGGGCGGCAAGGCAGAGATCGTCAACTACCGCGTGCGCGGCAACACCATGATCGTCGATCGGCTATTCGCTGCCGGCGAACTCCGCCTCGGCGCCGGGCCGCAGCAGGTCGTACGGATCACCCGGACCGATGGACACGGCTGATGGCGGGTCCTGATGATGCGGAGCCCGGGCAGCGACCGGCACCCAAGGCTGATCCGGCCGACTTCGTGCTGCGGGCGCGGCCACGTGCGGTGACGCGCCTCTCGCGTCGGGCCCTGATTGTTACGGCCGGCGGTGTCGCGGTCTGCGTGGTGGGAGCGGTGTGGTGGGCCTTCGCGCTGCACAGCTTTCGGATCACCACCGGCAAGGAACTCTACAACACCAATGTCCGGCCCTCCGCGGAGGCGATGAGCGGGCTGCCGAACGGCTATGCCAGCCTGACCAAGCCCAAGCCGGCGCCGGCGCCACCAACTTCGGTGCCCCGGCTCGGGCCACCGCTGCAGGGTGACCTCGGCCGGCCGATGCTGGGGCATGGCGCGCCGGCCGCCTTCGCACCACCAACAAATGGCGCGGACCAGGCCGCGGCGCGGCTGCGCGCGCAGGCAGCCGACGCCGGGGTGTTCTTCACCGTTGCGGCGAGCACGGGTGGCACCAACGGTGCAGGCGGCACCGCGTCAGGCGTCATTCCGGCCGGCCCGCAGGCTCCCGGACCCGCGGCCGGTGACGGCGCACTCGCCGGGCCACATGGCGACCAGAACCAGCAGGACGCCAAGCAGGCGTTCCTGAACAGTCCGTTCGATCGCGCGATCTATTCGCCCGACCGGCTGCAGACGCCGCTCAGCCCCTACGAGCTGATGGTCGGCACCGTGATTCCGGCGGCGCTGATCACTGGGCTGAACTCCGACCTGCCGGGGCAGGTGATCGCCCAGGTGACGCAAGACGTCTATGACAGCGTCTCCGGCCGCACGCTGCTGGTCCCCCAGGGCGCGAAGCTGATCGGCAAATACGACAGCGTCGTCGCTTACGGCCAGTCGCGGGTCCTGCTGATCTGGACGCGGTTGATCATGCCCGATGGTAGTTCGGTCGTGCTCGACAACCTGCCCGGCGCGGATACCCAGGGCTATGCGGGCCTCGCGGACGGCGTCGATTACCATTTCTGGCGGCTGCTGCGCGGCGTCGCGCTGTCATCGCTGCTCGGCGTGTCCAGCGCGCTCGCGACCAACAACGTGGTCGGCGGCACCGGGACGGGCAACGTGATCATCGCGCTCGGCCAGAGCGCGGACCAGGCCGCCAACCAGGCCGGCCAGTCGATCGTCTCGCGCGACCTCGGCGTCCAACCGACCCTGACCGTGCGCCCGGGCTTCCCGCTCGACGTCATGGTCAACCGCGATATCGTGCTGCGGCCCTATGGGCGCGGGTGAGGAGGGCGAGGATGGCGAAACTCCGCATCGGCCCGCTGCCCGACGACCGGCCGGTCAAGCGCACCATCACGTTCACTGCGGCGCTTGACGCGCTGATCCGCGACTACGCCGCCGCTATCGCGGCGCAGGACGGCCAGTCCGAGGCGCCACCCGTCGAGAAGCTGGTGCCGATCATCGTCGAGCGGTTCATCACCACGGACCGGGCGTTTCGGGCTCCCATGCACCGGGCGCCACCGGCCGTGCCGCATAAGCCGCCGCCACATTCAGAACAGTCACCGTCCAGCCGGGAACGCGAGGGAGATCAACCAACCCTCGCCGGGTCGGAGTGACCGCGATTGGAAGGAGCAGCAGCGCGCGACGTATTGCAAAACGCGCTACGGTCTCCTACATTCCCGCCATGGCGAAGGGGACCACCATGACCGGCACGGCCAAACGCAAAGACCACCCGCTCTCGATGCGGCTCCCGGAAGGCGACATCGCCATCATCGACCGTGCCGCCGACCTGCGCGGCCGGTCGCGGACCGACTTCGTGCGGGAGGCGGCGGTACGGGCCGCCGAGGAGGTCCTCATGGAAAGCACGCTGCTGCGCATGACCCCCGAGGGCTTTGAGGCGTTCGTCCAAGCCGTCTCCGCCCCCGCCACTCCCGTTCCGGAGATGGTGGCATCCCTCCGCCGCAAGGCGCCGTGGGAGAAGGACGTGGCAAAGCGCTGATGGCGGAGCCGCCGCTCTCCGCCCCCGAGTTGCTGAATGCCGGCCACGACGTATCCCGGTTCTCCTGCGGCAAGCCCTCGCTCGATCATTGGCTGAAGACCCGGGCGCTCGCCAATCAGCAGAAGGGGTTCACAGTGGTCATGGTCGTCCACGTGGCGGGCCGAGTGGTCGGCTACTACGGCCTGGCGCCGACCGCCATCGTCCCCGCCGCCCTGCCGCGCTCGATCCGCACCGGGCAGCCGCCGAACCCGGTGCCCTGCATTCTGCTCGGTCAGCTTGCCACCGATCAGGCCTGGGTCGGGCGGGGGATCGGCACTGGACTCTTCAACCACGCGCTCGCCCGGAGCGTGAGCGGCGCCGCGCTGATCGGCGGGCGCGCCTTGGTGGTCAACGCCGTGGATGAGGAGGCGGCGTCGTTCTGGCGCCACCGCGGGTTCCTGCCGTCCAAGGATGATGCGCTGGTACTGTTCCGGTCGATCGCCGACATCGCTGCCTCGCTGAGGACCGCCGAGGCCGACCGTCGGCTCTGAACGCAGGTGACCGTCGTTCCCTGGTTGATGCTGTCAGGGTGAACCGCTTGGCCATGATTGGAGCAATTGTACCAGCGCGCGGTGCACTTCGACCATCGCCATTGTGTCGCGCTGGCAATAGACCAGCAGCGCTCCACGCAGCCGCGCGACCTCTGCCGGATCGACAATCGCGCCCGACGCCATCTGCGCGAACGCCGCTGAGGCCGCCACTCCATCCGCGATGTCTGCAAGGTCATCGTACCCAAATCCCGGGCTGAGAGCAGGGGCGACGGCCTTGATCGAGTTGCTGAAGCTGAAATCGGGGAAGTATACCGCGCCGCGCACCACAGGCAGGAGATCGGCCAGACGATTGACGATCGCGATGATCGGCCCGGCCAGATCCGGGAATTGCGCTGCCAGCGCCTTCAGTTGTGTCTGCTCGTAAGCGGAATACACGATGATCGGCAGGTCCGATCCATCCAGCGCGGCGATCAGCGTCTCGGCGAAACCCCGCCTTGGGTCTCCATCGGTGCCCGCGAGGAAGGCCTCGTGGTGCAGCGTTCCGTCCGTCGCCAGGACATGCAGCGACCATTGGAACGGCAGCGTCTGATATGGTCGCGTGCCCTCGTAGAGCGGGATCGGCGGCATCATCGCCTCGAAATCCAGGTAGCAGGCAGGCGGCCCGAACCGATGCAGCAGGCGCGCCAGATCGGGCGCCACATAGGGCTGGCCGCTGGCGATGGCGTCGCGAATGATTGCCTGCTTGCCCGCCAGCGGAAAGTCGGACGGGCTGTCGGAGATCGCGGTGACGCCGAGCGCGTCCAGCCGATCCGCTTGCGCCGCGGTCAGACGCGGCATGTAACGGACCCAGTCGGCCGGCTTATCGGCCGTGCAGCGGTCCCAGAACTGGCACGCATAGGGATTGCTGCACTGCTTTCCCGGTTCGGCGTGCGGGAGTGTCTCGCGGCCCAGGCTGTCACGCATGGCGGGCAGATGGTGTGGCACCTCCGTCACTCGAGCGGCCAGGTCATCGGATACGTCCACCCGGGCAAAGAACGCGCGCCAATCAATCTCGCCCGGCCCGCGCACATAGGCCGTGTTGACGTGCAGCACTTCAATGGCGCGGAACCGCACACCTGCCGCTTCGAGGACATGGGCCTGCAAGGCGATGTCATCGAGATGGTGGTCCTTCACCCCGCCGCTGCTCTTGACCTCCAGCAGCCCCCCACCCGTCGGGGTGGCGTTCGAGCAGATCCACCCGAACGCGCAGATCCTGCCAACCGAAAGCGGCCTCGAAGATCGCCGGAACGGATGGGTCCTGCATCAGCGCGGCCGTGCGCGCGACGGCATCGGCGTGCTGCCAAGGGGCCTCCTCGACCAGCACGCTGCCGGGGAACAGCAGCTGCGCCTTGCGGCCGATCTCCAGGCCGACATCGAGCGGGGAGCCGGCCGCCGGCTCCTCGTAGTCCTGCGGCTCATGGACCTGGAGCCACAGCCGACGCAGGCACTGGAGGCCGGCCAGGTAGCGGGATTTAGTGAGGTGCGGCGTGGCCATCATGGTCCCTCGGGGCAGCTACGCGAAGGGTGGGACCCGTCCGCGCCCGGCGCAACGGAACAATCCGGGCGCGGCGCGCGAACCCGGGTCAGTTCTCAGTGGAACTCAACACTCCTCCTCTCCATCGGCGCGGCGGCGATGCAGGCAGCGCGGGCATTGGATCTTGCGTGAGCAGAAATGCTCGGTGCCGTCGAGCGCGATCAGCATCCGGTTGTCGAGACGACGGAACGCGGTGAGCGGGCCGGCGGCGTCCAGAGCCTGGCGGAACAGCGCGTCGAACGCCCCCGGCGGGGCGCCGTCCAGCATCTGGCGGATGGTGGCGTCGGTGGGAATGCGGGTGATGCCGAACAGGGTCTGGCAGTTGGAGCGGCCCTGGCCTTCCTCGAGCCGGCGCTGGTAGGCGAGGAACGAGGGGCTGCCCACGAAAAACAGGGAGAAGGCCGATACCACGATGTCGGCGATGCGGTAGGCGTCCTCGCGCAACGGGCCCTTGCGCGGGTCGGGGAGGGAGGCCGAGACAGCCCCCACGGCGCCGATGAGGGTGGAGATCAGGCCCACAGCGACGTCGAATCAGTGACCCGGCATCGATGCAAGGGAATTATGCAAGGGAGCCGGGCAGCAAAGTGCAGTCGGGCGCCGGGTGTGGCAGATCGGCCTCAGCCAGCAGCTGCGAGCCGCTCGCGTTTAGACCTGCTGATACAAGACGGACCGGTTTGCCGAGCGCGGGTGCCCGTGGTTTAGTCCACCCAGGGTCTGATGAGGGGCGATTCGCAGGGGTTTATCCAACATATCAGGGGAACTCAGGCTCACCCTTGGCTAGCGTGGTCTCGAAGGTCGCGCCACCGGCGCCGAAAAGGGAGGAAATTTTGCCCGGTGAGCCTCTATATCGACCTGGGATGCTGGTCACCTTGCCAGGTCGGCGAGGTGTGGGGACTGTTCTCAACTCTCACCCTGACTGGTCTGAGATTGAAGTCTTCCATTCCATTGAGCGAAGTGACGTTGAGAACTTTCCAACGGATACTCTTCAGCGAGCGCTCGCTGGGCCGGAAACGCGCATTTACGTTAAGAGCGGCGAGACATGGCGGGTCGGGCGCATCAAGAACTACGATACTGCAACCTTGCCTTGGATCGAATATTTGGTCCGGTTTCCAAACGGTATCGTCGGCGACGTTCCCGAAAGTCAAATGCGGGTCAGGGTATTTGAGCCGCACGCTGATCCGTCCGACGTTCTCGCGAGCGGCGGGGGTGAGACGCAGTTCCTCCATGACCGGCGGTGGGCGGCACTGGCGAGCTCAATCAAGCTTCGATCCGCCGCTGAGGGCCTAACGGCAGCACTCTCCGCAAAGATCGAACTCGTGCCCCACCAACTCGCGGCCGCTCGCCGGGTTTTGACCGATCCAATTCAGAAGTTCCTGCTCGCCGACGAGGTGGGCATGGGTAAGACCATCGAAGCTGGCATCGTCGCGCGCCAGTGCTTAATCGATGACGCGACGCGCCGAATTGAAGTCCTGGCGCCTCGATCGCTGATTCCGCAGTGGACCACCGAGTTGTTCGGTCGGTTCGATCTCGACGAGTTTCGGCGTCAGATAATTTTCACGCCACATGACAAGGTCGACACTTCCGACCGCGCGGCCGACCTGTTGATCGTCGATGAAGCTCACAATCTTCTCAACGACGACGCGTCGCTGAGCCATCTC
>JABBNW010000365.1 GCA_019352115.1 Pseudomonadota bacterium
CTCACCCGCCTGAACGCCGCCCAACGCGAAGCGGTCGAGTCGCTCGACGGCCCGCTGCTGGTCCTCGCCGGCGCCGGCACCGGCAAGACGCGCGTGCTGACGACCCGCTTCGCCCACCTGCTGCTGACCGGCCGCGCCGCGCCCGGCCAGGTGCTCGCGGTCACCTTCACCAACAAGGCGGCGCGCGAGATGCGCGAGCGGGTGGCCACGATCCTCGGCCGCCCGGTCGAAGGGTTATGGCTCGGCACGTTCCACGCCCTCGGCGCGCGGATGCTGCGCGCGCACGCGCCGCTGGTCGGTCTCACGTCCAACTTCACCATTCTCGACACCGACGACCAGATCCGGCTGGTGAAGCAGGTGATGGAGGTGCACCGGCTCGATACCAAACGCTGGGCGCCGCCGGCGATGGCCGGGATCATCCAGCGCTGGAAGGACCGCGGCCTGACGGCCCCGCGCATCACCGCCGCCGAGGACACGGATTTCGCTGCCGGCCAGGCGCGCGCCGTCTATGCTGCCTACCAGGCGCGGCTGGCGGCGCTGAACGCGGCCGATTTCGGCGATCTGCTGCTGCACGTGACGGAACTGCTGCGCGCGCATCCGGAGGTGCTGGCGCAGTACCACCAGCGCTTCCGCTACCTGCTGGTGGACGAATACCAGGACACCAACGTCGTGCAGTATCTGTGGCTGCGGCTGCTCGCGCAGGCGCGGCGCAACATCTGTTGCGTCGGTGACGACGACCAGTCGATCTATTCCTGGCGCGGCGCGGAGGTGGAGAACATCCTGCGCTTCGAGCATGATTTTCCCGGCGCCAAGATCGTCCGGCTGGAAGCCAACTACCGCTCGACCGCGCCGATCCTCGCTGCCGCCGCCGGCCTGATCGCGCATAACGAGGGCCGGCTCGGCAAGACCCTGCATGCCGGGCGGGCGGATGCGGATGGCGAGCCCGTGGCCGTCGTGTCGCTGTGGGATTCCGACGAGGAAGCCCGCATGGTCGGCGACCGTATCGAAACCCTGCGCCGCGACGGCCACAAGCTCGCCGAGATGGCGGTGCTGGTGCGCGCCGGTTTCCAGACCCGCGCGTTCGAGGAACGGCTGATCACCCTTGCGATCCCGTATCGGGTGGTGGGCGGGCTGCGGTTCTACGAACGCCAGGAAATCCGCGACGCCATCGCCTATCTGCGGCTGCTGGCGCAGGCCGGCGACGATCTGGCGTTCGAGCGCATCGTCAACACCCCGCGCCGCGGCGTGGGGGACACGGCGCTTCGCAGCCTGCACGAAGCCGCGCGCGCGCATGGCATCCCCCTCGTTGCCGCCGCCGCGCGGCTGCTCGATGCCGGGGCGATCCGCGGGCGGGCGAAGGAAGGCCTGGCTGGGCTGCTGCGCGACCTCGATCGTTGGCGCGAGGCGATGGGGCGCGACGGGCACGTGACCGCGACCGCGATCCTGCTGGACGAGAGCGGCTACACCGCGATGTGGCAGGCCGACAAATCGCCCGACGCGCCGGGACGGCTCGAGAACCTGAAGGAACTGGTGCGCGCGCTGGCCGAATTCGATACGCTGTCGGGATTCCTCGACCACGTCGCGCTGGTGATGGACAACGAGGAAGCGGCCGCCGGCGACCGGGTGAACCTCATGACCCTGCACGGCGCCAAGGGGCTGGAATTCGACACCGTGTTCCTGCCCGGCTGGGAGGAGGGCGTGTTCCCGAACCAGCGGTCCCTCGACGAAAGCGGTGCCAAGGGGCTGGAGGAGGAGCGGCGGCTCGCCTACGTGGGCCTCACCCGGGCGCGCAAGCGGGCGATCGTCAGCCACGCCGCGCATCGGCGCATCTATGCGAACTGGCAGGACAGCATCCCGAGCCGGTTCATCGACGAGCTGCCGGAGGACCACATCGCGCGCGCAGGTGCGGCGGCTTTGGCGCGCGACGTGGGGTTCTCCGCGCCGAGCGTGTTCCCCGCCGGCGGCCCGTTGCTCGCGCGCGCCCCGCGGACGATCGAAGCCTGGGAAACGAGCCCGCGCCCGGCGCGCGGCGCCGCGATCCCGGTGGGCGCGCGGGTGTTCCACGAGAAATTCGGCTACGGCACGGTTACCGCGACGGATGCCGACCGGCTGGACATCGCCTTCGACAAGGCGGGCCAGAAGCGGGTGCTCGACCGGTTCGTGGCGAAGGCCTGATCCCCGCCCCCGGCGTCCCGGCGCGCGCCGGCTCTTTCTTTTCAGTGGCCTGCTGGTCCCTGAAATGGGAAGGCATTTCAGGGGCAGGACACTATGCGGCCGCGGCGCGTTTCAGCCGATCGGCGAAGCTCTTGCGGAACTTCGTCACTTTCGGCGCCACCACGGCCTGGCAGTAGCCGGTCCACGGATTGGCCGCGAAATAATCGTCGTGCTCCGGCTCGGCCGGATAGAACGTGCCGAGCGGGACGACCTCGGTCACCAGCGGCGCCGGCCACAGCTTCGCTGCCGCGATCTCCGCCATCACCGCGCGCGCCGTTTCCGCCTGCGCCTCCGAATGGGTCAGGATGACCGAGCGGTACTGCGTGCCCACGTCATGGCCCTGCCGGTCCTTGGTGGTGGGATCGTGGATGGTGAAGAAGATCCGCAGCAGGTCGGCGTAGGCGATCTCCGCCGGATCGAAGCGGATCTGCACCACCTCGGCATGCCCGGTGCGGCCGGTGCAGACCTGCTTGTAGGTGGGATCGGGCACGGTGCCGCCGGCGTAGCCGGATTTCACGGCGCTCACGCCGCGCAGATCCTTGAACACCGCTTCCAGGCACCAGAAGCAGCCGCCGCCCAGGGTGGCCAGTTCCTCGGTCATCTCGCTTGCTCCGTGTTGCGCTTCCCGGCCGCGGCCGGGAAACGGCGCCGGTTCCCCGGCAAACCCTCAGGGCGTGAAAAGCAATCGAACTTGCGAAAGAATACCCGTTGAAAATGC
>JABBNW010000077.1 GCA_019352115.1 Pseudomonadota bacterium
TACTTAAACCTGGGTCATCAACCCTATGCGAGATGTGTGCATCCCCTAGCGCAAGCGCGGGGGGAGAGGGGGAAGGGCGGCGGATCCCCCCCGAATCAGGCAGTTTCACAGCAGGACGGAACGGAGTGGTCGGCGCGGACCACGAAACCGGCGGGGCGGGCGATTCGCCCGCCCTCGCTACACGTCGAAGAAGACGGTCTCCCCCGCCCCTTGCAGGCGGATGTCGAACCGCCACGCGGCCGGCCCATCGGCAGCCGCAATCAGGGTGGCACGTCGGGCCGGATCCTCGACCGAGCCGAGCACCGGATCGGTCTCGTTGCGCCCATCGCCAGCGAAATAGGCCCGGGTGGCAAGGCCGCGCATCAGCCCGCGCCCCAGCACCCAGAGCGCCAGATGCGGCGCCTGGATCGCATTGCCGCGCCCCGCCACCGGCCCGGGCTTCAGGGTCGTGAAGCGATACACGCCGGCGGTATCCGTCCGGCTGCGCCCGAACCCGGGGAACTGGTCGGAGGCGGGCGGATCGGACTGCCACAGCTCCACGCAGACATCGGCAAACGGCGCGCCGTCGCCGTCCGTCACGGTGCCGGACAGGGTGATCCGCTCCCCGGTCGCGCCGAAGCGGGTGAGGTCGGCCCAGGAAGGGTCCTCGATCAGGTGCCAGTAGGGACCGATGGTCTGGCTCGCGGTCGCGATCGGCATCGGGTCAGATCCCCATCGGCGTGGCGGCGCGCCCACGCAGCACGACGTCGAACCGATAGCCGAGCGCAAAGTCCGGCTCGGTCAGGTCGAGGTCGAAGGCGGCCACGAGCCGTTCCCGCGCCGCGCGGTCCGGCACGCCGTTGTAGATCGGGTCGAACGCCAGCAGCGGGTCGCCCGGGAAATACATCTGGGTGATCAGCCTGGTGGCGAAGGCCGGGCCGAAGAAGGAGAAATGGATGTGGTTCGGCCGCCAGGCGTTCCGGTGGTTGGGCCAGGGATAGGCGCCGGGCAGCACGGAAAGGAAGCGGTAGCGCCCGTCCGCGTCCGTGAACACCCGCCCGTCGCCGTGGAAATGCGGGTCGATCGGCGCGTCGTGCTGGTCCGCCGGATGGTGGTAGCGGCCGGCGGCGTTGGCCTGCCAGATTTCCACCATGGTGTGCGGCACCGGCCGCCCGTCCTCGTCGGTGATCGTGCCGGCAACGACGATGCGCTGGCCCTGGGCGGATTTTCCATCAACGCGCGACAGATCGGCGTTGGGCGGGAAATGCGCCGCGGTGAAGCGCGGGCCGGTGGTTTCGGTGATGGTCTGATCGAGTCGGTGCAGCGGTTGCAGCGGATGGCGCTTGATCGTGCCGAGATAGGCCGGCACGTCGTACGGCGGCTGTGTGCCGGGGGTATAGGCGCGGAACGGGACCGGATCGGCCATGGCGTGGGCCTCTGTGCCAAGGGGCAATGGGCAATGGGCACAGACTGCCGCCGCGCGTCGCCGGAGGCAATGCGCGGGGAATGCGGCACGCGGGCGGCGGGGTCCCTCCCGCCGCCCGCGTCGTCACAGCCTTACTGGCAGGGCGGCGCGCTGCCGTCGCTGCACACGACGCTGGACCCTTGCGGAACGACGACGGTCGTATGGGCCGGCCGCGGCGCCGGAGTGGTGACGAAGCACCCGCCGAGGGCGAGCGGGAGCAGGATAACCAGCCAGGACAAGCGCATGGGAAAATCTCCACGGGAGTGAATCGAGGGAGTCCGGTCGTCTCGGTGTCGACGCGGGATCGGGGTGGGCTCGGCAAAGTGATCGCGCCGTCGGATCGAAATGCGAATGTGGGCGCGCGGCCCCGGTCCTCAAACTCAAGCTTTCGTGCGCGAGCGGCACGAAATGCGCGGGCCGCGTCGGCGAATGGCGCCCCTACTCGCCGCTGAAACGCGGCGGACGCTTCTCCAGGAACGCCGCCACGGCTTCCCGATGATCGCCCGTCGCATGCACCAGCGCCTGCATCGCCGCGGCCATCTCCAGCAGGCTGTCCATCCGCATGTTCCGCCCTTCGAGCAGCAGCCGCTTGGTCATCCGCACCGCGTGAGGCGGATTGACGGCGATGCGGGCGGCGAGCGCGCCGGCCGCGGCCAGCAGCTCCGTATCGGCAACGACCCGGGAAACCAGCCCGCAGGCCAGCGCCTCGGCCGCGGACAAGGGATCGCCGGTCAGCGCCATCTCGGCAGCCTTCGAGAAGCCGACCAGCCGCGGCAGCAGCCAGGCGCCACCGTCGCCGGCGATGATGCCGACTTTCACGAAGCTTTCGGCAAACCGCGCGCTTTCGGCCGCGATCCGGATGTCGCACATGCAAGCAAGGTCGAGCCCGGCGCCGATCGCCGGCCCGTTCACCGCGGCGATGATCGGCACGTTCAGCCGCTCGAACGCGAGCGGGATGCGCTGGATGCCGTGCCGGTAATAGGCAGGCGTTGCGGCCGGCGCGGCGGCGCGGGCAGCTGTGGCGTCCTGCATTGCGCGCAGATCGCCGCCGGAACTGAACGCCGTGCCCGCCCCGGTCAGGATCGCCGCGCGCACCGACGGATCAGCATCGATCCGCTCCAGCGCGTCGATGATCGCATCGACCATGCCGCGCTCGGAGATCGGATTGCGCCGCTCCGGCGCATTCAGGGTCAAGGTGACGATGCCGCCGTCCTGGCGGTACAAAACATGTTCGGTCATGGAACGATCCCGTGAGTTATCAGCGCAGCCCGAGCCCGCGCGCGACGATCCCGCGCAGGATCTCCCGCGTGCCGCCGCGCAAGGAGAAGGACGGCGCGTGCATCATCGTGTAGCCGAGCACGGCGATGAAATCCTGCGTCGACGTGGTATCCGGCTCGGCGGCGATCAGCTGGCGCGCGATCTCGGGGATTTCCTGTTCCACCAGCGCGCCGAGGTCCTTCACCAGCGCGGCCTCCAGCGCCGGGTTGTCGCCGGCCTGCAACAGCCCGGCGATCGCGCGCGACATCCGCCGCAACGTCAGCAGATGCGCCGACAGCCGGCCGATCGCGACCAGCGCCGCATCGGACGGATGCGTGCCCAGCGCGCGCACCAGTTCGACCAGCAGGGTGAAGGAGGACAGGAACCGCTCCGGCCCGCTGCGCTCGAACGCCAGTTCCCCGGTCACCTGCGCCCAGCCGTCGCCTTCGCGGCCGAGCAGCGCGTCGGCCGGCAGGCGCACGTCCTGGAACACCACCTCGTTGAAATGATGCTCCCCGGTCAGGGCCAGGATCGGGCGGATGGCGATGCCCGGCGTGGCCTTGAGGTCCACCAGGAACTGGCTGACGCCGCCGTGCCGATCCTCGGCGCTACCGGTGCGGCAGAACAGGATCATGTAGTGGGAAAACTGCGCGTGCGAGGTCCAGACCTTGGTCCCGTTCACCACATATCCGTCGCCGTCGCGCACCGCGCGGGTGCGCACGGAGGCGAGGTCGGAGCCGGTGTCCGGTTCGCTCATGCCGATACAGAAATAACACGCCCCGGCGGCGATGCGGGGCAGGATCGATTGTTTCTGCGCCTCGCTGCCGTAGCGCAGGATCGCCGGGCCGGACTGGCGATCGGCGATCCAGTGCGCGCCGACCGGGGCGCCGGCGGCCAGCATCTCCTCCAGCACCACGTAGCGTTCCAGCGCGCTGCGGTCCTGCCCGCCGTAGCGCTTCGGCCAGGTCAGGCCGATCCAGCCGCGCGCGCCCATCGCGCGGGAAAAGCCGAAATCATGCCCGGTCCAGCTTTCCGCCCGCTGGAGCGGCGGGCGATCGGCGAGCGCCGTCGCCAGGAAGGCGCGGATCTCAGCGCGCAGGACTTCGGCTTCCGGACAGGCCGGCGGGGGCGGAAAGGCGAAGGCGGCAGACATCCGATGCTGGTCTCCTGCGCGGCGCGCCGAGCATAGCAGCGGGCCCATAGGGGGCAATCGGTGGGGGCGTCGCGCTACCCCGCCTCGACCCGGCACAGCAGGCAGCCCGGCTTGGCCGTATGGATGTTCACGAACGCCGTGCGCGGGTCCGCAAGCGCGAGGGCCAGCGGGGCATCGATGGTATCGCCGTCGCCGGCGTGGCCGAGGTCGTACACGCACTGGTCGGCCGCATCGTAGGCGCGCACCGATACCATCCGGCTGCGCACGATCTCGGGGATGGTATCCGATGCGACGAACGGCGCACACGGGGTTTCGTGCACGAAGATCGGGCTCGGGGTCCAGTAGATGCCGCGCGGGCGGGGCAGGTGGTACGAGCCGAGCAGCACCGGTTCGCCCACCTGCGCGTTGCGCAGGCAGACGCGGCAGGGGCTCGGATGATCGGCCGCCAGGCGGCGCAGGGTATTGCCGCCGTCGTCGCGGCCGGTGGCGCGGAAGCGCTCGGCGATCGCGGGGTCGATGGGGACGCAGCGGAATGCGGTCATGGCGGGATGCTCCTTGTGGTGTCGGGCGCCGATGTGCGCCGCCCGCGGGAGCACGGCCATCCGCTCCGTGCGCCGACTCGCGTGCGTGGGTCGGCCGGTATCGCGCGGGGGTCGCGCGCTACGCGGTGCGCAGCCCCAGATGGGTCGCCATCGGTGCGAAATCCCGGTCCGCGTGCAGCAGCGCGTAGCTACGTTCGAGGCAGAACGTGCCGATGACCAGATCGATCGCCTTGCGCACCGTCACGCCGCGCCGGCGCAGGGTCCGGGCATGGGCTGCCGCGCGCACGGCGATCGCCTCGCCCAGCATCGGCTCGACCGGGAACTGCCGCAGGTTGCGTTCGATGCGTGTCGCGTGGGCCTCGTCGCGCGCGCCTTGCAGGACTTCGAGCAGGATGAGGTCGCCGACCACGATCCCGTCCGCCGCGTCGATCGTGCGCAGCCGGCGCACCGCGGGCGTGTCCTGGTTGCGCAGGAGCGCGATCCAGACCGAGCTATCGACGACGATGATCATGCGGCGATCGCTCCGCGCGGACGGCTACTCCTGCCGAGGCGTGCTGCCCCGCCGTGCCGCGTCCAGATCGCCCTTCCACCCGAGGCCGGCGAGGTCGGCGATCGCCTGCTGCTGCCGGTGGTAGCGCACCAGGCGGCGCAGGGCTTCCTCGACCGTGGCCTTCTTGGTCGACAGGTGGGTGGCCGCCATGGCGGCGCCGAGCAGGTCGTCGTCGATGTCGATGTTGGTCCGCATGGAGGGTCTCGATGTGTAGGAATGACGTGGAAATTACACATAAGGGCCCCGGGGGCAAGCGCCCAGTGTCCGCACACCCCGGGCCGGAGCCGCCCGCGGCCCCCGATTCCAATGCAGAGAAGAAGGCGAGGAAGCACGAGATCGCAGAGGGTGGATCGCCTGCTGCGGCCGAGCCTGGCCGCGCGCTTCATGGTCGGCTGCAAACGTGCCGCCGCGACGGAGGATCAGGGGTGCGCAGGAACAGGCGCCCCGCTCCGACCCCTCTGCGACCTCGTTCTTCCTCGCCTTGTCTTCTCTGCGTTGGAATCGGAGCGATCCAGCGGCACGGGCCCCGCTCGCCAGGCAGGGAAGCTCTCCCACCATCCAGCCCGCGCATCCGGCCACGCAACCGGGCGTGCCGGTCCCCCGATGGTCCGCCCCGCGCGGACCCCTACCGCTCGACCGTGCGCCGCTCGATCGCGAGCAGGCTTTCCAGCCGGATCGTCGCGTGCATCCGGTCCTGCTCGCCGCGCGGGTCCTCGCCCACCAGCGGGTCGGGCCGGCCGGCGTGCAGCGCCACGTAGGAATCGCGCAGCGCGCGGTGCATCGCCAGCAGCGGCGTCACCGGGTCCACGAACAGGCGGAAGCCCATCCGGAACAACTCCGGCACCGGAATGGCATCGTCGGCGCCGCCGGACAGGTGCATGTACATCAGCGGCGCGGGCAGGCGTTCGGCAATCGTCCGGTGGTCCTCCGGGCGACGCGCGGTGATGAACAGCAGGTCGGCGCCGGCGCGGTGCATGGCCTCGCCGCGGCGCAGCGCCTCGTCCATGGAGATGTCGCGCACCGCGTTGGTGCGCGCGATGATCAGGAAGTCGGCGGACCGGCGCGCCGCCACCGCCTCGGCCACCTTGGCGGTCATCAGGTCGGCGTCGATCAGGTGTTCGATGCCGACATGGTGGTGCGCGCGCTTGGGCAGGATCTGGTCCTCGATCTCGATCGCGGCGAAGCCGGCTTCTTCCGCCAGCGGGATGGTGCGGCGCAGATGCATGGGATCGCCCCATCCGCACGCCCCGTCCAGGATCAGGGGCAGGTCGCAGGCGGCGCGGATGTCCAACCCGGCGTGCACCATTTCGGTGAGCGACAGGTTCGCCTCGGTGAAGCAGGTCAGGTAGCCCATCGCCCCACCGCCCAGATACAGCGCGGGGAAGCCGGTGGCGGCGGCCAGGCGCGCCATCAGCGGGTTGAGCACCAGCGGCGCGTGCACCGGCGCGTCGCCCGCGAGCAGCCGCTTCAGCCCTTGCGATTGGCCCGGCATGGCGCGCGCCTACACCAGCCGCGCGGCAACCTGCCGCATATAGTCCGCCCGCGGCAGGAAGCCCGGGTCGGCGCGGCAGGCGGCCTCGGTCGCGGCCAGGATCGCCGCGTCGGGCTGATCGAGATCGAGCGCGTCCCCGCGCGGCTGCGGCACGTGGAACGGCGTGTCCAGATAGGCTTCCAACGTGTTGCCCTCGGGATCGGCGAAATAGATCGACCAGGCGTTGCCGTGGTTCACTTGGCGCAGCACGCCGGCACCGCGGGAAAGCGCGCGGTCGCGTACCGCGCGCAGCTCGGCGAGCGAGCCGACGGTGAAGGAAATCTGGTTGATCGGGTTGTAGCCCGCGGTCTCCGGCCGGCCGGAGACCAGTACGACCTGGTGGTGGCAGGCGGGATCGCCCGTCATGAACGCCATCTGGGTCCCCGGCGCCCGGCCCGGGCCGCGATCGGCGACGATCAGGCCCAGCACCTCGGTATAGAACCCGATCATCCGGTCCAGGTCGTGCGCATACAGGCCCATGTGGGTGAGCCTGGCGTGGATGGCCGCCATGGGTGTTCCTCCCGGTTTGCCGCCCCTGGAAGCGAAAATCCGTGGAGCGAGGGGCAAGACTGGCGCGTGCCGGCGGCGGCGGCAAGCAGGGTTGCCGGGGCCGCGATCCGGCACCCGCGCCGCCCCCCTTTTGGCTCCCCTGGCCCCGATTGTCAGTGCGCCGCAAACTGTGATCGGTCGGGTCCGCTTCCTGCCTTATTTTGTTACCATAAGGCATCCGGGCGCGCGGGAACGCGTCGGCCGCTTCCACTGTGGAGCGACGAGCGAACATCGCCCCCGGCTTCATGCCGGCGCCGCGCCGAACGGCGTCCGGTCCAACGACCAAGCATATCGAGGTGTATGATGACCATTCGCAAGCAAGTTCTGATCGCCGGCCTGTTCGGCGTGGTGCTCGGGTTGGGCGGCTGCGGCTACTCGCCGGGCAGCCGAGCGCTTTCGGGCGGCGCGATCGGTGCCGGCACCGGTGCGATACTCGGCGCGGCGACCGGCGGCAGCCCGGCGACCGGTGCGCTGATCGGCGGCGCCGTCGGCGCCGTCGGCGGCGCGGTGACCAGCCCGAACACCATCAATCTCGGCGGCCGTTAGGGCTCTGACGCAGGCGGGGGATGCCAACCTGCCAAGAGACTGAGGTACTGTCAGGCTCGAGCCCTTCCCGTCATGGCCGTGCCCCGGGGCCGGCTCGGGGCCGCCCATCTGCGCTCGGACGATCGGGGGTAGATGGCCGGCTCAGGGCCGGCCATGACGGGAAGCGCCGGGGCGGCACGCAAGGGCGAGAGTCAAAACCCGCACGGGTTGGTATCGGTCCGGTGCCGGGACATGCAGAAACCGGTGCCGGCCGCACACCGCGAGCGGCGCACCGGGCCGGCTTGTCGTCCGGCAGTTCCGTTTCGGCTTGCCATCGCCCGGCGTCGCGGCCTTCCCGAAAGGGCCGGCCTGGAGCCGGCTATCCGCGCAAGGACGATCAGGGGAAGATGGCCGGCTCATGGCCGGCCATCACGGGAAGGGTTGCGCCGACACCAAGCCCCGATCGGTAAAATGCGAATGGCTGGAGACCGTTGCGGACTTACGCCCGCGCCGCGGTTCAGCGCATCGGCATCGCGACGCCGAACGAAACGGTCGGCGGCGCGACGACCACCGGCGGTGGCGGCGCATAATAGGCCGGCGGCGGCGGGTAATAGGGCCGGGGCGGCGGTGCGTAATAGACCGGCGGCGGAGGCGGCGGCGCGTAATACACCGGCGGCGGCGCATAGGCCGGCAGGGACAGGCCGAAGCTGACCGACGGGCCGCCCCAACCGCGTCTCCAATCATCGCGGTCGGCATGCGCGGTGCCGGCCATGCCGGCCG
The DNA here is from genome assembly GCA_019352115.1 of Pseudomonadota bacterium. GTDB lineage: Bacteria > Pseudomonadota > Alphaproteobacteria > Acetobacterales > Acetobacteraceae > JAJZVS01. The sequence continues at coordinate 8,332 of JABBNW010000077.1, forward strand.
CCATGCCGGTGAGCAACGCCGCGAAGACGACAATTCTGGCACGCATGCGATCCACTCCTCGATGGCACGGCAGCCGAGATGGGCATCCATCGTGTCGATCGTCGGGCGGAGATATTGCAGAACGTAACTTCACGCGTTGCTGCCACACCGTCGCGTGTTCGTGAAAGCCCCCCGCGCGCGACGGGATCGGTCCCGCCCGCGCCGGCTCAGGCGGGATGGAGGCCGGCGGTCCCCGGCGCGCAGGGCGGCGGCGATTTCCCGGCCGGGGGCACCGGTCCCGCCTCGCCGGGTACCGCGAGCAGCCGCACCCGGGTCACCCCGCCCGACCGCATCCCAAGTTGCCGGGCCGCCGCCGCGGACAGGTCGAGGATCCGGCCACCCACGAACGGTCCTCGGTCCTCGATATGGACGGTCACCGACCGCCCGTTCTCGAGATTGGTGACCCGGGCCGCGGTCCCGAACGGCAGGAACGGATGCGCCGCAATGAAGCTGCCGGGCTTGGGGTGCTGACCGTCGGCCGCCGGCGCGTGCCCGGCGGCCGGATGGTACCAGGAGGCCAGTCCGGATTGCACGCAGGCCGCCGGTGCGCGCGATACGACCGGCGGCGGCCGCGTCGCGCAGCCGGCCAGCGCCATCATCCCTACCACGGCAACAGATCGAAGCACCCGCATGACGATCGCGGAGGATAAACACCGGACACGGCAACGACAATGCGCAACGGCGGCTCCGGGCGCAGCCTGCCGCAGGGCGCCAGACGCTCAGCGCGGCCAGCGGGCGCGGGCTCTGCCGCGCGGATGGACGGCGCCGGGGACGCGCGCCCCCGGCGGGCGGCGGCGACGCAGCCCGGAGGCTGCGTCGTCGACGTCGGGGTCAGAGGTTGCCGGCGATCCAATCCTTCAGCCGCCCCTTGGGCAGCGCGCCCACCTGGGTCGCCGCCGGCTTGCCGTCCTTGAACAGGATCAGGGTCGGGATGCCGCGCACGCCGTAGGTGTTGGGGGAGACGGGATTGTCGTCGATGTTCACCTTTGCGACGGTGATCTTGCCCGCAAACTCATCGGCCAGCTCTTCGAGCGCGGGCGCGATCATCTTGCAGGGGCCGCACCACTCGGCCCAGAAATCGACCAGCACGGGGCCGGGCGCGCCCAGCACGTCGGCGGCGAAACTGGTATCGGTGACGGGCTTGGTATTCGCGCTCATCGCGGGCCTCGTTGTTGCAGACAGACAGGGGCAGGAAAACAGGGAGGAATGACCGGGTGGCCATGCGGGCACCACGGCGTCGCGGTACCCCGCGTTCGGGAGGTGGGGCGGCGCCGGTGGGCGATCAAGTTGGGGCGTACGCGATCGGACGCCGCGGCGCTGCGCGGCGCTCCCGGGTCGGCTCGGCCGGGCCGGGCCGCGTCGACCACACGGCCGGGCCGATCACGCCGCCGCCGTCTGGCCCGCCTGCGCCTGCGCCCGACGGGTCTGCCAGAGGGCCACGAAATCGATCGGCTGCAGCAGTACCGGCGGAAAGCCGCCGTCACGGGTCACGTCGGCCAGGATGTTGCGCGCGAACGGAAACAGGAGGCGCGGGCACTCGACCAGCAACATCGGCTCGATCGCGTTCTCTGGCAGGCCGGTCAGGGTGAACACGCCGGCGTAGGTGAGCTCGGCCACGAAGATCGTCGGCGCGGTGCCGGCTTGCCCGTTGCCCGCTTGCCCATTGACCGCCTGGCCGGTGCCGGCGGCGGGCTCCTGGGCCTCGGCGCGGATCACCAGCATCACCTCGAACAGATTCGCCCCCTCATCGAGCCGGCGGGCCTGCACGTCGAGGTTGATGTTCACCTGCGGCTGGGCACGGAGCTGGGTGAAGACCTGGGGCGCGCCCGGCACCTCGAACGACAGGTCCTTCACGTATTGGATGTTCACCACCAGCGGCTGGGTCGCCGGCGCGGCGGCCTGCGGGGCGGGTATGGACTCTGACATGGGATTCTCCGTTCGCGACCGGACGGGGCGGTAGCACGTACCGACCGGCAAGCCCAGGGGGTAGCGGAAGAGTGGGTGGCCCAAGAGCCGGGTAGCCCAAAGGGGGTAAGCCCAGGCGGCGGCTCGTTTGAAAGAGCCATCAGCTGCGACCCGGCCGCGCCCCCCGGCGCCGCGGTTCCGGTAAGCAGGATGTGAGCGCGCCCGCCCCGCCGAGGCCGGCCGCGCCGATGGACGCCGGTCCATGTTGCGTGCAGAAAGATGCCGGGCTCACACGATCGGCGACCCGTGCCCCCGCCGAGAGCAGCGCAACGGATGGGCGAGACGAGCGGGACCGACGCGGAGCAGCCTTTCCTGGCCGGTGAAGGCGAGCTCCCGGGCTTGATCGCCGCATTCGACTGGGCCGCGACGCCGCTCGGGCCGCTCCGCGCCTGGCCGCAGAGCCTGCGCACGACTGTGGGGCTGATCCTGCGCTCCCCGGTGGCGATCGTCACCCTGTGGGGTCCGGACGGCATCATGATCTACAACGATGCCTATTCTGCCTTCGCCGGCGGCCGGCATCCGCGACTGCTCGGCGCGAAAGTGCGCGAAGGCTGGCCCGAGGTCGCCGACTTCAACGACAACGTCATGAAGGTGGGGCTCGACGGCGGCACGCTCGCCTACCGGGACCGGGAATTGACCTTGCATCGCTCGGACCGGCCCGAGCAGGTCTGGATGGACCTCGACTACTCGCCCATCATCGGCGAGAGCGGCCGGCCGGAAGGGGTCATCGCGATCGTCGTCGAAACGACCGCGAAAGTCCGGATGGAGCAGCGCCTGCGGATCACGGCCGACGCGCTCGCGAACCTGAACGCGGAGCTGGAGCGGCGGGTCGCGGAACGCACCGCCGAACGCGATCGGGTCTGGCAGCTCTCCCGCGACCTTCTGATCGTCATCGACGCCGACGGCATCTTCCGCGCCGTCAACCCGGCATGGACCGCGATCCTTGGGCATCAGCCGGCCGAGGTGGTGGGGCGCAGCTTCCGGGAATTCATCTGGCCGGACGATGCCGCGCTGACCCAGAACGGGCTGGAGACCGCCGCCGCCCGGACGGACCTCATCAATTTCGAGAACCGCTACCGGCACAAGAACGGCACGCCGCGCTGGATTTCCTGGCATACCTCGACCGAAGGCGACCTGATCTACGCCTTCGGCCGGCACATTACCGCCGAGCGTGAAGCCGCCGCCGAGCTCGCCGCCGCGCAGGACCAGCTGCGCCAGGCGCAGAAGATGGAAGCGGTGGGCCAGCTCACCGGCGGCATCGCGCATGATTTCAACAACCTCCTCACCGGCATCTCCGGCAGCCTGGAACTGCTCAAGGCCCGCCTGTCGCAAGGCCGGATCGACGAGGCCGACCGCTACATCGTCGCCGCGCGCGGCGCGGCGGATCGTGCCGCCGCGCTCACCCACCGGCTGCTGGCCTTCTCGCGCCGCCAGACGCTCGATCCGAAGGCGATCGATGCCAACCGGCTGGTCGCCGGGATGGAGGAGCTGATCCGCCGCACCGTGGGTCCGGCCATCGCGATGGAAGTGGTCGCGGCGGGCGGGCTGTGGGCCACGATGGTCGATCCGAACCAGCTCGAAAGCGCGCTGCTCAACCTGGCCATCAACGCCCGCGATGCGATGCCCGACGGCGGCCGGATCACGATCGAAACCGCCAACGCCTGGCTCGATGCGCGCGGTGCGCGGCTGCACGCGCTGCCGCCGGGCCAGTATATCACCCTGCGGGTCAGCGATACCGGCACCGGGATGACGCCGGATGTGGTCGCGCGGGCGTTCGACCCGTTCTTCACGACCAAGCCGATCGGCATGGGCACCGGCCTCGGCCTGTCCATGATCTACGGCTTCGCCCGCCAATCCGGCGGCCAGGTGCGCATCTATTCCGAGCCGGGGCAGGGCACGACGATCTGCCTCTATCTGCCGCGCCACCTCGGCGCGGCCGAGGACGGCGGCAGCCTGCCCGATCTCGCCCAGGCGCCGCGGGCCGAGCAGGGCGAGACCGTGCTGGTGGTGGACGACGAGCCGACGGTGCGGATGCTGGTGACCGAGGTGCTCGAGGAACTGGGCTATGCCGCGGTCGAGGCCTCCGACGGCGCCTCCGGCCTCGCGGTCCTGAGTTCGCCGGCGCGGCTCGATCTGCTGATCAGCGACGTCGGCCTGCCCGGCGGCCTCAACGGCCGCCAGCTTGCCGACGCGGCGCGCGAGCTGCGGCCGGAACTGAAGGTGCTGTTCATCACCGGCTACGCGGAGAACGCGGTGCTCGGGCACGGGCACCTGGCTGCGGGCATGCACGTGATGACCAAGCCGTTCGCGATGGAGGCCCTGGCCGGGCGGATCAAGGAGATCCTCGCCGGCGGCTGAGCGCGGCGGCCGCGCGCTTGACACCGGCCGCGCCCTGCCGACTGATCGCGCCCATCGTTTCCCGCACCGAAGGCCCATACGCACGATGCCAGGCAAGCAGTTCCCGAGCTTTGCCGCCGCCGTGGCCGACATCCCCGACGGCGCCACCATCGCCTTCGGCGGCTTCGCCATGCCCGGCACGCCGTTCAACCTGATCGCGGCGCTGGCCGAGCACGGCGCGCGCGGCCTTACCCTGATCGCCAACACCACCGGCGGGGCGCAGCAGCCGCGCATGCCCGACATCGGCATGCTGGTCGAACGCGGCCAGGTGCGCAAAGTGATCTGCGCCTTCACCGCCGCGACCCGCGCCTCCGACGTCCTGCCGTTCACGAAATATTACGAATCCGGCGAGGTGGAAGCGGAACTGGTCCCCCAAGGCACGCTCGCCGAACGCCTGCGCGCCGCCGGCGCCGGCATCCCGGCCTTCTACACCCCGACAGCGGTCGGCACCGAGCTTGCCGAAGGCCGCGAAACCCGTGTCATCGACGGCCGCGAATACCTGCTGGAATACGCGCTGCCGGTCGATTACGCCTTCCTGCGCGCCCGCCGCGCCGACACGTTCGGCAACCTCCTGTTCCATCGTTCGCAACGGAACTTCAACCCGGTGATGGCCACCGCCGCGCGCATCGCGATCGCCGAGGTGGAGGAGCCGATCCTGCCGGCGGGTGCGATCGATCCCGACGCCGTCCACACCTCGGGCATCTTCGTCCACCGCCTGGTGGAAATCCCGCCGCCGCCCGCCGGGCTGTGGCCGCAGAAGCGCCAGGAGCGCGTGCGCCCATGAGCGATGTCGCCAAAGGCTTCACCCGCCAGCAGATGGCCGATCGGATCGCCGCCGAGTTCGGCGACGGCTGGATCGTCAACCTCGGCGTCGGGCTGCCGACCCTGTGTTCCAATACCGATATCGGCGACCGCAACATCGTCTATCATTCCGAGAACGGCGTGATCGGCTACGGCGCGATCGCCGCCCCCGGTGAGGAGGACCTGAACCTCGTCAACGCCGGCGGGCAGAACGTGACCCTGCGGCCGGGTGCCGCGGTGGTGCACCACGCCGACAGCTTCGCCATCATCCGCGGCGGGCGGATCGATGTCACCGTGATGGGCGCTTACGAAGTGGCGGCGAACGGCGATTTCGCCAACTGGCGCATCGGCCGCGGCAAGGGCGGCGGCATCGGCGGCGCGATGGACCTCGCGGCCTGCGCGCGGCGGGTGTTCCTCATCATGGAGCACGTGACCCGCAGCGGGGCGCCGCGCCTCGTGCCCGCCTGCGCGCTGCCGGTGACGGCGCGCGGGGTGGTGAAGCTGGTGGCGACCGACCTCGGGCTGTTCGAACCGGCCGGGGAGGGGTTCCGGGTGCGCGAACTCGCCCCGGGGGTGGGGATGGACGCGGTGCGGGCGGCGACCGGCGCGCCCCTGGTGGCGTGATCCGGATCGTTTCTAGTTCGTGACGCCGGTCTTGTGGGGCTCGGTCCGCAGCACGGCGCGGTGCGCGGCGAGGCGCACCCGGCGCCCCGGCACGAAGCCGGCCGCGCGCGGCTGCACCACCACCCGGGTGCGCCCGTCGCGCTCGCGGATCACGATCTCCGTATAGGCCGGCTCCGAACTGGCCGGCTCCGGCACCGTGGCAGCCGGCGCGCGCCCATCCGTGCCGAACGCGGCCGGGTCCAGGCCGAGCGTGTCCGCCGGCACCGGGCGCAGCGCCACGATCACGCCGACCTGCCCCGCGTGGCGGCCAGCGAGCGGGGACCCCTGAGCGCCGGAAACCGGGGCCACGACGGGGGCGGGGTGGGTCGCGCAGCCGGCCAGGCCAAGGCCCGCGCCCAGGCCCAGGGCCAGGCCGATCGGGCTCGTTCGCTTCCCAGGCCGCGCGCGCATGTGCCTTCCTTGCCGATCCGGCATGCATCCTCCCCGCCTGGCCCGGGCGGGGCAAGCCGGACGATTGCCTCCCGCTCGGCCTTGCGAGATATTCTTGCGGTGAACTGCGTTCCACGATAAGGGGTTATCAGACAGTCCTGATCGTTTGCCTGAGCGACGGCCGCCCGGCCGCCGTGCCCTCCGGCTGTTTCCGGCCGCGCCACGACGGAGGTTCCGTTGCCCACGACCCGTCCCGCACACTCCCTGTTTGCGTCCCGCGTTGTCGCCTCGGCTCCGGCGGGGTCGGCGCGAATGTGGCTGCGGGCGGTCGGGTGCCTTGCCGCGGTGGCGGCGCTGTCGGCCTGCGCCAGCCAGGGGCCGCAGATCGGCGCGCGCCAGCAGGCCGCGCGCTACGCCGAAATGGCGCATGGCGACTACGCACCGCCCGGTCCGCCCAGCGATCCGTGGGGGCCCTACATCCGCCAGGCCTCGGCGCGGTTCGACGTGCCGGCGCGCTGGATCCGCGCCGTCATGCACGTGGAATCGGGCGGGCACGAATACATGGACGGACGGCTCACCACCTCGCCCGTGGGCGCGATGGGGCTGATGCAGGTCATGCCGGAGACGTACCAGGATCTGCGCCAGGAATACGGACTCGGCACCGATCCCTACAATCCGCGCGACAATATCCTGGCCGGCACCGCCTACCTGCGGGAGATGTACGACATCTACGGCTTCCCCGGCTTCCTGGCGGCCTACAATGCCGGGCCGCGGCGGCTCGACGATTACCTCGCCGACCAGGAACCGTTGCCGAACGAAACCCGCCGCTACGTCGCGATGATCGCGCCTACGATCGCGGGCGTGACGCCGCGGCGCGTGTCCCCCGCCGCCGCCTACGCGATGAACCGGCTGCCGATGGATATTCCGGCCGGCCTGCGCTACGGCCCCGGCGGGTATGCGCGGGTGCAGGTCGCGAGCCGCTTTGTGCCGCCGTCGGCGCCCATTTCGGCCCCGTACGTGCCGCGCGAACCGGCGCCCTATCGGCCGCCGGTGCGGGTGGCGGAGGCCGCGCCGCCGCCGCGCATGGTGGCGCCGCCGCGTGAGCAGGTGGCCTATCTGGCCCCGCCGCGTCGCCTGCCGCCGCCCCCGCCGCGGCCGCCGCATATGGGCTTCCGCCTGGTGCCGACGGCCTTCGCCGAGCCGCCGCCGCCGCCGCACAGCTTCGGGCTATCGGGAAGCTGGGCCGTGCAGGTGGGCGCGTTCGACGATCCCGCCCAGGCGCATCACGCCGCCGGCCTGGCACAGGCGCAGGCCCGCGCGGTGCTCGGGGGCGCGCGCCCGCTGGTGGAGGCGGTGCGGCACGGCCACGGCGTGCTGTGGCGTGCCCGGTTGGGCGGGCTGTCGCGGGAGGCGGCGGTGCGCGCGTGCACGCAGCTTTCGCAGCACCATGCGGCCTGCATGGTTTTGTCGCCGGACGCGCAGTCCTGAGCTGAGGGGAGCACGCGGCTACGGGTCGTGGCGCGTGCGACCGGATAAGGGGAAGCGCCACCGCCGGGCAGTGTGAAAGTCAGAACAGATACGTACCAGTCGCTTGCTGGGAGGTTCGTTCTCGTCTGTCAGCCCAGGCGGAGCGACGCGGTCAAACCTGGCAGCAATCCTCACCGCTCCACGCCTCGCGACCCTCCTTGACCAGAAACCAGACGATGCCGAGCGAGGTCACGGAATCGACCCACCAGGCGCCGGTGAGCCCTTGAGCCACAAAACCGGCGACAACCACGAGGGACAGCCAGCCGCACGTCACGCTTTCCATTGCGTCGGCCCGCATGGCGCGACTGCCGAGTGCTTTGGCGACGCTAATCTTCTGGCGTGCAAGGACATACATGATCGGCATCGCCAGCAGGGTGACGGCCAGCCCGGGCCAGGAGAATGCCTCGCCCGTTTGGGTCCAGAGCTTCCAGCCTGCCGCGATCACAACATAGACAGCGAGCGCGAACAGCAAGCCTCCCGCGGCGCGGCTCGCCGCGCGTTCCGCTTTCTCGGCAAAGGCCTGGCCGCGGCGAAGCTCGGTGGTCAGTCGCCAGATCAGGACGCCGGCGGAGGCGATCTCAATGAGGCTGTCGATCCCGAACGCGAGCAGGCACACGCTCGCCGCTTGCATACCGGCCCAGATGGCGACAATGGCCTCGACCGCCATCCAGGCTACGGTCGTGTATTCCAGCCTGAACGCACGCCGGATCAGTGCTGCCCGATCTTGGTTGTTCGCCGCGGGGAGGGCAGGCCCAGCCGTGCAGCAGGCGTCGTGGCAGCACGGCTCCTGGTGTGGGGTGACTGGCCCGGATGGAAGGGTAAGGTTGGTATCCATGCGTCACCTCGACGGCTGCGGGGTGGCGCACGATATGAACCCTGTAGTCGCTAGAGGGTCAAGAATGATACCCGGGACATGCAGCATCGGCGACCTTGCTCGCGCGACCGGCGTTAAGGCCGAGACCATCCGCTATTACGAGCGGATCGGTCTGTTGCCGTCGCCCGCTCGCACCGGTGGCAACTATCGCGCTTACATCAAGCCGCATCTTGAACGGTTGCGTTTTATCCGGCGCGGCCGTGACCTTGGCTTCTCGCTCGACGCCGTGCGGGAGCTGCTGCGGCTTTCCGACGACCGGCGCCAGCCGTGCGGCGAGGTCGATCAGGTGGCGCGTGCGCATCTGGCCGAGGTGGAAAGCAAGATTGCCGATCTGGTTGTGCTGCGCGGGGAGTTGCGGCTGCTCATTGAGCAGTGCCGGCACGGCACGGTTGCGGAGTGTCGCGTTATCGAGGGCTTGGCTGCGCGTGCCTAAGTCGAGAATTATGAACCAAATCCAGGGCCTTAATTCCTTGGGCCTCTTCCGCCGCGGAAATCTGGTCCAGATTAGAGCCCATGATCTACGGGTATGCACGAGTCTCAACCGACGGCCAGAGCGCTGACGCCCAGGTGCGCCAACTCCGGGCGGCCCGGGCCGGCCAGGTGTTCCGCGAGACGGCGAGCGGAGCCGAGACCTACCGGGCGCAGTTCGGCCGGGTGCTCGGCCAGCTTGCCGCCGGCGACGTGCTCATGGTGACCAGGCTCGTCGACCGCCTTGCCCGTTCGACCCGCGGCCTGTTGAACACCCTCGCGGCGATCGCCGACCGCAAGACCGGTTTCCGGTCGCTGGACGACACCTGGGCGGACTGCACGACGGCACCCGTCCCGGAGCAAAGTACCGTCGTGTCCGGCGACGTCGTCGGCGAAGAGACCCACCGCCGCAAATATCCAACTCCTGGTCGCGCTCAGACGATACCTCCGGACCACGGAAGCGATCAGCCCAGCAGACCGAGCCGTGACCCGGCGGGATGGACCGCCTCAAGTTCGGCTTTCCGCATTTTTGCGGCATCGAGGGGGCGTCCGGCGACCCGGTTGCCGGTCCAAACCGTGCGATGACGGCGGGGCTTGTACCGCCGCGATCCAGCAAGTTTTTTTTGAACACGGAGGAAGAACGGAGGGCCACGGAGAGCACAGGAGTCGCAGCGGTTGGTCACCGCCCTGGGCCTGACCGAGAGCGACGTTGTGGAGCCGCGAGCGACCCAACCGCTACAACTCCTGTGGCCCTCCGTGGCCCTCCGCTCTTCCTCCGTGTTGGAATCCTTACGATGCCACAAGCAGAACGGTCCGCGCGACGGATGCTCCCGGCCCGCGCCAACCGCGCTCACCGCACGCCCGATGGGACATGCGGACCGTCGCCTCCCAGGATAGCGCGGGAGTCATCGCCGACCTGGCAAGCCCACGACAGAATGGAAATCGCCGCCGGAGCGCCAAACCCCGGCGTGGTGACTTGCCGCCTCGCCGGCAGAAATGCGGAAAATCGGGCTCAGGCGACGCGCAGCAGCAACCGACGCTGGTCGGTGTCTCCGCCCATCACCCATTCCGCCATGGCGCCCCCGCCGCGAAATCAGGCCCCCGGCGAAGATACAGCTTGACATGGCGGCGGATTTATGTTCTATGTATGTCCATGCCCCGTGCCGCCTTTGTCCCTCCCGACACCATAGCCTGGAAGCTCGCCGAGCGGTTCGCGCTGTTCATCTGCAGGCTGCGGCTGGG
>JABBNW010000366.1 GCA_019352115.1 Pseudomonadota bacterium
GGGGACTAGTCCCCTGGTGGGGGTCCAGGGGGCGAAGCCCCTTGGCCTTGCTTCCGAAGCGCCGAACAATACGCAGGTTGGCAAGGAGCGATGCCCCCGGCGCGGGGTCGCCATCTTGACCGTGCGCGGACAAGCCGCGAGGGTTGGCGCATGACTCGCCAGCTTCGCCTGAACGCCTTCGACATGAATTGCGTTGTTCATCAGTCTCCCGGGCTGTGGACGCATCCGCGCGACCGTGCCGACACCTACAACACCTTGCGCTACTGGACCGACCTCGCGCGCACCCTGGAACGCGGGTGTTTCGACGCGATCTTCCTTGCCGACGTGCTGGGCATCTACGACGTGTACCAGGGCTCGCCTGCTGCCGCGCTGGAGGGTGCGGTGCAGGTGCCGGTGGGCGATCCGATGCTGCTGGTCCCGGCGATGGCGGCGGTCACCGAGCATCTCGGCTTCGGCGTCACCGCCACTCTGTCCTACGAGCATCCGTATCCGTTCGCGCGGCGCATGAGCACGCTCGACCATCTGACGAACGGGCGCATCGGCTGGAACATCGTCACCGGCTATCTCAACAGCGCCGCCAAGGGCATGGGCCTCGCCCGCCAGCAGGGCCACGACACCCGCTACGAGATCGCCGAAGACTATATGCAGGTGGTCTACAAGCTGTGGGAGGCGAGCTGGGAAGACGGCGCCGTGTTGCGCGACCGCGCCACCGGCCGCTTCGCCGATCCCGCCCGCATCCACCGCGTCGAGCACGACGGCCCATATTTCAGCCTGTCGGCGATCCATCTCTGCGAGCCCTCCCCGCAGCGCACGCCGGTGCTGTTCCAGGCCGGCGCGTCCACCCGCGGGCGGCAGTTCGCGGCCGAACACGCCGAATGCGTGTTCATCAACGGCCCGTCGATGCAGGTGGTGCGCCCGATCGTCGCCGACATCCGCCGCCGCGCCGAGGCCTGCGGGCGGGACCCGCGGGAAATCGTGATCTTCACCATGATGACGGTGATCACCGACACGACGGCCGAAGCCGCGCGCGAGAAATTCGCCGCCTACCGCGCCTATGCCAGTGAGACCGGCGGGCTTACGTTGATGTCCGGCTGGACCGGCATCGATTTCGCGAAGCTGCCGCCCGATCAGCCGATCCGCTACGGCGAGCACGACGCCATGACCTCGGCGCTGGAAGCCTTCACCATTGCCGATCCGGACCGGAGCTGGACCCCGCGCGAGATCGGCGCGCACGCCGCGATCGGCGGCCGCAGCCCGGTGATCGTCGGCTCCCCGTCGGAGGTCGCCGATGCGTTGCAGGCGTGGGTGGAGGAGACCGATGTCGACGGTTTCAACCTCGCCTATGTCGTGACGCCGGAAACCTTCACCGATTTCGTCGACCTGGTGGTGCCGGAGCTGCAACGCCGCGGCGCCTTCCGGACCGGCTACGCGCCTGGCACGTTCCGCGAGAAGTTGTACGGCCCCGGCCGCGCCCGCCTGCCGGACACCCACCCGGCTGCCCGCGTTCGCATCAAGGGATAGACCATGGACGCCACCGAACTGCGTGCCCTGCAAGCCCCGATCAAGCAGCGCTACCGCGATGATCCCGCCGCCGCGCGCGTGCCGGCGCGGGCGGAGGCGCGGCTCGATGCCGACGCCATCGCCTGCACCGTTCCCGGCTGGCACGGCGAGACCAGCGCCGGCCTGCATCCGGCCGCCGGTGGGGACGGATCGCGCGCCTGCTCGGCCGACATGCTGCTGGAGGCGCTGGTGGCCTGCGCCGGCGTCACCTTGCGCGCGGTCGCGACCGCGATGGGGATCGCGATCCGCGGCGGGCGGATCGTTGCCGAGGGCGGCTGGGACGCACGCGGCACCCTCGGCATCGACCGCAGCGTCCCGGTGGGCCTGACCGACATCGCGCTCCGTTTCGAGCTCGACACCGATGCGCCGGCCGAGCAGCAGGCGCGACTGATCGCCACGACCGAGCGCTACTGCGTGATCCTGCAGACCTTGAAGGCACCCCCGCACATCGAGCTCGGGCCGGCGTCCTGATCGCGGCGGAGCCGGGGCGGCCGCGCGGGGCCGCGGCGCCGTTCGCACTGCTGGTCGCGGTTACCGCCTGCGGCACGCTCGGGATGCATCTCGTGATCCCGGCGCTGCCGGCGACGGCCGCGGCGCTGCATGTTTCGGCCGGAACGATTCAGCTCACCATCACGCTCTATCTGATCGGGCTGGCGATCGGGCAGTTGGCCTACGGGCCGATCTCGGACCGGTTCGGGCGCCGGCCGGTGCTGCTGGCGGGGCTGACCCTGTTCACCCTGGCGGGAGCGGCGACCGCGATCGCGCCCTCGGCGGGGCTGCTGATCGTGGCGCGGATCGCCCAATCGGTGGGCGGCTGCGCGGGCCTCGTGCTGGGGCGGGCGATGGTGCGCGATGCGGTGTCGGGGGACCGGGCGGCCGCCCAGCTTGCGCTGCTGACCTTGGTGATGTCGCTGGCGCCGGCGGCGGCGCCGGTGCTGGGCGGCTACATGGTGGACTGGTTCGGCTGGCGGGCGGCGTTCGGACTGCTCGCCGTCGTGGGCGCCGTCACCACCGCCGCGGCAGCCTGGCGCCTGCCGGAGACGCATGGGCGCGGGGGCGGCCACGGCACGATGCTGGCCAGTTCGTTGCGGCTGCTGCGCTCACGCGCGTTCCGCGGCTACGCGCTGGGCGGGGCCTGCACCACGACGTCGTTCTACGCCTTCATGTCCGCCTCGCCGTTCATCTTCATCGACCGGCTGCACCGGACGCCGCAGCAGGTCGGCGTGCTGTACATGCTGCTGATGGTCGGGCTGGCGGCGGGCGGGCTGTCGGCCAACCGCCTGGCCGGGCGGGTGCCGGCCGCGCGCATCCTGCTGGGGGCGAACCTGATCGCGATCGTCGCCG
>JABBNW010000367.1 GCA_019352115.1 Pseudomonadota bacterium
GATCTGAGGCGGCGGCACCGTCGACGTGGATGTGATGGAAAAGGGACTCCCTCCCCTCAAGCCGCCTCCACCACCCGCACCCGCCCCCGCCGGCGCGACTGAGGCGCCGGCCTCACTACGATCTCCACATCCCGCCCCAGCAACGTCAAAAACCGCATCAGCCGCTCGGCCGAGAAATGCGTCAGATACCCGCGCAGCAGCCGCGACACTTTCGGCTGATCGATCCCCAGCAATTCCGCCGCGGCAGCCTGGGTCAGCATCCGCGCGCGCAACGCCTCCCCAATCCGCGACGCCAGCTCGGCCTTGACGCGATGCGCCTCCGGATCCGCCAGCCCGAGATCCGCAAAGATGTTGTCACTACCGACGTCCACCTTGATCTGTTCACCCATGATCCGCGAATCCTCACCGCTCCGCCAGCCACGCCACATGATGGTCCTCGACCCATTTGAGCCGCGCCTTCACCATGTCGATCACCACTCCCGACGGCCTCCGGACCGTGTGCAGCCCACGCACCCGCCCAACCGGTCTCCTCGCCCCCCCTACGCCCCGCCCCTCGAACCCAGGCAACCGCGTCGCGCGCGAATGCATATCCCCCCACCAACCCCCGCAGCCTTACCCCATGCCGAACCGGTGCAGGTCCTTGACCAACAGATAAAGATGCAGCGCATCCGTCGGCGACGGCATAAACCCGAAATGCGCATAGAACCCGCGCGCCGCCTCATCCTTCGCGTGCACTGCGAAGGCCCGGATCCCCGCAATATCGGCCGCCTGCAAGCTGCGCCGCATCGCATCCTTGAGCAGCCCCGCCCCAAGCTTGCGGCCCTGCCAGGCTACGCTCACGCCCAGGCGCGCCAGCAGCATGATCGGCACCGGGTGGCGGGCCAGCCCCTTGGTCAGCCGCTCTGGCGCGTCGGCACAGGCGACCTCGCCCACAACCAGCGTGTAGAACCCGACCACCTCGGACCCATGCAGCCCGAGATAGGTCTGCGCGGCGTTCGCCTGCTGATTGGCCAAGGCATAGCGGATCAGGAAGCGATCCAGCTCGGCGCTGCCACACGTAAACCCGTCAACGGCATGATCGCGACGGAGTTTCTCGATCCGGAACCCGTTGCTCACGCCGGTTCGGCAGGATCGAACGGGGACGGCTCCTGCAACAGACGCCGCAACCGCGGCCACGCGCGCGGCGGCGCGTCCAACGCGGCCATGAATGCGTCCCACTGCGCGGCGCTCAATGCGAAATGCCGCCGCTCGATCAGTGTTTCCTCGGCCCGCGACAGCGCGCTCTCCAGCACGAACTGGCTCACCGAGCGGTGCGAGGCACGGGCAGCAGCGTTCAAGGTCTGCTTGGCCTCCGGGGACAGGCGCAGATCAAGCTTGGTCGTGCGGATTGCGTGCGTGGCCATCGGCTCCTCCATGCCTCAACGCCATACCATTTTTGCCAGACAATGTCACGACATATTGTCTGTCCCTGATGCGACCGCCTCGGACAGAGACCCCGAGGGGTTCGCAGAGCGGCGCCGTATGCGCCCCCCGCTGGCCAATACCGCTCGATCGCCCCTACGCTGCGACCCGCAGACCCACCCAGGGAGGCTCCCATGGACTATTTCGTCTACTGCCGCGACCGCCCCGGCTCCGCCGCCCTCCGCCGCCAGACCACCGAGGCCCACTGGGCCTTCATGGACCGCTACGCCGCCAGCATGATCGCCCGCGGTCCCACCCTCGCCGAGGACACCGCCACCCCCACCGGCAGCATGCACATCCTCACCCTCCCCGACGCCGCCGCCGCGCACGCGTTCGCCTACGAGGAACCCTTCTACAAAGCCGGCGTCTTCCAGGACGTCCTGCTCCGCCGCTGGCGCAACGCCCTCGGCCGCACGATGTGGCAATTCGAGGCCACCGCCGAACCCAACCCCCGCTTCCTCGTCATCGGCCACGGCAAGCCCGGCATGAACGCCACCCGCGACAGCCTGCTCGACGCCCACCGCGCTTATTTCATCGACAACGACTACCAGGACCGCTTCCTCGCCCGCGGCCCGCTGCTGTCCGATGACGGGACGGAATGGATCGGCAGCGCGATGGTGATCGAACAACCCTCCCGCGCCGCGGTGGAGGCGATGCTGGCCGGCGAACCCTACGTCCGCCACGGCCTTTACGCGACGATCGAGATCCACGACTGGCGCCCCGGCGGCCGACACTGACGCGCGCCAACCGCACGCAGCGCGGCGCGCCCCTCCCCGCGACAACCACCCGCCACCTCTCCACCCGGGCCACGACAATGCGCGACGGCGAGCTCCCCGACGATCCCCGACTGGTCCCCGGCCGCACCTGCGGCGGCTGCAACGTCTGCTGCGTCGTGCTGACGATCGACGATCCGGAGTTGCAGAAAGTCCAGGGCTACCGTTGCGCCCACGCCCAGCGCGACAACGGCTGCGGCATCTACGAGAACCGCCCCCGCACCTGCCGCGTCTTCCATTGCGGCTGGCGCTCGCTGAAATGGGTGCGCGAGCCACTGCGGCCGGACCGCTCGGGCGTGCTGGTCCAGCTGCAGGGCGAGATCTCGCCGACCGACGGGGCGAAACAGCTTGGCGTCACCTTCACCCTGCTCAACCGCGCCGCGCTGAAGGCGGAAGGACTGGCCGAGTCGGTCGCCGCCGCGGTGGCCGCCGGCATCCCCGTGTTCCTCGCCATTCCCGGCCCGCCCGGCTACACTTCGGCACGCGCGAAGATCAATGCGGAACTGGAAGATGCCGTCGGCCGCAAGGACAAGGCCGGCGTGCTTCGCATCCTGCAGGACCTGTACCGCACCGGCCGATCGGGGGAGCGCCGGCGCATCGTCATCACCCCGGGCGCGGACGGCGACGCCGCGCGCCCCACCCTGGCCCCCGACCGCCC
>JABBNW010000368.1 GCA_019352115.1 Pseudomonadota bacterium
CAAGGATGTTCGTTACGCCGCGTAGAGTCATGTATATTGTTGGGGTATTAGTAACCGCGATGGCGGTGGAGACTTTTCGTGCCCGGCTGACCGTAACGGCTGATTCGGTCAGCTTCACGGGGGTGTCCGGAACGCGGCAGGTGGACCGCGCCGCTGTCGCAGGCCGGTTGATCATTCCCCGTTGGAGGGATTATTCGCTCGTGGTCCTGACCGGGCGCGATCCGCGGACGCGCCTGCTGCAATTTTCGATGCTGCTGGCGAAACCCGCGCTGGGCGAAACGTGGCTTGGCGAACTGCCGGACCAGCGAGCGGCGCTGGAACGGCGGTATGCCGAGATTCGGGCCGCGGGCCTGGCCGATTTGCTTGCGAACCCGAGACTGGGGCCGACGCCCGAGGCGCGTCAGGCCAGGCTTCGCCGGGCGCGGATTTTCGTGCGTGTGCTCAACGTTCTGGCCCTTGTCGCCGGGCTCTGGCTGGCGATCTATCCTCGGCCGTTCGCCTTGGCGCTGGCCGCGAACATACTGTTGCCGTTGCTGGCGCTCGCGGCGATCACTCGACCCAGCAGGCTGATCCGGGTGGTCCATGCGCCCGGGTCACCCCCTATCATCTGGATCGCCCTGGCCGTAAGCGGCGGCGCGTTCGGCCTGGCGAGCGCGAACGCGCCGGATGTCCTGGATCCGCTGGCGATGTTCGGTTTTGGCGTGCTTGGGGCGTTGCCGATCCTCGGGTGGCTGCTTGCTTTCGATCGCGGGATGCGGCGCCTTGCCCCACTGTTGCTGACCGCGCCGATCGCGGTTCTGCTTGCCGGCGGCACGCTCGACCTTGCCAATATCGCCGCCGATCGCGCGCCGCCGCGCGTGTTCGCAGTGCCGGTGCTGCGGC
This sequence comes from Pseudomonadota bacterium, assembly GCA_019352115.1. Taxonomy (GTDB): domain Bacteria; phylum Pseudomonadota; class Alphaproteobacteria; order Acetobacterales; family Acetobacteraceae; genus JAJZVS01. The sequence goes on from JABBNW010000368.1 coordinate 883, forward strand.
AGTGGACGGCCAGGGGCAGGGGCATTCGGGCCAAGGAAACGACCGGGATGCTGTTGCTCGGCCCCTGGGGACCGCGGCGCCATCCGCAATTGTTCCAGCCGAGCCAGCGGCTCAACGATCTGGTCTGGCCGGGTGTCCCGGTCTGCGTACGGCTGCATCCGGGTGCGTTCGGCTTTCCCTGGTATACCCATGTCTATTGCGATCCGGCGGAGCTCCTGCTGGCGGAACGAACGTTGCTGCCGTCGTTGCGCCGCCGCGCCGCTGCCGGCGACATGGGGGCCACCGCTCGGCTCGGCCTCGATCTCATCAAGGGCGTTGCGGGGCCGGGCCAACGGCAATCGGGCCTGGCGCTGCTCTACCAGGCGGCGGACGCCGGGGAACCTCGCGCGTTCTATGGGCTGGGACTGGCGCGGCTGCATGGGCTCGGTGTGACCGCCGATCCTGCGCGCGCCGCGGCCTGGTTCGCGAAGGCCGCCGTCACGGTTCCCGACGCGGCTTGGGAACTCGGGGTCCTGACCGAAACCGGGCGTGGCGTGCCGCGCGATCCGGCCCGGGCGCGGGCGCTCTATCGCCAGGCCGCGGAGGCCGGGCAGACGGAGGCCGCGTTCCGGCTCGGGACGATGGACCGGCTCGGCATCGGCACCGCGCCCGATCCGGCGCGCGGCATGGTCTGGTTCAGGCGTGCGGCGGAGCATGGCGATGCCCGCGCCATGAACGATCTCGGCGATGCGCTGCTCACCGGCACCGGCGAGCCGCGCGATCCGAAATCCGGGCTTGCCTGGCTGCGCGCAGCGGCGACGATGGGCGAGCCGCATGCCGCGCAGACGCTCGGCGCCCGGTTGCTCGGCCGCACGGACGTCCTCGCCCGCGAGCACGCCTATTTCTGGCTGCGTCTCGCGGTCATGCGGGAGGCGCCGAGCGATCCCGCACGATCGGGCGCCGAGCAGGCGCTTCAGCGTGCTGCGACCGCGCTTTCCGCCGGCGCACGCGGGCGGGTGGACCGGCAGGTGGCGGCGTGGCGACCGATGCCGGTCCGCCCGCCGGTCGTCGCCGTCGCGCACTGATCGCTGTTGCGCCCCTGCCCTCTGGCGTCAACGCAAGGAGCCCCCCGGCGCCACAATTTGGCCGCGGCGCAGCCGAATATCCCGGCCGCCTCTCGCCGGAAGCAGACCGGCAGAAATCCACCCAAAGCGGCCCCCCACCTCAGGGTAGCGTCCCCTGGTTTCCCCCGCCCACGCTGCGGACAAAGCACCGCGCATAATCCTGGAACGCCCCCGGCAACGGGTGCGCCGGCCGCACGGCCCCGCACAAAGCATGGACGGCGTACTCGATGCGGTCGGCGGCGACCTGTTCGGCCCCTGCGTCGAGGCTTCGCGCCGCAATGGCGTCCTGTCCCTCGTCGGAGCAGTCGCGGGTAGCGACGTTCGGTTCGACGCGTGGAGCCTGATACGGCCCGTGACGCTGACCGGCTATTCATCCCAGACGCTGGATGGGCCGGCGCTATGCAACGCCGTCACGGCGTTGGCCGATTGGCTTGTCCGCGGCGTCATCAAGCCGCCGGTGCGCACGCACTTCCCGCTCGCCCAGGCGGCGCGCGCGCACGCTTTGCTGGAGCGCGGAGGCGTCACCGGCCGCGTGCTTCTGGTTCCCTGAGAGCTTGTGAAAGAATGCCCGTCAACCGCCAAAATCGCCCGAAAGAGGAGCAATTTCAACGGGCATTCTTTCACAAGGTCGATTCCTTTTCACGCTCTGAGCGGCGGTGGCACTATCCGGGAGACGGCCAAATCGAGCGTCCGGCAAAAATGTCCGCTCCACCCGCCAGCGGAGCGGACGCAGACCGGCAGAAATCCAGCCAAAGCGGTCCCCCTCTCCCTCCGCAAGCACGGGGGGAGAGGGAGAAGGGCAGCGCCGCCATAAGCCCCGAACCAGGAGTTTGTCGGAGCGGTGAAGAGCCTGCCGCGGGCCGGGCCGCCGATGGCTGGCGCTACGCCGGCCGGCGCC
>JABBNW010000078.1:0-2606 GCA_019352115.1 Pseudomonadota bacterium
GCCCCTGGACCCCGCCAGGGAACTCGTCCCCTGGACCCCATACTGTTTGGGTTCCTCGCGTGTGGGTGGCGTCGCGCGTGGGCGTGCGGCGGCGAGGCGGCTGCGGCGCCGGCAGGGGGGCAGGGCGCATCGGCGCCCTGCCCCTGCCGGCGCCGCAGCCGCCTCGCCGCCGCACGCCCACGCGCGACACCCCCCACACGCGAGGAACCAACGGAAGGGTTCCAAGGGCGAGCCCTTGGCGGGGTCCAGGGGCAGCGCCCCTGGCCTTCCTTGCTCCCCTGCCCTCTCACCGCGGCGCCTCGGCGAGCCCGGCGATGGTGCGGGTGAGGACGCGCAGGTCGTTGCGGATTTCGCTGGTCGCCTGGGTTCGGCCTTGTTCGCTTTCGGTCAGCAGGCGTTGCAGGTACAATTCGATGTTGCGCAGGTGGGCGCGCGCGACGTCATCGGTCTGGGTTTCGCTGCGGGTGTCGGCGAGGCGTTGCAGGGCGGGTCCGAGGGCGGACTGGGTTTCGGCGATGCGCAGCATGAGTTGCTGGTTGGTGCGCATGGTGTCGGCGAACACGCCGAGCCGTTCGGTCAGCGCCAGGATGGCCTGGTTCGCCTGGATGCGGCCGTCCTCGCCGCGCGAAAGGATGGTTTGCAGCCCTTCCATGTTTTCCGCCGTCTGTTCCAGCAACGCCTGGACATAAACCGGCACCGAGCCTTCCCCGTCGGCGAGCACGCCGGAGGATAGCCGGGTCTGGCCGGCGAGCCATTCCTCCAGTTCGTTAAAGAACCGGTTCTGTGCCTGCCCGGCAGTGAGGTCGAGGAAGCCGAGGATCAGCGCCGAGGACAGTCCGAACATGCTGGCCGAGAAGGCGATTCCCATGCCCTGGAGCGGCTGGGCCAGGCCGGACTTCAACTGCTCGAACAATTGCGCGATGTCGCCCGAGCCGATGGTCATGCCGTGGATGACGGCGGAGACCGCGCCGACGGTGCGCAGCAAGCCCCAGAACGTGCCGAGCAGGCCGAGGAAGATCAGCAGCCCGGTCATGTAGCGCGCGAGTTCGCGGTTCTCGTCCAGCCGCGACGCCAGCGAATCGAGCAGACCGCGGCTGCTGGCGGACGAGAGGGTCATGCGCCGGGTTTCGCCCGGCCGGTCCGACGCGCGCGCGTCCAGCATCCGTGCCATCGGCGCGAGCAGCTTGGGCGGCGCGGCGGCGGGACGGTTCGCGCGCGCGGCTTCCACCCAGTCGACATCGCGGTTGAGCCGTTGCACCTGCAGCAGGGTCCAGCCGATGCCGATCAGCAGGATCGCGAGGATCAGCGTGTTGAGGTCGGGGTTGTTGAAGAAGATATCGATCAGCGCCGTGCGCAGCCAGACCACAATCGCCGCAACCGCGGCCAGGAAGACCAGCATGCGGATCAGGTAGGAGGTGGGGCGGGTCATGGTGAGGTTCCTGCGGCGCTGACGCGAAGCTCGGCCCGATCGGGCGCACCAGGACCATGCGGCGGCCCGACGGCGCGCAGGAAGATGCGGCTGCCCGGCACGCCGGCGGCGCGCAACGCGTCGTGCACGGCGAGCGCCCGGGCCAGCGCCAGTCGCCGCGCCGCCGCGGGGTTCTGCGGCGAACCGGCGGCGTACGCAAGCACGGAGAATCCGGGCGCACCGGCCGCAGGCGTCGCGTGCACCAGGCGCGCGACGGCGGCGGTCTCGGCCGGGGTCAGGTCGGCCTGGCCGGTCTTGAATGTCAGGGTCAGAGCGGCCGGGCGGGGCCCTGCAGATGCGGCCGGGGCCTGCGGCGCTGCGATCCCCGCGAGGGCGGGGGGAGGCGGCGGAACAGCCGGCACCGCGGGGAGCGCGGCCGTTGTGGCCGATCGTGCCGCGGCCGTGGCGGCCGATCGTGCCGCGGCCGTGGCGGCCGATGTTGTCGCGGCCGTTGCGGGCGATCGTGCCGCGGCCGTGGCGGCCGACGGGGGCGTGCTGCGGGCGGGCGTGACCGACGGCGCACCCGGCTGCGCCTTGGCTGCTTGGGTGATCGGGCCACGCGCCTGGCGGGCCGCGACGGCCGGCGCCTGGGAGGGCAATGGCGACGGGGACGACGCCGGCGGAGGGGTCGGGCGTGGCGGGACCGCCGTCGCCACCCGGGGCGCCGCGGCTTGCGGGTAGGGTCGGACGGCCGGGCGGTGCGTCGCACGGCCGGGCGGCGGGGTCGGACGCTGCGGCAGAGCGTCCAGCGCGCGGAGGTCGACCGTCACCTGGGCGTGCAGGGGCGCGATCGCGGCGAACACGAGCAGCAGGCCCAGCCACCAGCATGGGCGCGCCAGCAAAATGCCGCGTTCGGCGGCCGGCCACGACGAATCTGTGCGCACGCTTGATCGAGCCATCCGATCCCTGAATCCGTCCTGATAGCCCTGCTTAGACGAGCCGGCCGCCCCGCTCAATTCGTCATTGCGGATCGAGCGCGATCAGGTGAACGGGGGGCATTGCCGCGGGCGGCGGCGAATTCACCGCGTATCTCGAAATATCTGCAAGAACCGCGTTGGGCCGGCAGGGATGAAAACGTCGGGGGGGCCTTTTCTCCCTCTCCACCCGCGCTTGCGGGGGGAGAGGGTCGGGGAGAGGG
>JABBNW010000078.1:2616-11022 GCA_019352115.1 Pseudomonadota bacterium
CCCATAAATGAGGATCCCAAAGAACAGTAGAAACATCACGCCCCCACCCGCAAGCGCGGGTGGAGAGGGAGAAAGGCCCCGCCGCCAGAGGCCCCGAATCAGGAATTTCCGCAGCAGGTCGCCCCGCGACATCGGAACGATCGGCCCCGCCCTGCCCGCTCCGGGACCATCCCCGCTTCGAGACCATCATGGTGTGACGACCGGGCAAGCCGTGCCACACTCCGCCCCCGGGCAGGAACACATCCGGGAGGACCGCCACATGATCGAACGCAGCTTCGACCTCGCCACCGCCGACGGGGCGATGAAGACGTTTCTCGTCCACCCCGAACGCGGCGGCCCGCACCCGGCCGTGTTCCTGCTCATGGACGCCCCCGGCATCCGCGAGGAATTGCGCGACATGGCCCGCCGGCTCGCCACCGTCGGGTACTGCGTGCTGCTCCCCAACCTTTATTACCGCGCCGGCCGCGACAGCGTGTTCACGCCCGAGGTACTGACCCACGGCAGCGCCGAGCACGCGCGGATGCGCGCGATCCGCACGCGGATGACGATCCCGCCCGTGATGGCCGATATCGCCGCCATGCTCGCCTGGCTGGGCGACGAACCGGCGGCGAAGCCCGGCCCCGTGGGCTGCCACGGCTATTGCATGAGCGGCCCCTACGCGCTCGCCGCCGCCGCGCAGTTTCCTGACCGGATCGCCGCCGCGGCCTCGTTCTACGGCACCTGGCTGGTGAGCGAAGCGCCGGCGAGCCCGCATCTCAGCTTCGGGAAGGCGCGCGGCGAGGTCTACGTCGCCTGCGCCGAGCACGACGACCTCGCCCCGCTGCCGATGGTGGCCGAGCTGCGCGATCATTTCGCCCGCTCCGGCGCGACCGGCGAGATCGAGCTCTATCCCGGCGTGCACCACGGCTTCGCCTTCCCGGCGCGCTGGTGCTACGACAAGCCGGCAGCGGAACGACATTGGGAACGCCTGATCGCGCTCTATCGCCGCCGGCTTGGCTAAGGTTACGCCGGCAGCCGCACCGTCACCTTCAGCCCTCCGCCGGGCCGGTTCGCGATCGTGATGTCTCCGCCATGGGCGCGCAGGATGTTGCGCGCGATCGGCAGGCCGAGCCCGACGCCGCCGGTCTCGCGGTTGCGGCTCGGCTCGCCGCGGTGGAATGGTTCGAATACGAGATCAAGCTGCTCGGGCGGGACCCCCGGGCCGTCGTCCTCGATCTCGATCGTCACCATCCCGTCCGCGCCCGCGGCCAGCAGCCGCACCCGCGCCCCGCCGCCGTACATTATCGCATTGCTGGTCAGATTCGCGAACGCGCGTTTGAGCCCGAGCGAGCGGGCGCGCAGGGTCAGGTGCGCCGGTCCCTCGTAGGCCAGGCTGTCGGTCATTTCGGGCCGCGCGTCGGCCGCCTCGTCGAGCACGGTGCGCAGCAGCTCCGCAAGGTCGAGCGGCACCACCGGCTCCCCGGTGCGCGCGTCGCGGCCGAACGCCAGGGTGGCCGCGACCATCTGCTCCAGCTCATCGAGGTCGGCCAGCATCTTGCGGCGCTGCTCGTCGTCTTCCACGAATTCAGCGCGCAACTTGAGCCGGGTGATCGGCGTGCGCAGGTCGTGGCCGATCGCAGTCAGCAGCTCGGTGCGGTCCTGCACGAAGCGGCGGATGCGCGCGGCCATGGTGTTGAACGCGGCCGCCGCGGCGGCGACTTCCGACGGCCCGGTCTCGGGCAGCGCCGGCGCGTTCACGTCCCGCCCGAGCGCTTCCGCCGCCTCCGCCAGGGTGCGCACCGGCGCGGTCAGACGGCGCACCGCCCACAGGCTGAGGGCGGCGGCCGCCAAGGTCATCAGCCCGAACGCCCACAGGAAGGACGGCGAGTGCCACGGCTGCGGCGGCGGCAGCACCGCTCGCACATTGAGCCAGCCGCCGCCCGGTAGTAGCAGCCCCAGCACCAGTTGGTGCCGCGCGGGATCGCCGCGGATCATCACCTCGCCCGGCCGGTCCTGGGGCGGCATAGGGATCATCGAAATGTTCACCCGGATCAGCCGCTGCAGCCAGAACGGCGCCGGCGGCATCGGCACCAGCGGCGGGGTCGTCTGCAGGCGCGCGCTCAGCGCCGGCCCGTGCGGCAGCCGCGCGAGCACCGCCTGGCGCCCGTCCGGCGGCGTCAGTTGCACCGTGCGGTAGATCGTCATCACCCGGAAGGCGAGGTTGCGCGCCTGTTCGAACTGCAGCAGGTCGATCTGGTCGAGCGCGTGGATCGTGAGCCCGGCCGCCTGGACGAAGGCCAGCCCGACCAGCAGCACGAGGGTGGTGCGCGCGGCCAGGCTGCCCGGCCAGAGGCGGATCCTCACGCGCGCGCCTGTCCAGGGCCCGTGGTCCGCCGGTCTGCCTGACGGCGGGGAAGGATGGCGGCTGGGACCATGGCGTTCGGCCTTCGCGGTTCGGGCGTGCGCGCGCCTTCTTTTGCAAACTCTCCGGCCGCTGTCACGCTGGCCCAAGTCGCACCGCCCGCTGGCACGCCGTCCTTCGGCACGCCGGCCGGCGCAGCCACCGCCGGGGACGCACCGGTGCGGTCAACCCATTCTTCATCTTCCCCTTCTACAGCGAGGTTGCGGGCAGCGTCCGCCCCGAACCCAGACGAGCGCCCCGGCCCCACCGGATCATGCACGCCCAGGACCCGATCCCCCCACGCGCGCGGCTCAGCGCCGTCGTCGTCGCCTGCAACCGGGCCTGGTCGATCGAGACCTGCCTGGCGGCGGTCGCGTTCGCCGACGAGGTCGTGCTGGTCGACAAATCCTCGACCGACGGCACCGCCGAACGCGGTGCGCAGCACGCCGACCGGGTCATCCGGGTGCCCTGGTCGCCGACCGTGGAGGCAACCCGCGCCTTCGCCGTCGCCCAGTGCACGCATGAATGGGTGCTGCTGCTCGACGACGACGAATGCCTGAACCCGGAGGCGGTGCTGCTGATTGCCGCGGAAATGGCAGCGCCGCGCGCCGATATCTACTGCCTGCCGCTGCGCCACTACATCCTCGGCTGCCACGATCCGCGCTGCTACTACTGGCCGGAGTGGCATCCGCGCCTGTTCCGCCGCGATGCCGTCGCCTTCGCCGACACGGTGCATGGCGGCCTGGCGCTAAAGTCGGAGCGCATCCACCGCGTGCCGGTCGAAACCGGCGCCTGCATCCATCATCTGTCGCACCGCTCGGTCGGCGAATGGATCGAGAAGACCAACCGCTACACCGCCGCGCCCGACCGGGTGCGGGTGGGCGCGGCGGAGACCGACCTTGCCGCGTTCGCCCACCGCGCGATCGACCGCTGGCGCACGGCGAGCCGTCCCGACACGGCGGACGACACGCCGTGCGCGGTCGCCCTGCTGCGCGCCACCTACGACATCGTGGACCGGCTGAAGACATGGGAGGAGGAGCGCGGCCTGGACGGCGCGGCGGCGTTCCGCGACGTGTGCGCCGGGTTGCGGGCGGGTTATGCGAGCCAGCTCGCGCATCTGCACCGGCCGCATCGGGCGGCGGGGTTTGCCGACGCCGCGCCCGCCGCCCTTGCTCCGGCGCTCCCCGCCGCCGCTGTGTCCGCGCCCGACCCGGCCTTGCGGTCGCTGCTCGCCGGCCTGCGCGCCGAGGCGGCGGCGCTGCACGCGCAACTCGGCGCCGAACGGGACCGCGGCGCGGCGGACCGGGCGCTCAACGAAGCCGAGCGGGACCGCGCCATCCGGCAATTGGAGCGGCTGGGGGACGAGCGCGACCGCGCCTTCTCCGCTCGTGACCGCAGCCTGGCCGAGCGGGACCGGGCGGCCGGGGCCCTGGCGCCCGCGCAAGCGCGCGCCGATGCCCTCGATGCCGCGGTGCGCGCCATGACCCGCAGCACGAGCTGGCGGATCACGGCGCCCCTGCGGTCCTTCGCAGTCCGGCACGCGGGGCTGGCGCGGGCGCTCCGGCGCGGTGCGCGGCTGGCCGCCCGGCTGCCGGCACGGCGGACGGGGCGCGGGGCCGAGCTGGAAGCGCCCGGCGGATAGAACGTCGGCCCGCACTGCGGCAAGCGGCGGTTCGCAACCGGATCGCTTCGCGGCATTTGGCCCGAAAGGCGCGTCTCGCGAACGGTCCGACGCCCGCGACGAAGCCTCGCTCGCCGACTTGTCGTTCCGCGCCGGAGGTTTGGACGGATTGCCGATGGCGCGCGCACGGCCCGACGGACCGGTGGTCGTTGCATCGGAGCAGGCGATGCCTCTTCTTCGCCTCTGCGATCTTCATCTTCCTCGGCGATCTCTGTCTTAAGTCCCAACGACAAAACCGCGCCTTGCCGTCACGCCTGGAGATCTTCACCCACGGCATTGCGTTTCCTTGCTCCGCGGTCGCATCTGGTTGCAACCTCGGCTTGAACACGGAGATCACCGAGGAAGACGAGATCGCAGAGACGGCTTCTCTGCCTGCACCTGGCTCCGTTCTCCGTTCTGAATGGTGCCGCGCCTGCAGCCGGTTCCGCGACGGGACGATCCGTTGCGGCCGCCGTGATACCGAAACGCCCTGGTCGCGAAATCGGTTGCGCGGTGGGTTCGGCGGCTATCGGCCGAATGCGACAGCCGATGCCTTGTGGATTCGGGCGGACTCAAGAAGGATCAAACGTAAACAGGCGCAAATGCCGCGTGCTGCTTCGGCGCTCCAACTTCAATGCCGCCCGGCAGCGCAGACCGCCAGCTCGGGCCTGTACCGCCGGCCGGCCATTCCGCTCGGTCCATTTGCGCCGGTTTGCGGCCATTTGCGTTCGTTTGCGTTGAGCCCTTATCTCCTGTCGGCCGTGCATCGACAGGATTCGGAATAGGAGCGCACCGAAACGACGGCACGTAACGGTCAGCTCGCCTGGCGCGACCGTGCCGACACCGGCCACGGAATCTCAATCATGGAGGCGTTGCCGGTACCTCTGCGCGGACAACACCGCGGACCCGTTCGCGGCTCGCTTACCCGGACGCCCCCGCGCGCAGCACCGCCGTCATGGAATCCGGCTCGGCCAAGGACAGGCTCACGCCGCAGCCGCAGCGCAGGGCGACGTAGTCGAACCGGTCCGACCCGCAGGACCAGCACCGCAACGGCAAGCTGCCGCGGCGGAAGATCTCGACCGCGGCGACCCTGGCCGCCAGCGCCGCGACCTCGCCGGCGGAAAACAGTCCCGGGGCGGCGAGGCGCGCCGCCTCGGCGGGCAAGATCGGCCGGCCGACGGCAAGCGCGTGTTCGATCGCCAGCAGCAGATGCAGGCTTCCCGGCGTGTCCGGCGCGCAGTGGTGCCGGTACAGCGCGTGCCACGGCAGCGACGTGTGCAAATCCTCCAGCACATAAAGCCCTCCCGGCCGCAGCAGCGGGAATGCCGCGGCCAGGCAGGCCGCCTGGTGCTGCGGGACATGGCTACCGTCCTCGATCACGAGGTCGAAGCCGGCGCCGAGCCCGACCAGCGCGACCTCCAGCCCCGCCCGGTCGCCCTGATCGGCCCGCATGTAGCGAACCGCGGGGTCCGCGGGCCAGTCCGGCTGCACCGGCAGGATGTCCACGCCGACGATCTCCGCGGCCGGGAACAGGCCGCGCAACCAGCGGATCGACGCGCCGTTCAGGACCCCGAATTCCAGCACCCGGCCGACCGGCCCGAGGGTCGCGAAATGCCGCCGGTAGAACGGGCTGAAGCGATGCCAGAAATGCTTGTCGGAGCCGGTGGGATCGGTCCAGTGCAGCGGTGCCTGCTCGCCCATGGCCTGCACGCCCCCCCGCCGGACCGCCGGCGCGGCGCCCGATCCGTGTTCGCCCGCGGTAGGCCGCGCGCCGGTCACGGTCAATCGGCCAGCGGAAATCGGCGGACACCCCGGCCCGCCGCCACTTCTCCCCTCCCCTTGCGGGAGGGGTTGGGGGAGGGGCGCGAACCGCTCCGAAACATCGTGCCGTGTGCCCCCTCCCCCGGCCCCTCCCGCAAGGGGAGGGGAGAAGAAGCAGACGTCCGGCCCGCTCAGGGCATCGGTGCAGGCGTCCCTGCCCCATCCCGCGCCGCCGCCCGGTCGCGCCGCAGTTGGCGCAGCTCCAGCGCCTGCCAGGTCAGCAGCACCGGCACGCCCACCGAAAGATCGCGCGCGCGCCGCAGCAGCGACACCGCCAGCGACACATCGACCGGCAGGCCGAAGATCGCACCGAGCCCGGCGTAGCTCGCCTCCTGCACGCCGATCCCGGCCGGCACCAGGAAGGTCGCGGCGGCGATCGCGCTCAGCAGCGCCTCGATCGCCAGCGCCACCTCGAACGGCACATGGGCGCCGAGCGCGCGATAGGCGATGAAGGTGCCCACCCCGCTCATCATCCAGCCCAGCAGGTGCAAGGCGAAGCTGATCGCCAGCCGCCCGCTGTGCTGGTGCAGCGCCGTCAGTTCCTGGCCGAGCAGATCGAGCCGCTCGCGCGCCGCATCCATGCGCCCGCCGGCGAACCGCCCGCTGGCGATCCGCCCGCTGATGCGCGCGAACAGCGAATTGGCGCCGCGCTGCATCCAGATGAAGATCGCCGCCGCCACCACCGCGCAGGCGAGCCCGATCTCGATCGGCAGCCGCACCGGCGAATTCGGATTGTGCAGCAGGAGCACGCCGAGCCCGATGCCGGCGAAGGCGACCTCGGCCAGGAACTCCGCCGTCACGTCGAGCACGGTGGAGGCGGTCGCGAGCGGCCAGCCGATCCCGCCCAGCATCACCGCCCGCGCGCCCAGGAAGAACCCGCCCAACTGGGAGAACGGCAGGCAGTTGCAGGCGGCGTCGCGCACCATGCGCCCGCCGATGAATACCCGGGTCCGGTGCACCCCGCGCCCGCGCGCGATGGTGTCCCAGGCGAGGCCCAGCGGGACGAACATCAGCCACTGCCAGCCGTAGTAAAGCCCGAAGCCGGCCCAGCCCACCGACAGCAGCGCATGCACGACCGCGCCGGCGCCCGACCAGCCGATCAGCGCCGTGCCGAGTAGCAGCCCAAGCAGGGCCAGGACCAGCGACAGTTTCTTCAAGATGCGAACCCGTTTTCCCGCTGCGCCAGCCGGCCGGGCCGACCCGGCCCGGGGCGGCTCTACCACCAGCCGCCCCCCCCGGGCTATAGAACCGGCCCGCCGTCCCTTGCCTTGTGGGAGGGGAGCGTATCCCCTGCCCCGTCCCTCACACCGCCGAGGTCCGCCATCGTGGCGACAGCAGCGCCCACCCTGGTCACCGGCGCCACCGGCTTCGTCGGCTCGGCGGTGGCGCGCGCGCTCGCCGCGCGCGGCCACACCTTGCGCCTGCTGGTCCGCGCGACCAGCGACCGGCGCAACATCGCCGGGCTGGAGGCCGAACTGGCGGTGGGCGATCTTACGGATCCTGCCTCGCTCGCCGCCGCCGCCGCCGGCTGCCGCTACGTCGTGCACGTGGCGGCCGACTACCGCATCTGGGTGCCCGACCCGGCGGCGATGCAGGCCGCCAATGTGGACGGCACGGTGGCGATGCTGCGCGCCGCCGCCGCGGCCGGGGCGGAGCGGATCGTCTATTGCAGCTCGGTCGCCGCGCTCGGCCTGACCCGGGATGGCAGCCCGGCGAACGAGGCGACACCGGTCGACCCCGCCAATATCGTCAGCATCTATAAGCAGTCCAAATACCAGGCCGAGCAGGCCGCGCGCGCCCTCGCCCGCCAGGGCCTGCCGGTGGTGATCGTGAACCCCGCTGCCCCGGTCGGCCCGCGCGACATCAAGCCCACCCCCACCGGGCGGATGATCCTGGACGCCGCCGCCGGGCGCACCCCCGCCTATGTCGATACCGGCCTCAATCTCGTGCATGTGGACGACGTCGCTGAGGGCCACGTGCTGGCCCTGGAACGCGGCCGGATCGGCGAAAGCTACATCCTGGGCGGGGAGAACCTGACCCTGCGCGCCGTGCTGACCTTGGTCGCCGCGGCGGCCGGCCGGGCGCCGCCGCGCATCCGGGTGCCGATCGCCGCCGTCTGGCCCGCCGCCCTGGCGATGGAACTCGGCGCCCGGCTGTTCGGCACCGAGCCGCGGGTAACGCGCGACTACCTGCGCATGGCGCGCAAGAAGATGTTCTATGCCTCGGACAAGGCGGTGGCCGAGCTCGGCTATGCGCCGCGTCCGGTGCGGGAGGCGATCGCCGATTCGCTCGCCTGGTTCCAGGCGGCCGGAATGCTGGCCCGCCTTACGCGGCGGAGCGGCGCATGAGTGTCTCCCTACCTGCTGAGCGGCGCGTGCACCCCCGCCTGTCGCGGAACCGGCTGTGAGCTGGCTGGCGGCGCTGGCGCTGCTCGCCTGGGTCTGGCTGCTGGCGGCCCACGGGCGGTTCTGGCAGGCCGGCCCGGTGCTGGACCTGGCGCCACCGTCCCACCCTTCTCCCCTCCCCTTGCGGGAGGGGTCGGGGG
>JABBNW010000078.1:11032-18416 GCA_019352115.1 Pseudomonadota bacterium
CCCCCGACCCCTCCCGCAAGGGGAGGGGAGAAGAGGCGGCGGGGCGGCGCGCGCTTGCCCCGTCCGTGGCCGTCGTGGTGCCGGCGCGCGACGAGGCGGCGCATGTGGCTGCCTGCCTCGGCTCGCTGCTCGCCCAGGACTACCGCGGGAGCCTGCGGGTGATCCTGGTCGACGACGGCAGCACCGACGGCACCGGCGCCCGCGCCCGCGCGCTCGCCGACCCGCGGCTGACGGTGCTCACCGGCGAGCCCCGGCCGGCGGGATGGAGCGGCAAGCTGTGGGCGGTGGCGCAAGGGATCGCGGCGACCGAGGATTGCCCGCCCGACTTCGTCCTGCTGACCGACGCCGACATCGTCCACGATGCCCGCCACATCACCGCCCTGGTCGCGCGCGCCGAGGCCGACGACCTCGACCTCGTCTCCGAGATGGTCGAACTCGCCTGCGCCAGCCTGGCCGAGCGGGCGCTGGTGCCGGCCTTCGTGTTCTTCTTCCAGTTGCTGTACCCGTTCGCGTGGGTGAACGACCCGCTGCGCGCCACTGCCGCGGCCGCCGGCGGGACCGTTCTGCTGCGCCGGCGGGCGTTGCTGCGCATCGGCGGGATTGGCGCGGTGCGCGGCGCGCTGATCGACGACGTGGCGCTGGCGCGCGCGGTCAAGCGCGGCGGGCGCATCTGGCTCGGCCATGCGATGCTGGCGCGCTCGGAGCGGGCCTATCCGGAATTTGCCGACGTCTGGCGGATGATCGCACGCACCGCCTATGTGCAGTTGCGCTACGCGCCGGCGCTGCTGGTGCTGACCGTGGCGGCGATGGGGCTGGTGTGGCTGGTCCCGCCGATCGCCGCGCTGGCCGGGCACGGGCCGGTGCGCGCGATGGGGCTGCTCGCCTGGGCTGGGATGGCGTGGTCCTATCTGCCGACCCTGCGCCGGTTCCGCCGCTCTCCGCTCTGGGCGCCGGCGCTGCCGCTGATCGCGCTGTTCTATCTGGCCGCGACCCTCGGCTCCGCCTGGAACCATTACGCCGGCCGCGGCGTCGCCTGGAAGGGCCGCGCCTATCGCGGCGGCGCCCCATGAGCGCGGTGAGGACTGACGCCGCGGGCACCGACGCGACGGGGCCCGACCCGGTAGGTATCGACGCGGCGGCCGCGACCGCCTCGGTCGAGACCTGGTCCGGCAAGGACCGCGGCGACGAGAACTTCCCCGTCGGCTCGGCGCTGATCCGCCGCGACCTGCGCCCGCACGTGCACGCTTTCTATGCCTTCGCCCGCAACGCCGACGACATCGCCGACAGTCCGGTGCTGGCGCCCGACGACAAGCTCGCCCGGCTCGACCGCATGGAAGCCGTGCTGCTTGGCCGCGCCGACGCCGGCGCGCCGAGTGCCGCCCGGCTGCGCGCCAGCCTGGCCGCGACCGGCGTCACCGCCATTCATGCGACCGAGCTGCTGGTCGCCTTCCGCCGCGACGCCACGGTGCGGCGCACCGCCGACTGGGACGCGCTGCGCGACTACTGCCGCTATTCGGCGATGCCGGTCGGGCGCTACGTGCTCGATCTGCACGGCGAGGACCGCGCCACCTGGGCGGCGTCGGATGCGCTGTGCGCGGCGTTGCAGGTGCTGAACCATCTGCAGGACGGGGCGGCCGACCTCGCCGCGCTCGATCGCTGCTACCTGCCGCAGGACCTGCTGGCCCGGCACGGCGCGACGGTGGAGGATCTGCGCCGCCCGGCCGAGACCCCGGCCCTGCGCGCGGTGTTCGACGCGCTGCTCGACCGGACGGATGCGCTGCTCGCCGCCGCCGCCGCCCTGCCCCGCGGTGTGGCCGACAGGCGGTTGCGGCTCGAGACGGCCGTGATCAACGGCCTCGCCCGCCGGCTCGCGCGCCGGCTGCGGCGGGAGGACCCGCTGGCGGGACGAGTGAAGCTGCGCCGCCCCGATGTCGCCGGCGCGCTGGTCGCCGCGCTGCGGTTCCTGACATGAGCGCCGCGCCGCCCGCGCTCGGGGCCGACCCGGCCGATCTCGCGGCGGTGGAGGCGATCGTGCGCCGCGCCGGCACCTCGTTCTATCGCGGCATGCGCCTGCTGCCGCCGGACCGGCGCGCGGCGATGTACGCGATCTACGCGTTCTGCCGCGAGGTGGACGACATCGTCGACGAACCCGGGGCGCTGGCGGCGAAGCTGCCCGCGCTCGACACCTGGCGCCGGCGCATTGCCGGGCTGGCGGCGGGGGCGGCCGACGGGCCGGTGACCCGGGTGCTCGCCGCCGCGACCGCGCGGTTCGGGCTGCGGGAGGAGGACTTCCTGGCGGTCGTGGACGGGATGCAGATGGACGCGGGCGCGCCGATCGTGGCGCCCGATCTCGCCACGCTCGATCTCTATTGCGACCGGGTGGCCGCGGCGGTGGGGCGGCTGTCGGTGCGCGCCTTCGGCGATGCGTCCCCGGCCGCGGATCGGGTCGCCCATGCGCTCGGGCGGGCCTTGCAGCTCACCAACATCCTGCGCGACGTCGCCGAGGATGCGGGGCTCGGGCGGCTCTATCTGCCGCGCGAATGGCTGATCGAGGCGGGCGTGCCGCTTGATCCGGCGGCGGCGCTGGCGGCCCCGGGACTCGCCGCGGTATGCGCCCGGGTGGCCGTGCTGGCACGGGCGCAGTTCGCCGCGGCGGAGGCGGCGATGGCGCTGTGCGACCGGCGGGCGATGAAGCCGGCGCGGCTGATGGCGGCGACCTATGCCGCGGTGCTGGCGGCGCAGGAACGCCGCGGCTGGGACCGGCCGGCCGAGAAGGCGTCGGTGCCGGCCTGGCGCAAGCTCTGGCTGCTGGCCCGATTCGCGCTGGGCTGAGGCACCCCTCCCGCTGCGCGGGAGAGACTCCTCGAATCGGGCGGCCGATGCACCACCGAGGATGAAGTCGTCGCCGGCGTCCTTCCCCCTCTCCACCCGCAAGCGCGGGTGGAGAGAGAGAAGGGCACCGCCGCCCGACCCCCGAACCAGGCGTTTTCATAGCAGGTGAAGCAGCAGCACGGCCGATTTTCCCGCAACCCTAATGCCCGGCAACCCTATTGCTCCCTTGGGGGCCTCCCCGCCGTTCATGAACAGAAGGATGATTGCAGCGCCCGTCGCAGCTTGTAAGATGCGTCCATCGCCCCGGGTTAGCGCCGGCCCAGGGGTGGCTATCTCATTGGCGCAGGAAACCGCCTCGCTCGGCCGCGCAATCGCGCCGGCCATGGGCCGCTGGAACTGATCCACGCGACCGTCCCAACCCTGGGGCGGCCGGGAGGATGCCGTCCCCGCGGGTCAGCCGGCCATGAGAGGGGGCAGGGTGGGATCGCCGGTGGAACGACCGGGGAGACCTGCAAGACAACGCATGGATACAGGGACCAAACAATGACCCGCCCGCACACCCAACCGCCGGGCGTGCGACGCGCCGCCCGCCGCAGCTCCGGCGCCTGACCCGATGATCGCCTACGCCGCGCGGCGGGTGCTCGCGACGATCCCGGTCATGCTGGTGGTCGCCTTCGTGGTCTTCGGACTTCTGTATCTCGCGCCGGGCGATCCGGCAGCGATCATCGCCGGCGATCAGGCGACGCCGGCGCAGATCGCCGCCATCCGCGTCTCGCTCGGGCTGAACAAACCGTTCCTGTTCCGGTTCGGCTCCTGGCTGTGGCAGATCCTGCACGGCAACCTCGGCAATTCGATCTTCACCGGCCTGCCGGTCACGCACATGATCGCGCAACGGCTGGAGCCCACCCTGTCCCTGATGGTCCTCAGCAGCGTGCTCGCGATCGCGGTCGCGATCCCGCTCGGCGTGCTGGCGGCGGCGAAGCAGGGGTCGTGGATCGATCGCGCGGTGATGGCGCTGGCGGTGTTCGGCTTCTCCACCCCGGTGTTCGTGGTGGGCTACCTGCTCGCCTGGCTCTTCGCGTTGAAACTGGACTGGCTGCCGGTGCAGGGGTTCGAGTCGATCCGGCACGGGTTCTGGCCGTTCCTGCGCCACCTGATCCTGCCCTCCGTCGCGCTCGGGCTGATCTACATCGCGCTGATCGCGCGCATCACCCGCGCCACGATGCTGGAGGTGCTGAGCCAGGACTACGTCCGTACCGCGCGCGCCAAAGGTGTCGGCCAGCGGGGGATCCTGTTCATCCACGCGCTCAAGAACGCCGCCGTGCCGATCACCACCGTGGTCGGCTCCGGCATCGCGCTGCTGATCGGCGGCGCGGTGGTGACGGAAAGCGTGTTCGCGATCCCGGGGCTCGGGCGGCTGACGACGGATGCGATCCTGCAACGGGACTATCCGGTCATCCAGGGCGTCGTGCTGCTGTTCTCCTTCACCTATGTGGTGGTGAACCTGGTCGTCGATCTTCTCTATACCCTGTTCGATCCGAGGATCCGCTATTGAGCACCACATTCCGATCCGCCGCGGTGCCGCTGGCGGACGTGCTGCCGCCCGTGGTGCGCCGCGGGCGGGTACGCACCTTCCTCCGCCGCCATCCGACCGCCGCGCTCGGCGGCGTGCTGCTCGCGGCGATGCTGTTCATCGCGATCTTCGCGCCCTGGCTCGGCACCGTCGATCCGACCTCGATCGATCCGATCCATCGCCTGGCCGACCCCTCGGCGCGGCATTGGTTCGGCACCGACATGCTGGGGCGCGACGTCTATTCGCGCACCCTGTACGGCGCGCGCATCTCCCTGCTGGTCGGCTTCTCGGTCGCGTTCTTCGCCTCCGTCGCCGGCACCCTGGTCGGCGTCACGGCGGGGTTCGTGCGGTTCCTGGACGGGATATTGATGCGGATCATGGACGGGCTGATGTCGATCCCGCCGATCCTGCTCGCGATCGCGCTGATGGCGCTCACCCAGGCGTCGGTGAAGAACGTGATCTTCGCGATCTCGGTCTCCCAGTTCCCCGCCATTTCGCGCCTGGTGCGCGGCATCGTGCTGAGCCTGCGCGAACAACCCTTCGTGGAAGCCGCGATCGCCGCCGGCACCCGCACGCCGCAACTGGTCTGGCGGCACATCCTGCCGAACACGGTCGCCGCGCTGCTGGTGCAGGCAACCTTCACCTGCGCGTCGGCGATGATCACGGAGGCGATCCTGTCCTTCATCGGCGCCGGCACGCCGCCCATCATCCCGAGCTGGGGCAACATCATGGCCGAGGGCCGCGCCTTGTGGGAAATCAAGCCCTATATCGTGTTCTTCCCGGCGGCCTTCCTGTCGGTCACCGTGCTGGCCGTCAACCTGCTGGGTGACGGATTGCGCGACGCGCTCGATCCCCGGCTGGCGAAACGTCTATGAGCGCGCTGCTGGAAGTCACCTCGTTACAGACCCATTTCGCCACCCCGGACGGCGTCGTCCGCGCGGTGGAGGGGCTGTCCTTCTCGGTCGATTCCGGCCAGACCTTGGCGATCGTCGGCGAATCGGGCTGCGGCAAATCCGTCACCTCGATGTCGATCCTGCGGCTGATCGCCGAGCCGCCGGGCAAGATTGCGGGATCGATCCGTTTCGCCGGGCGCGAATTGCTGGACCTGCCGGAAGCCGAGATGCGGCGCATCCGCGGCAACGACATCGCCATGATCTTCCAGGAACCGATGACCAGCCTCAACCCGGTGCTGACGATCGGGCGGCAGATCGGCGAGACGTTGCGCCTGCACCAGGGGCTGTCCGCGCGCGCGGCGGAAGTGCGCGCGATCGAGAGCCTGACCCTGGTCGGCATCCAGGCGCCGGAACGAAGGGTGCGCGAATACCCGCACCAGCTCTCGGGCGGGATGCGCCAGCGGGTGATGATCGCAATGGCGCTCGCGTGCAATCCGAAGCTGCTGATTGCCGACGAGCCCACCACTGCGTTGGATGTCACCATCCAGGCGCAGATCCTGGATCTGATGCGCGACCTGCAGCGCCGGCTGGGCTCGGCGATCGTTCTGATTACGCATGATCTCGGCGTGGTGGCGGAAACCGCCGAACGGGTCGTGGTGATGTACGCAGGCCGCAAGGTGGAGGAAGCCCCGGTCGGCGAATTGTTCGCCCGCCCGCTGCATCCCTACACCTTGGGGCTGCTCGGCGCGGTGCCGAAGCTCGGCTCCTCCCTGCACGACGCCGATCGCGGGCGGCTCGCGGAAATCCCCGGGCTGGTGCCGAGCCTGCGGTCACGCATCGAGGGCTGCCCGTTCGCCGGCCGCTGTCCGCGGGTGACCGATCTCTGCCGGCGCGTTGCCCCGCCGGTCGAGGCGAAAGCGCCCGACCACCTGGTCGCCTGCCACCACGCCGCCGTCGCCATGGTCCCCGCATGAGCCCGCTGCTGGAAGTCACCAATCTGCGCAAGCACTTCCCGCTGCATGGCGGCGTGCTCGGGCGCACCACCGGGTACGTGTACGCGGTCGACGGCGTCAGCTTCGACATCGCGCGCGGCGAGACCCTGTCGCTCGTCGGCGAATCGGGCTGCGGCAAATCGACCGTGGGCCGCGCGATCCTGCGGCTGGTCGCACCCACATCGGGGGAAGTGCTGCTGGACGGGGAGCGGATCGACAACCTGCCGAACGCGCAACTGCGCCGGCTGCGCCAGCGCATGCAGGTGGTATTCCAGGACCCGTTCTCCAGCCTGAGCCCGCGCATGAAGGTGCGCGACATCCTGGCCGAGCCGCTCCGCAACTTCGACCTCGCGCGCGGCGCGGCGCTGGAGGCGCGGCTCGTTGCCCTGCTCGACAAGGTGCGGCTGCCGCGCGACGCCTTGGATCGGTTCCCGCATGAATTCTCCGGCGGCCAGCGCCAGCGCATCTGCATCGCCCGCGCCCTGGCCCCGGAACCTGACCTGATCGTGTGCGACGAGGCGGTCTCCGCGCTCGACGTTTCGGTGAAGGCGCAGATCGTCAACCTGCTGGCGGATCTGCAGGACGAACTGGGACTGACGTTGCTGTTCATCAGTCACGATCTGGCGATCGTCGAGCACCTGACGCATCGGGTCGCGGTGATGTACCTCGGCAAGCTGGTGGAGATCGCGGACCGGCGCACCTTGTTCACGGCCCCGCGCCATCCCTACACGCGCGCGCTGCTGTCGGCGGTGCCGGTGCCCGACCCGACGGCGCCGCGGAACCGCATGATCCTGACCGGGGATGTGCCGAGCCCGATCCGCCCGCCGTCTGGCTGCCGGTTCCACACCCGCTGCCCGTTCGTCTTCGATCGCTGCCGGACCGAGGAACCGTTGCTGCGCCCCGGCGCCCCCGGCCAGCTTGCCGCCTGCCACCTGGAGGAGATGCCGGCGGTCGCCGCCTGACGCGGCGCGCGCTTCAAGTGGGCCGATTCATACCGACCTGCGGGATGTTTGAGCCGTCGCCAGCAAGGCCAGGGGCTCTGCCCCTGGACCCCGTCAGGGGACAAGTCCCCTGCACCCCTCGGGGGGTTCCTC
>JABBNW010000079.1 GCA_019352115.1 Pseudomonadota bacterium
GAACGAAAGCTATCTCAATAGCTTATTGGCGCTGCTCTGAAATGCGATTGCCCTGGGGATTTCAGCCCTCCGGCCGGACCGCCGGGCCGCCTTTGCCTCTCCCCTTGCGGCTTGGTCCGCGTCGCGGCCGACCCCTGCAAGGGGTAGGGAAGCGACGCCGGTTTGCGAGGAGCCGCCGCAGTGCCATCGATCGGACGCCCCTCAGAACACCCCCAGATACGGCTGCAGATCGACCGCCCCGGCCCGCACCGCCGCGGCACTCTCGGCCAGCGCCACCCGCCCGGTGTTCAGGATCACCACCTCGTCCGCCAGATCGAGCACGAAGCGCGCGTTCTGCTCCACCAGCACGATCGACATCCCGTCCTGCTTCAGCCGCCGCACGATCGCCAGCACGTCGGCAACGATCTGCGGCGCCAGGCCCTCGGACGGTTCGTCCAGCAGCAGCAGGCGTGGGTTGGTCATCAGCGCGCGGCCGATCGCCAGCATCTGCTGCTCGCCGCCGGACAGAACGCCGGCGGCGTGGCCCTGGCGTTCCGCGAGGCGCGGGAAGGTCGCGAACACGCGCTTCAGGGTCCATTCCGCGCCGCCGTCGGTGCCGCGGCGGGCGGCCACGATCAGGTTCTCGCGCACGCTCAGGCTGCGGAAGATGCGCCGCCCCTGCGGCACCAGCGCGATGCCGCGCGCCGCGATCGCCTCCGGCGCCAGGCCGCCGATTGCGCCCCCGAACGCCGCGATCCGCCCGCCGCGCGGGCGCACCAGCCCGACGATGGTTGCAAGCGTCGTCGTCTTGCCGGCCCCGTTGCGCCCGAGCAGGCCCAGCAGCCGCCCGGCACCGAGCGCGAACGAGATGCCTTGCAGCACGTGGCTGTCGCCGTAGAAGGCGTGCAAATCGTCGAGGACCAGCGCGTCAGCCGCCAAGATACACCGCCCGGGTGCGCGCATCGGCCACCACTTCGGCGCGCGTGCCCTCCACCACCACCAGGCCGAAATCGAGCAGGGTGATGCGGTCGGCAAGATCGAGTGCGGCGTCCATGTCGTGTTCGATCATCACCACCGTCATCGCCGGCGGGATGGCGCCGATCAGGGCAGCGACGTCGCGGCGTTCTTGCGCCGACAGGCCGGCGAACGGCTCGTCCAGCAGCAGCACGCGCGGTCGTTGCGCCAGCGCCAACGCGATCTCCACCCGCCGCTGCTCGCCGTACGCGGTCTCGCGCACCTGCCGCAGCGCGAGGTGCGCCAGACCGACCTGGTCGAGCACCGTCTCCGCCGCCGCCAGCAGCGCCGGATCGCGATCGAAACGGCGTAGCGGATTCCATCGCCGTGGCAAAATCCCGAGCAGGGCCAGCATCACGTTGTGGCGCAGCGTCTCGTTCGGAAACAACGTGATGATCTGGTAGGTGCGCGCAAGGCCGAGATGCGCGCGCCGTCGGCCCGCCAGCGCGGTGATGTCGGTGCCGAACAGCAGGATACGCCCGCCGGTCGGCCGCAGATCGCCGGTGATGAGGTTGAACAGGGTGGTCTTGCCGGCGCCGTTGGGGCCGATCAGCAGCCGCCGCTCCCCCGCCGCCACGCTCAGGCTGACGCCATTGGTGACCGTGAGCCCGCCGAAGACCTTGTGCAGGTCACGCACTTCCAGCGCTGGCGTCACGACGGCGTCCGGCCGAACGCGCCGGGGCGGGGGGCTGCCGGCGCCGCGCCGGGCCGGCGTGCCAGGCGCGCGAGGCCGGGCACCAGCCCCTCCGGCATGAACAGGATGATGGCGACGAAGATCGCCCCCAGCATCAGGTTCCAATGCGCAACGTAGGAGCTGACCACGTCCTGCATCCCGAGCACCAGCGCTGCGCCGACGATCGGGCCGAGCAGGGTCGCCGCCCCGCCGGCGATCACCATCAGCACCACCTCGGCCGAGGTGGTCAGCGACAGCACGTAGGGGCTCGCGAATTCGTTATAGTAGAAGAAGAACAGCCCGGCGACGGCGGCGGCGAAGCCGGAGACCAGGAAGCCCAGGAACCGGATCAGCCACACGTTGTAGCCGAGCGCACCCATCCGCCGCGGCTGGTCGCGTGTGCCACGCAGCGCGACACCGAGCGGAGAGTGCACGAACCGCCAGACCAGTCCCAGCATCACGACGAACATCGCGAAGGTCGCGTAGAAGAACGGGGTCGCAGTATCGAGCGAAATACCGAACGGCGCCGGGCGGGTGGACACACTGATGCCGTTGTCCCCTCCGGTCAGGCTCACCCAGCGCTGCGCGATGCCCCAGACGATCTCACCCAAGGTGAGGGTGATCATCAGGAAGCTGATGCCGGTGCCGCGCAAGGCCAGCACGGCGAACACCGCCGACAGCACCAGGGTGAAGCCGATGGCGGCGATGGCCGCGATCCATTGCGCGGTGCCGGCGGCGACCAGCCAGGCCGCGACGTAGCAGGCGAAGCCGAACAGCCCCGCCTGGCCGAGCGAAACGAGCCCGGCGTAGCCCACCAGGACGTTCAGCCCGAGCGCGAACACCGCCCAGATCATCACCTGGCTCGCGATGTTCACGTCGTACGATCCGCCCGGCATCCACAGCGGCAGCGCCGCCAGCGCCGCGAGCCCCGCCGCGATGGCGAGCGGCTTCATGGCGCCAGCTTGCCCAGCAGCCCCTGCGGGCGGATCACCAGTACCGCGAGCAGCGGCACGAACAGGATCACGTAGGCGAGATCGGGAAACAGGGCCTGGCCGAAATTATACAGGAAGCCGATCACGAAACTGCCCACCAGCGCGCCCGCCAGGCTGCCGGTGCCGCCCAGGATCACGATGATGAGCGCGAGCGGCAGCATGTCCTGATCCAGCCCTGGATAGACCGACAGGATCGGCCCGCCGATGAACCCGCCAAGACCTGCAAGCCCGGCGCCGAGCGAGAACACGATCGAGAACAGCCGCGAGACCCGGATGCCGATCACCCGCGCCATCTGCGGATCGTCCACCCCGGCGCGGATCATGGCGCCGAGCCGGGTGCGTTCCAGCATCAGCCAGAGCGCGACGGCGATCGCGACCGCGATCACCACCACCACGAGCCGGTAGGTCGGGAAGACGACGCTGAACACCGGCACCACGCCGGTGAGACCGGCGGGGGTCTGCACCTCGATCGGATCGCCGCCCCAGAGCATCAGGCACAGGTCGGCAACGATCAGCGCCATCCCGAGGGTCAGCAGCACCTGCGCCTGCGGCTTGCCGGTCAGCCGGCGCAGCAGCAGCCGCTCGATCACCGCCCCGGTCCCGGCCAGCGCCAGCCCGGCCAGGATCGCCGCCGGCCAGAACCCGGCGCCAAGGCGGAGGAAGCTCACGCCGAGATATGCCCCCAGCATGAAGAACGAGCCGTGCATCAGGTTGGGGATGCGCATCAGCCCGAAGATCAGCGAGAACCCGGAAGCGAGCAGGAACAACAGCCCGCCCAGCGCGATGCTGTTGACCGCCAGGATCAGCCAAAGGTTCACGCAGGGCCGCCCCGCCTATTCGGCGCCGGCGGCGTTCTGCGCCAGTTTGGCCGGCGTGCCGTTGCGGGTGTAGTTGGGTGTTGCCAGGTATTTCTTCACGTCGAAGGTCCAGAACTGGCTGACGTTCGGATAGACCTTGATGATCGTGTTCACGAGGCCGCTGCCCGATTTGTCGATCCGACGCATGAAGACGTTGCCGACGACGTTGCCGAAACGGTCGAAATGGAACGGTCCGCGGATGCTGTCCTTGAAGGACGTCGCGCGCATGGCCTTCACCAAAGCGGCGCGGTCATCGGTTTTGCCGCCGGTCGCGTGCAGCGCCGCCTCCGTCACCATGCCGTTGAGGTAGAAGGTCGCGGCGTTGAGGCCCGGCACCGCCCCTGTCTGCTTCGTGTAGGCGGCGACGAAGTCCTTGTTCTGCGTCCCGTCGTAGCTGGCCGAATAGGGGCAGGCGCTGATGAAGCCGACCGCCTCGTCACCGAAGCTTTTCAGCAGCGCGTCGTCGGCAGCGGTTTCCCCGCCCAGCAGCTTGTGCTTGCCGGCCATCCCGAGGCTTGCGTATTGCTGCAGGAACTTCACCGGGTTGGAGCCGGCAAGCCCGATCACCACGCCGTCCACCGCGCCGATCTGGGCGATATAGGGCGTATAGTCGGGGGTGTGCAGCGGCGACCACAGCTTCTTGCGGATCGTTCCGCCGTCATCGTCGAACACCTGTTGGAAGCCGCCCACCTCCTCGTAGCCGAAGGCGAAATCATCGGCGATCGTATCGACCGTCTTCACCTTCAGCTCCCGCGCCGCATAGTCGGCGAGCGGGTACATCGCCTGCGAGGAGGTGGCGGAGGCGCGCACCAGATACGGATTGGGCGTGCGGGACGTGAGATCGTCCGCCGCGGCGAGCGACAGGGTCGGCATCTTGTGCTGGATCAGGTAGGAATTGATCGCCAGCAGCTCGAACGCGGCGTACGGGCCGAAGATCATATCGACATGGTCGCGTTCGACCAGTTCCTGCGCCTTGGTCTTGGCCCCCGCCGGGTTGCCGCCGGTGTCCTGGATGATGAGCTCGACCTTGCGTCCGGCCAGCGTATGGTTGCGCTGCTTCAGGAACAACTCGGTGCCTGCCCGGATCTGGATGCCGCCCTCGGCGAGCGGCCCGGTGAGCACCGTGAGCAGCCCGATCCGGATCGGCTTGTTGGCGGCGAGCGCCGGCCTGGCGAGCGGGCCGAGGCTTGCGCCGATGCCGGCGCCAACCACACTCTGCAAGGCCTTGCGGCGGGTGATGCGCATCCCTTCCTCCCGAGAAGAGCGGGGCTCGGCTTTGTGCCGGCCTCGGTTATTTTTCACTACGTAACATTATCGCCGGGGCGTCGCAGCCCCTGTTGACGGACGCTAGGGTTGGGCCGGCAGGGTGTCAATGCGCGGCTCCGTCATGCCGCGGCCGTCCTTCGCCGCCTCGCGCAGCAGCCAGGCGCGCAGCAACCCGACCTGCGGCTTGCGCGGGCGTCGCGCGGTCAGCAGCACCCAACCGCGTCGGGTGGCCAATCTTCCGGCAAAGGGTGCGACCAGCCGTCCGGCGGCGATGTCGGCCTCGATGAACCCGATCCGGCCGAGCGCCAGACCCCACCCTTGTGCCGCGGCTTCGCCGGTCAGCGCGTAGCTGTCGAACCGCGGGCCACGCGCCCAATCAACGCCGCCGAGACCGGCGTGCGCGAGCCAGAGCCGCCATTCGTCCGGTGCGCCCAGCACGTGCAGCAGGGTCACCCCGCGCAGGCGCGCGGCCTCTGCCGGCAGCCCGGCCGGAAAGTCCGGATCGGGTGGGAACAGGGTCGGGCTCGCGACCGGAACCAGATCCGCGTGCAGCAGCGGGTCGGCGCGAAACGCGGCCGTCGCTTCCTCCATCCCCTCCGGGTCGAGGTAGCGGACCGCGAGATCGAGGCCCTCGCTCAGCAGATCAAGGCTGCGCCAGGCGGTAACCAGGTGCAGTTCCACCCCGGGATGGCGCGCGGCGAAGCGTGGCAGGCGGGGGATCAGCCATTTCAGCGCGAAATCCGGCTGCGCGCTGAGCGTGAGGATCTCCGGCCCGGCGTTCCCCGCGACGTCGCGCAACCCGGTGCCGATCCGTTCCAACGCCTCGGTGATCGCAGGCGCGAGCTGGCGGGCCGCGGCGGTCAGCAGAACGGCATTGTTGCGTCGTACGAACAGCCGCCGCCCGGTCCAGCCTTCCAGCAGCTTCACCTGGTGGCTGACAGCGGTGGCGGTGACGTTCAACTCCGCCGCGGCGCGGGCGAAGCTGCCGAGGCGCGCCGCGGCCTCGAAGGCGCGGCAGGCGTTGAGCGGGGGCAGGCGATCAGGCATCGGGTGCGGCACCGCGGGTTGGCTAAGTTATTTTAGGGGTAGGCCCCAAACTTTCCAAGGTCGAATGCCCGACGATGCTGCTATGGCATCTGTCATACCGATGCCCGGCGCGCCCCGACGTCAGGGGGTGCCGCGGCCAATGCAAGGAGAGGAAACCATGTCAGCGACCGCCACCACCACCATTCGCGTCCGTCCGCTTGGCGCCGTGATCGGCGCCGATATCGAAGGCGTCGATCTCGCCGCGCTCGACGACGACGGTTTCGCCCGCATTGCCCGCGCCTGGGCCGACCATCTGGTGCTGCGCTTCCGCGGCCAGAAACTGACCGATGTCGATCTGATGCAGTTCAGCCGCCGGCTCGGCGCGCTCGACCGGGTGCCGATCCGCGCCGCGGGCGTGGTCATGGCCGCGGACCCACGGCTTGCCATCGCGCCGGAGGCGGCGGAATTCGTCAGCGTCATCTCCAACGTGAAGATCGACGGCAAGGCGATCGGCGGCCTCGGCAACTACGAATCGCACTGGCACACCGACATGTCGTACAACGACATCCCGCCGATGGCGAGCGCCCTGTACGGCATCGAGGTGCCGCCCACCGGCGGCAACACTTCGTTTGCCAGCATGTATGCCGCCTATGACGCACTCGATTCCGAAACCGGCGCGCGGATCGACGGCCTGACGTGCATCCACGACGCCTCGCGCAACAGCGTCGGCGAATTGCGGCGCGGCTTCGCCGAGATCGCCGATCCGCAGCAGACCGTGGGCGCACGCCATCCGCTCGTGCGCACGCATCCGGTGACAGGGCGCAAATGCCTGTTCCTCGGCCGCCGGCGCAGCGCCTACATCCCGGAACTGCCGCTCGCCGAAAGCGAGGCGCTGCTCGACATGCTGTGGGCCGAGGCGACACGGCCGGAGTTCTGCTGGACCCAGGTCTGGCAGCCGGGCGACCTCATGCTGTGGGATAACCGCTGCGCGCTGCACCGGCGCGACGATTTCGACGATCGCCACCAGCGGATCATGCATCGCACGCAGATCTGCGGCGATCGGCCATACTGATCGCGGATCCTACGACGACATCGTAACGGGCGAACCCCTCCGTGCCGGCAATGCGGAGGGGACGC
Source organism: Pseudomonadota bacterium (assembly GCA_019352115.1). GTDB lineage: Bacteria > Pseudomonadota > Alphaproteobacteria > Acetobacterales > Acetobacteraceae > JAJZVS01. The sequence goes on from JABBNW010000079.1 coordinate 6,945, forward strand.
GCATCATCCAAGGGGAGAAACAACGAAATGACAACGGATTCGCGGGCGGCCGATCTGGCGGCCCGGCTGCAACGCATCCCGACCTCGCGCGCGAGCTGGATCCTGGTCATCCTGGCGGCGGGCGCTCTCGTCGTGGAGGCGCTGGATATCGGTTCGCTGTCGATCATCCTGCCGGGGGTGAAATCCCTCTGGCACCTCGCGCCGTCGCAGGTGGGCATGCTGGCTGCGTCCTCCGCCCTCGGCATCGCGATCGGGATGATCCCGGCCGGCCGGCTCGCAGATCGTTTCGGGCGCAAGCGCCTGCTGATCGGCGGGGTGCTGTGGTTCTGCGCCGGCACCATGCTGTCCGCGGTGAGCCCGAACTATGCCAGCCTCGTGCTGCTGCGCTTCCTCTCGGGCTTCGGCATGGCCCCGGCGTTCATCATGCCTTATGCGATCGTCTCCGAGTTCGTCTCGGCGACCACCCGCACGGCCTTTGCCGGGTTGCTGGAAACCGCGCTCGGGGTCGGCTATCTGCTGCCGCCGCTGCTTGGCATCCTGGTGATGCCGCATTTCGCACCCGACGTCGCCTGGCGGGTCTTCCTGGTGATCGCCGGTCTGCCGGTGGTCTATGTCGGCGTCATCATCCACTATCTGCCGGAATCCCCACGCTGGCTCAGCCGGGTCGGTCGGCATGCGGAGGCGGAGGCGATCGTGAGCCGGGTGGAGCGGCAGGTGGAAGCGGCGACCGGACGCAAGCTGCCCGATCCGGTGGTGGCGCCCGAGGTTCTGGCCGCCGTTGCGCTCCATCGGCCGAGCCCGACCCTGGCCGCCCTCGGCACGGTCTGGCGGCCGCCCTACCTGGTGCGCACTGTCGCCATGATCTGCGGCGCGCTCAGTACCTTCTCCATGTTCTATGTCGGGGTGAACTATATCCCCTCCCTGTTCATCGAGCGGCATATGGCGATGACCAGCGCCTTCATGTTCACCCTGGTGATCGCCGCGGTGCAGATACCGGGGAAAATGCTGAACGGGCTGCTGGCGGAGCTGGTGGGGCGCAAGAAGATCTACCTGATCTACACGATCCCGGCCGCGATCGGCGCCTACGAGTTCGGCCAGACCACCGAGCCCTACGCGATGCTGGGCTGGGCGTGCCTGTTCCTGTTCTGCGCCTCCGGCTCCGCGCCGTCCTACAAGATGTGGTATGCGGAACAATATCCGACGCCGATCCGCGCCACCGGCCAGGCGACGGTGGAGGCGATCGGCGGCCGGCTGATCGGCGGGGTGGTGTGGACCATGCTGTTCCCGGTCATCGTCGCCGCCTACGGGATAGCCGACACCATGGCGATCCTTGCCGTCATGGCGATCGTCGCCACCCTCATCGTGACCTTGTTCGCACCCGAAACGTACCGCCGCAGCGTCGAGGATCTGGAAGCGACCACGGCCGGGCTCGACAACCGATCGGACGCCACGAACCCCGCGCGGGCGGCCTGACGGCGGGCTCCGAACCGACAGTGAAGGATCGAACGGCATGACCCTTGTCCACCGCCCGCCGGTTGCGGCGTTCCCGACCTTGTGCGGGGCCGGCCGATGAACCGGCAGTTGCACCTCAATCTGTTCATCCACGGCCGCGGCCACCACGAAGCCGCCTGGCGGCATCCGGCGGCGTCCGCGCGGTCGCTCACGGATATCCGTTACTATACCGATCTTGCGGTGCAGGCCGAGGCGGGGCTGTTCGATTCCGTGTTCCTGGCCGACTCCCTCGCGCTGGGCGAGGACGTGGCGCACGCACCGCGCGCCTGGCTGGAACCGGTCACCGTGTTGGGCGCGCTTGCCGCCGCAACACGCCGGATCGGGCTGATCGCCACCTGTTCCAGCACCTATACCGAGCCGTACAACCTGGCGCGGCAATTCGCCACGCTCGATCATATCTCGGACGGCCGGATCGGGTGGAACATCGTGACCAGCTGGCTGGCGGCAGCGGCCGGCAATTACGGCGGGGGCGGCCAGCTCGGCCATGCCGAGCGCTATGCGCGTGCCGAGGAATACATGAAGGTCGTGACCGGCCTCTGGGACAGCTGGTCCGACGACGCGGTGCAGGATGACCGCGCCGGGGGCCACTACGCCCGTCCGGACGGCATCCGTCCCGTGAACCATGCCGGCCCGTACTATCAGGTGGCCGGGCCGCTCAACCTGCCGCGCAGCCCGCAGGGCCGCCCGGTGTTCGTGCAGGCGGGATCGTCGGAGACCGGCCGCCGCTTCGCCGCCCGCCATGCGGAGGCGGTGTTCACCGCGCAGATGGAAAAGGCGACCGCGAAGGATTTCTACGCCGATCTCAAGCGCCTGGTGGTCGAGGAGGGCCGCGACCCGGGCCAGGTCGTGGTTCTGCCGGGGCTGAGCCCGGTGATCGGCGCCACCGAGGCCGAGGCGCAGCGGATCGCCCGCGAACTCAATGAACTGAGCGATCCGGAGGTCGGGCGCCAGCGCCTGTCCGGCCGGTTCGGCGGGCATGATTTCTCGCACCTCCCGCTGGACCGAGTGCTGACGGCGGAGGACTTTCCCGACCCCGGAACGGTGGAGGCGGCGCGCAGCCGCACCGAGGTAATCATCGGCCTGGTGCGGCGGGAAAAACCGACCTTGCGGCAGTTGCTGGGGTATCTCGCCGGCGCGCGCGGCCATTTCGTGACCGCCGGCACGCCCGAGCAGATCGCCACCTTGATCGAGGATTGGTTCCACGACGGCGCCGCGGACGGGTTCAATGTGATGCCGCCGGTGTTGCCATCGATGCTGGAGGTGTTCGTCGCCGAGGTGGTGCCGCTGCTGCAGCGCCGCGGCGTGTTCCGCACCGGCTATGGTGGGGACACGCTCCGGGCGCATTTCGGCCTGACGCGGCCGGACGTGCGGTTCTAGCAGCCTGTCGGACTTAAGGCGTTCGCGAAACTATGTTACGGAGACGCGCCGCGTGACGTACTTATATTGCACTATCCGCTAGACGGAAGACATAAAGCGCCAATTTTTCCCGGTTTTTGGCTAAGTCCGACAGGCTGCTAGTGTCCCGACTCGCAAATATCGTGATCATGCGTCGGGACACCAGCTGTTTGTTTTCAGTGGCCTGCTGGTCCCTGAAATGGGAAGGCATTTCAGGGGCAGGACACTAGCTGATCCCTTGCCTTCGTTGCCAACGGCAACGAAGGCAAGGGGCCGGACGCGGCCCGTCAGCTCAGTCGCACGGCCACATAGCTGCCCGGGGCGTCCTCGATCGGCTTCAGCTTGCCGTCCCCGGGGATGCGCGCCGGCACTTTCCCGGGCGCCAGCGCGGAGACCCAGCGGTGCCAGTCCGGCCACCAGGACCCGGCGATCTCGGTCGCGCCGGCCAGCCACGCGTCCGGCTCCGCGGGCAGGTCGGGGTTGATCCAGTGGCTGTATTTGCCGCCCTCCGGCGGGTTCGCGACCCCGGCGATATGCCCCGATGCGGCGAGCACGAATCGGTTCTTCCCGCCCAGCAACTGGGTGCCGCGATAGGTGCTCTTCCACGGCGCGATATGGTCTTCGCGGGTGGACAGGAAATAGGCCGGCACCTTGATCTTCCGCAGGTCGATCGGCACGCCCTTCAGGCTGATCCCGCCCGGCTCCCTCAGCAGGTTCTCCTGGTACATCTTGCGCAGGTAGAAACTGTGCATCTTCGCCGGCATGCGGGTGGAATCGGCGTTCCAGTACAGCAGGTCGAACGGGAACGGATCGTTGCCGAGCAGGTAGTTGTTCACCACGAACGACCAGATCAGGTCGTTGGCGCGCAGCATGTTGAACGTCGTGGCCATCTCGCTGCCTTCGAGGAAGCCGCGCTTGTTCATCTTCTCTTCGAGCGCCTGCAACTGCTCCTCGTCGATGAACACGCCGAGCTCGCCGGCTTCGGCGAAATCCATCATGGTCACGAAGAACGTGGCCGACTTGATGCGGTCGTCCTTCTTGGTCGCCATGTAGGCGAGGGTCGAGCCAAGCAACGTGCCGCCGAGGCAGTAGCCGATCGCGTTCACCTCCCGCTCGCCGGTCGCCTTCTCGATCGCGTCCAGGGCCGCGAGGTAGCCTTCGGTCATGTAGTCGCCGAAATCCTTCTCGGCGAGTTTGGCATCCGGATTGACCCAGGAGATCATGAATACGGTGTGGCCCTGCGCCACCGCCCAGCGCACCAGGCTGTTCTTCGGCCGCAGGTCCAGGATGTAGAACTTGTTGATCCAGGGCGGCGCGATCAGCAGCGGGCGCTTCAGCACCGTCTCGGTGGACGGGGAGTACTGGATCAGTTGCATCAGATCGTTCTGGAACACGACCTTGCCGGGGGAGACGGCGATGTTTTCGCCGAGCTTGAACGCATCCATGTCGGTCATCTTGATGCGCAGCTTGCCCTTGCCGCGTTCCAGATCGGCGAGCAGGTTGTTCAGCCCCTTGAGCAGGTTCTCGCCCCCGGTTTCGGCGGTCTTGCGCAGCACTTCGGGGTTGGTGAGCAGGAAGTTCGACGGGCTCATCGCATCGATGAACTGGCGGGCGTAGAAATCCACCTTCTGCGCGGTCTTGGGATCGAGCCCGTCGACCTGCGTGACCACGTCCTGCACGTAGCGCGCCGACAGCAGGTAGGATTGCTTGATGAAGTCGAACACCTCGTTCTCGCGCCAGGCCTCGTCCTTGAAGCGGCGGTCAGTGCTGGCCGCGTCGATCACCGGCGCGGACGTCATGCCCATCATGCGCTTGGCGGTGTTCTGCCAGAGCGTGAGGTAGTCCTGCCAGAAACCGAGCCCGGCTGCCATCATCCCGGCCGGGTTGGCCATCAGCCGCGCCGTCATCTCCAGGAAGGCCCCGCCGATATTGAGCGGGTCGGGCGACGCGCTGGGCGTCGTCTGCCCGCCGGGCGCCTGGCGCGCGAGCCATTCGGTGACCAGGCGCTGGGAGCGCTCGGCGATATCGGCCATGGAACGGCTGACGACATCGGGATCGGGCAATTTGAACCCGGCGGTGTCGGGCGTTTCCGTGTTGGCCATGCGGCGTCCTTTGCGTGCGGGGCGGCAGCGGCTACATCGGCCGCTGGATCGTGACCTGGAGACAGAAGATGGGGGGCGGAGCCCGATGAGGTCGGCACGGAAGATCGGGGCGCACCCTACGGGGCGAGGGCAGGGGGTTCAAGGCATGGGTCGCATACGCGCAACGCCGGGCGACGCAAGGGATGTGGCCGCAGGGCTGGTCCCTGCGGGGGGGATGGCACCTCCGCGACAAGGGTGCCGGTTGGCCGGCCGGGCCGCGGGCCTCGTGCTGGCCGGGCTTCTCGGGGGGTGCGCCGCGCTCAATCCGGCGGGGTGGTTCCACCGCCAGGAGGGCGGCGTGATCGCCCAGCAGCACGGGCCGCTGCCGGGGGCGAGCCAGCCCTACCCGAACCTGGCGACGGTGCCGCCGCCGCCGGCGCCGCCGGACCTCGCGCAATTGAACCAGATCAACACTGGCCTGATGGCCGACCGGGCGCATGCACGGCTGCTCGCCGAGGCGACGCCGCTGCCGGATCCCTCCCGCCCCAGCACCGCGCCGGGGTTGTTCGGGGTTGGCAGCCTGCCGCCGCCGGTGGTCCCGCCCGCGGGCGGGATGGCGAGCGCGTCCATGGACGCGGTCACCGCCCCACCTGCGCCTGTCGCTGCGGCGCCGGCGCGGCCGCCGGCCCCGCCCGCCAAGGCGCCGGTGACCGCGGTGCGGAGTGCCGCGCTGCCGCCGGCGATGCCCGCGGCAGCGGCAACGACGGGTCCGGCTGCTGCGGGCGTAACCCGGACAGCGCGCGTCGCGGGCGCGTCCACGGGGACTTCCGGCGCGGCCGAGGGGGCGGCCGAGGGGGCGGCCGGTGGGGCGTCGGCGGGTGGGGCGTCGGCGGGTGCAGCGCCGGCGGGTGCGGCGCCGGCGATCCCGGCGGCACCGCCGCCGATGCCGCAGGTGGCGCAGGCCGGTGTGGCTGCCTCCGCCGCGGCCGGTCGCAGCGCGTCCGGCACCGCACCGCCGCCGCCGCCCGTCTCCGGGCCGGCCGCCGACCGGGTGACGGTCGCCTTCGCCCCGGGGAGCGCGGTGTTGCCCACGGCGGCGCTGCCGGACCTGCGCGCGCTCGCGGCCCGGCGTGGCGGTCGGGCGATCGAGGCGCTGGGGCAGGGGGCTGCGGCCTCGGCCGATCCGACCGCGCAGCTTGCGGCGACGAAGCTTGGCCTGGCGCGGGCGCAGGCGATCGCCGCGGCGCTGGAGGCCGCGGGCGTGCCGGCGGCGGCGATCCAACTCCGCGCCGACGCCAGCGGTGCGGGCGGGAGCGCGCGGCTGGAGTAGCGGGGCTCAGGAACCGGCCAGCACCGGCACGACCGAGGCGACCAGCAGCGCCGCCATCACCAGGTTGAAGGCGCGGAACTGCGCCGGCGCGCGCAGAAGCCGCCCGGTGCCGCTGCCGAGTAGCGCCCAGACCAGCAGGCAGGGCATCGCGCAACCGAGGAATACGAGCCCGATCCGCAGCACCTGCGGGCCGGCCGCGTGGTCCGGCACGATGAAACTGCCGGCCACCGCGAGCGCGATCAGCCACGCCTTCGGGTTGATCCATTGGAACCCGGCCGCGCCCCAGAAGCCGAGCAGCCGGCGGCGCCCGCCCTCATGCGGCAGCTTCGCGGTCGCAATCTTCCACGCGATCCAGGCCATCCAGCCGGCCCCGATCCAGCGCATCGCCGGCGCAAGACCGGGCCAGGCCCCCACCGCCGCCCCCGCGCCGGCGCCGACCAGCATCAGCATCGCGGCGAAGCCGAGCGCGATGCCGAACATGTGCGGCAGGGTCGCGGACACGCCATGCGCGGCGGCTGAACTGGCGACCATGATGTTGTTCGGGCCGGGGGTGATGTACATGACCACCGCGAAGCCGAGCAGGGGGAGCAACGAAATCATCGCGAAGTGTAAGCATGCGCCGGCCGCGCGCAGGCCTGCGATCGGCGCAGGTCAGACCGGCGGGCGGCCAGGCCCCGGCCGTCCGGTCCGCGCGTCAGCGGGCAGTTTGCGTGCACCGCAAAGCCGCGCCAGAGTCCGGGCGACACGCCCCCGGCGCCGATCCGCCGACGCTTCGGACTGGTCCGCAAGAAGGAGACAGACACCATGCCGAACATCACCCTGACGGCCACCGACGGGTCGGGCAGCTTCAGCGCCCACGTCGCCGAACCCAAAGCCACCCCGGGCGGGGGGAAGCCCGGCGTCGTCGTGCTCATCCAGGAGATTTTCGGCGTCAACCAGGCCATGCGCGACGCGTGCGCCTGGATCGCCGACATGGGCTTCATCGCTGTCTGCCCCGATCTGTTCTGGCGCATCGAACCAGGTATCGACATCACCGACAAGACCGAGGCCGACTGGAAGCGCGCTTTCGAACTGTTCAACACCTTCGACCAGGCGAAGGGGATGGAAGACCTGAAAGCCACGCTCAGCGCCGCGCGCAGGATGCCGGGCGCCAATGGCCGCGTCGGCAGCATGGGATTCTGCCTCGGCGGCAGGCTCGCGGTCATGATGGCGGAACAGTCCGATGCAGATATAAACATCTCCTACTACGGCGTCGGGCTCGACGGCCTGCTGGGCGATCTCGACAGGATCGCCAAGCCGCTGCTGCTTCATATCGCCGATCAGGACGAGTTCTTTCCCCCGGAGGGCCGCGCCAAAGTCATCGCGGCCGTGCAAGGGAACGCCCACATCGCTTGCCATGTCTACCCAAACGCGAACCACGCCTTCGCCCGCGTCAACGGCGTCCATTGGGACGGCCGCGCTGCCACCATCGCCAACGGCCGCAGCGCCGAAGCGCTTGTCTCGGCGCTGGGGTAGCGACGCCGACGGCGGCGCTACCGCCCGGACGCCTGCCGCGTGGCAACGACCTGTCGCGCGACCTCGGCCACCGGCAGATAGAAACCCGACTTTCGGCTGGCGAGCGGACGAAAGCCGAGATGGGCATAGAACCGAGCTGCCGCTTCGTCTTTGGCATCGACCAACAGGGCGAAGATCGCCGGCTCGGCGCGCATCGCGCGGGTGACGGCATCGACGACGAACGCGGCGCCGAGGCCGTGGCCGGACGCTGTCGTGGCAACGGCCAGGCGGCCGATGCGGCAAGCGGGAAGCAGCGGATAGCGCGGCAGGCGTTTCGCTTCCTCTTCCGGCAGATCGGTCATCGGCAGGCCGGCTGCGGACAGCGTGTAGTAGCCCGCGACCGCGCCGACGCCGTCCACGGCGACGAAGCAATTGGCGATCCGGCGGCGGATGTCCTGGGTGACACGCTCGTGGAAATAGCGATCGAGCGGTTCTGCGCCGCAGGTGAAGCCGCGTCGGTCGTGGCCGGCGCCCAGCGGTTCGACGACGAAGGGCGGCGTCACCGCGAGGCGGCGATCAGCCCATCGTGGCGCGCGATCGCCCGTTCCATGCCTTGGCTGAGCGGGGGCGGGTGGAGAATGGCCGCGGCGATTGCGCGCTGATCCTCGACCGCGAGGCGGATGAGCTGGGTTTCGGCGATGACCTGGTTCGCTTCCTTCCGCGCCGCGGAGACGACGAACTCGCTGACGCTGCTGCCTTGCAGCTCGGCAGCGCGGCGGACGAGGGTGAGCGCGTCCGGGGTGATCCGGGCTTCGAGGCGGGCGGTGCGGGTGGGGGCGGGGGCTGTCATGGCACCCGCCATGTACGCCGAAGTGCCGGACGATTCAAGGGCTGCTGCCCGTCCAGCGACAGGGCTCCTCTGCAACCGTCGGAGGCATTTCCCAACGGATAGTGGCACCGAAGGGGCGGGTCTGGTGCCGGCTCGCCTGGCCCTTATTCGTTGATCTGCCGCGCCACGCGCTCCGCCAGTGCGGCGGCGTCGCGCGGAGCGCGGACTTTGATGTCGTTGTCGAAGTAGACGAACACGTCGCGGCGCGCTTGTTTTTGTGCCGGTCCGTCGGCGCGCTCGGGGCTTGCCGGTTCGCCGCCGCGCGCCCAGGCGGTGACCCGGGCGGCCCAGGCGTCCAGTGCGTCGTCATCGTAGCCGGACGCATAGAGTTCTTCCGCCCCGTGCAGCCGGACATAGACGAAGTCGGCGGTGACATCCATGAGCCGCGGCCAGTCCACCGTATCGGCGCAGACCAGCGCGACGTGGTGGGCGCGCAGCAGCTTGACGAACGCAGGGTCGCGGAAGCTTTCGTGGCGGATCTCCAGCGCGTGGCGGAGTTTGCGGTGCGGGCCGGCCTCGGTGAAGGCGCGCCCGTCCATGCGGTGGTCGTGATGGGTGGCCAGTTTTGCGGCGTCGGTGGTGGTATGCGGCAGAAGTTTCAGGAAGGACTCGATCCGGTCCGGATCGTATTTGAAGCTCGGTGGCAGTTGCCACAGCAGGGGACCAAGCTTGGTGCCCAGGCGGAGCGGGCCGGAGGCGAAGAAATTCGCCAGGGCCGTTTCGGCGTCCCGCAGGCGCAGGATGTGGGTGATGTAGCGCGGCGCTTTCACCGCGAAGACGAAGTCCCGCGGCGTGCGGGCGGCCCAGTCGGCGAACGCGGTCGGGCGTTGGGTGCCGTAGAACGTGCCGTTGATCTCGATGCTGCGGAAGCGGGAGGCTGCGTAGTCGAGCTCGTCCTTCTGCCGCAGGCCTTTCGGATAGAAGGTGCCGCGCCAAGGGGGGTAGGTCCAGCCGGAGATGCCGATCCGCACCTGGCCGGGACGGGGGGACGTCGGCGGGCTCGGCATCGCGGCTAGGGCGCCTCGCCGGGCGGGTCGGCAATCGGCGCGATCGGTCCGAGCAGGAAGACGTAGGCGGCAATGCCGATCAGCAGGATGACGGCGGCGGCGATGAAGGCGCCGGCGAAACCGTGCGTCCGCCCGACGATATATCCGGTCACGACTGGGGCTGCGACGCCTGCCAGATTGCCGGCGAAGTTCATGATGCCGCCGGCGGTTCCGGTGCCTCCGGTGGGGGCGATCAGCGACGGCAGCGACCAGCCCACCGGCGCCGCCGCCGCGAGCCCGGCAAGTGAGATCGAAATCCACAGGAGTGCCCATCCCACCGCGGTGGTGAACGCCGCGCCCAGCACGGCAACCCCGATCAGCATGCCCGCCACCAGCACCGTCTTGCGCACCCGGGTTTCGTCGTATCCGCGGGTGATCAGCGCATCGATCAGCCAGCCGCCGACCGCGAGGTCCGTGATGGTGGCGACGATCCAGGGGATGGCGGTGAAACCGGCCGATTTCAGCAGGGTCATGTGCATCGTGTGCACGAGGTAGCCGGGCAGCCAGGTGAGGAACAGGTAGAAGGCGTAATCGTAGGCGCCGAAGCCGATCGCCATGCCCCATACCTTTCGGCTGCGCAGCAGATATCCGAGCATGGCCCCGCTGCCGGCGGTTGCGACGCCTTCGGCCGCCGCGCCGCCGGCACGGATGTACGCGCGCTCCGCGTCGCTGAGCTTCGGGTCAGCGGCGGGATCGCGGTAGAACACCCAGAAGCCGATCGTATAGATCAGGCTCAGGACCGCGGTGCCCCAGAAGGCGCCGCGCCAGCCGTAATGGATGACGCTGAAGGCGACCAGCGGCGCACCGATGACGTTCGAGAACTTCGCCGCCGCATCGAACAGCGCGGTGGCCAGGCTGCGTTCGCGGCGCGGGAACCAGTAGCCGGTCGCCTTGGCGTTGCCGGGGAACGCGGGGGCCTCGGCGATGCCGAGCAGCACGCGCGCCGCAATCAGCCCGCCGTAGCCGCCGGCGAGCGCGGTGAGCCCGGTCGCCACCGTCCACAACACCGCGCCCACGCGGCCGATCGGGGTGACGCCATAACGATCCAGGATCAGCCCGATCGGGATCTGCGACAGCGCGTAGGACCAGAAGAAGGCGCTGAACAGCCAGCCGAGCTGCGCCGGGGTCAGTGCGAACGCGTGCTGCAGAGACGGTCCGGCGATCGAGAGATTGATGCGATCGAAATAATTCACCAGGATGCCGGAACCGAGCAGTGCCCCGATCCCCCAGCGGCGGCGTGGCAGCGGACGGGCGCGGCCGACGGCGGGATCGGATGCGTCAGCCATGCCGACAGGCCTCCCGGTTCGGGTCGACGCGCGAGGGGGCGGCTGCGGCTCGACCGTTCCAGGCAAGTGGTGATAACTGGGGCGGGACAGGAGACCTCCATCATGCCCTCGCTTGCTCTTGATCGCCCGCTGGCCCTTGACGCGCTGGCTGCCCTGGTGCCGGACGGCGCCCTGCTGGCGCTGCCGCCGGACAATTCGCTGACCCCGTCGGCCTTCGCGCGCGCGTTGGTGCGGGCGGGCGTGCGCAACCTGCGGATACTGGGGGTACCGGTGTCCGGTTACGCGACCGACCTGCTGATCGGTGCCGGCTGCGTGGCCGGGGTGCAAAGTTCCGGCGTCTCGCTGGGGGAGGCGGGGTTCGCGCCGCGCTTCACGGCCGCCTTGAAGGCCGGGCGGATCAGCATGACGGATGCGACCTGCCCGGCGATCC
>JABBNW010000369.1 GCA_019352115.1 Pseudomonadota bacterium
CGGCGCGGTAGGCGGCGGTGAGCTTGTCGGTCCAGGCGGCGGCGGTGGCGAACAGGACGCGGTGGCCGGCCTGGCAGGCCTTCATGCCCAGGCCGGTGGCGAGCATCGTCTTGCCCGTCCCCGGGGGGCCGAGCAGCACGATGTTCGTTTTCGCGGTGATGAAGTCGAGTGTCGCCAGGTGCAGGATCTGGTCCCGTCTGACCGACCGCTGGTGGTCGAAGTCGAAGTCCTCGATCATCTTGCGGGCGGGGAACCCCGCGGCCCGGATGCGGTTTTCCGCCCCGTGGGCGTCGCGGGTGGCGACCTCGGCCTCGAGGCAGGCGGCGAGGTATTCCTGGTGGGTCCAGCCGCCGTCGCGGGCGGCCGCGGCGAGCCGTCCGGCGGAGTCCCGCAGTGCGGGGGCTTTCAGGACGCGGGTCAGGTAGGCGATCTGGCTGGCGGTGTCGCCGGTCACGGCTGCTTCTCCTTCTCTGCGGCGGCGCGGGCGCGCCTGGCGGGCTGCGGCGGGACCGCCGCGATGGCGAGCTTCTCGGTCAGGGCGCGGCGCTCGGCGCGCTCGGCGTCGAGCGCGGCCTCGGCGCGCTCCGCGCGGGCGGCCGCGGCGTCGGCGAGGGAGCGGGCGGCTTCTTCCCGGACCTGGCAGGCGCCCTGGGCGGCCGCCAGTTCCCGGGCTGCCTGCTCGCGGGCGGCGGCGAGCGCGTCCCTGCCGGCCTGCGCGCCGTTCCTCGCGGCCTCGGCTGCGGTGTCGCGTTCGCGGGCGGCTGCCTCGAGCGCGGCGGCTGCCTGCGCGGCCTCCCGCTCGGCGGCGCCGGCCCGGGCGAGGGCGGCGGCGAGCTCGGCGGCTGTCGCCGCCAGCTGCCGTTCTGCCTCGCGAGCCCGCTCTTCTGCTGCCCGGGCGCGTTCCTCGGCCTGCCCGCGGGCGGCATCGGCCGCGTCGGCGGCCTCCCAGGCCGCGGCCGCTGACTCGCCGGCCTCGGCGGCCTGCGCCGACGCGACGCCCGCGTGGGCCTCGGCGCGCCGGCGGGCGGCCTCGCCTTCGGCCAGCACCGCGGCGACCCGTCCCGGGTCGGCGGCGGCGACCTGTGCCGATGCTGACGCGGCCAGCCGGGACGCCTCCGACAGCAGCTGGGCCAGCCTTCCCAGCGATGCTTCCGGCCCGTCCGCCGGGGGCAGGACGGGCGCGGCCGGCACCGAGCGCAGCGCGTTGTAGTGCCGGACGCGGCACTCGTCGCTGCAGAACTGCCGCGACCTGCCCCGCTCGCCGGGCAGCACCGGCCGCCCGCACCCCGACCGCTTGCAGAACCCGCCGTCACCTGCGGGAACGCTCGCGTTCGAGGGCATCACCGCCGTCGTCGCCGTCATGGCAGGGCCTCCCTGAGTTTCATTTCGTTTCATTTCAATTCGTTTCGCGTCAGCGGCCCGCACGGGCACGCGCCGGCAGGGAAAGGGGAAATACGAGAAAATGACGAGGTCAGGCGGCGTCGCCGCCGCCGATCAGCGCGTCATAGCGGGACAGGTCCCGCTGCTCGACCTCGACCGCCGCCCGCGGCGCGGCGAGCTTCGCCCGCAGCCGCTCGGCGCGCATCAGGTCGGCCGCTGCCTTGTGCCCCGGGTCGGTGACCGTCTGGTGCGCGGCCCAGGACCGGTCATGGCAGGCCACCAGCCGCCCGTCGCACCGCACGGTCACCTGCGCCAGGTCGGCGCGGACGTCGACCAGCCGGCCGATCACCGCCGGGTCCACCGAGTAGTCGCAGCTGTCGATCCGCACGTAGTGATCGCGGGGCAGCCGGACGCGGTTATGCCAGCCCAGCGAGGCCTCCGCGATCGGCGGCAGCGGCGCCATCGCGGCCCGGTCCGCGGCGATCCGGTCGGACGGAGCGCAGCCCAGGACCCGCTTGCGCCGCGAGTTCGCCAGCCCCGTCCAGTCGCCGATCTGCGCGTTGAAGTCCCCCGGCGACACGAACGACCGGCCCGGCAGGAACGAGGTTTCCAGGTAGTCGTTGTTCCGCTCGACGATCCCCTTGTGCTCTGGCTCCCGCGGCGGGAGCACCACCACCTCGCAGCCCAGCAGCCCCCGGAACTCCGCGAACTGCCGCGACAGCAGCGGCGGCCTGCCCCGGCCCCGGTACTTCCCGACACCGCCCTCGTTGTCCCAGACCATCTGCTTCGGCACCCCGCCGAGCCGCTGCAGCAGCTCCCACGTCCCCAGCACGAGGTCCTCGGCATGCCGCGACGGCAGCATCAGGGCGAGCATCCACCGCGAGTAGCCCGACGCCATCACCAGCACCGGCGGCGCATCCTTCCCCGACGCCACCACGCCGGGGCCGACCGGGATCTCCGCCGGCGGGAACCAGAAATCGTTCTGCGCCCGCTCGCCGGGATCATAAGACGTCCGCCCGGCCGGGTCCTGCGGAAGGTAGACCGGCCGCAGCTCCGTGACCCGCTCCCGCAGCACCGTGATCGACCGCTCCCAGCCGATCCGCTCCGCGACCACCGTCGCCGGCATCGTCGGGTCCAGCCTCAGCTGCTCCCGGATCGCCGGCTCCACCGCGTCGACGATCGACCCCCTCGCCGGACGCTGATACCGCGGTGCCTCCTCCGCCCGCAGCGCTCGCCTCACCGTGTTCTTCGAGATCCCCAGCTTCCGGGCGATCGCCTTGATCGGCAGCCCCTCCGACCGGTGCAGACGGCGGATCTCAGCCCACTCATCCAAAGTAATCACCAGACCCTTCTGCCACGCCCGGTGACCACAGGGGGTCAACTTTCAGACGTTGCTAAAGGGTCAGTTTTCCGGCGTCGGCGACA